>MHEU01000030.1:0-33449 GCA_001805245.1 Nitrospirae bacterium RIFCSPLOWO2_02_FULL_62_14 | reverse complement strand
GAGGCAGATACCGAAGTGCTGAATAGGTGAGGCTGGTGATCTCGGCCATGCCGGCATTCACATCGTAGGAAGGATGAAAATAGATCTTGATGAGACTCACGCCGGGCAGCGAGCGGGACTCGATGTGCTCGACGTAGGAGGCCTGCAGGAAGAGCTGCTCCAGGCGCAGGGTGATGGCGCCTTCGATCTCGGAGGGCCCCATGCCCTTGTAGAAGGTGGCCACCGCCACCACGGGCAGGTTGATCTCCGGAAAGATGTCCACCACCATATTCTGGTAGGACACAGCCCCCAGGATCACGACGATCAGGCTGATCGCCACCACCGCATAGGGATTCTTGAGCGCCGCACGGATCATAGTCTGATGTCAGGCTAACACAGCCGTGTTACGAAATGATTACGGTGATCATTCTCAAACGACCTGTTCACAGGGCAGGGTGAAGACGCGCAGGGGGATGTAAGCGCCGTGTTGCCGTTGGGTCAATTGATCGCGGTAGGCGTGCAGGCCTTTGATGACCTGCTCGGCATGATGGTCCGTCAGGGCCGTCAACACCATCGAATTGGTCTGCGGCAGGGCGAAAGTGTGGAAGGCGGCACCGGCCTCGCCGGCCCCGACCACTGAAGGGAGTTCCGTGAACGCCTTGACGCCCAGCTCCTTCAATAATTTCAGAACCTCTTCTTCAAGAGACTCGCGGAACACGATCATCAGCATCTTCATCGCATCAGTACCTTTCCGGATTTGCTCCAATAATAGAAGATTGAAAAGTTCGGATACATCGAATTGGTGGCATTCTGGCCGGCGATCGTAAAGAGCACACCGCCTGCGGCCAGGAAATTGGAGTCGCCGAACCGCCATTGGACGGCCGGCTCAACGCCGAACACCGAGAATCCGTCTTTCTGTCCGGAATTGAGGCGGTGTCCGTCGATGCGGTGCGTGAGACCGTGGAGCGACACGAATTCCAGGTTGTACCCAAACCCGTGTTTGTCGCTCAGGATGTGTTCGAACACGAGCCGCGTGTTGATCAAGTCGCCGGCGTAGGTCGTCTGGCCCAGCTTGTCCCTGAGGCCGGGGGCGGAGTAGGTGTAATAGACGCCGCCGCTCCAGCGGTACGGCTGAAGGTTTTTCCGAAAGGCGATGCCGGTCGTCATGCTGATTTCGCCGGAACGTGTCGAAGGAAAGCGGCCGATCGGAGAGAACCCGCCTGGCGGCTTGTCCGTATCCGCCCACTTGCTCGTGGGAAACGCAATCTGATTGAACCAGTTGATGCTTGGAACCCAGGTGTAGGGATCCTGGACGACAGGCCGGTACTTGAGGCTAAATGAGGTGTCGCCCCAGCCGACTTCGCTCGTGGATTGCCCGTTCTCCCTCGCCCAGAATGTGTTCAGGGCCGTCTGCGCGCCCACCTCCCAATGATCGTTCAACCCGTAGGCGGTCTGGACAAACGGCAGTTGCGCGCTGTAGAGATGCACCGGGCCACCTTTTGCGCCCGTGGCAAACTCCAATTGATTCCCGAAGCTGCTGGTGCCGATTTGCGCAAAGATCAGCGGGCGGATGTACCACTGGCCCTTCGGCTGTATGTCGGGGGAGGAAATCAACATCGGGCCGTGCGACAGGGGATTCCAGCTCTTCCGGTATTTCTGAATCTCTTCTTCGGTGGGGACCCAGTCCAGCGCCTCAACGGCCCCGGGGGCAGCGAGTATGATGGTCAAGAGGATCGGTGCAGCGGCATGTCGGGCCATGGCGGGCGACCCTCCAAATTATTATCTCTTACACGATCTGTTCTTATAAACCAACAGATCATTCCGATTGAAGCGTATTATATATATATCCTATCATGGGCCGGCGAGGGCGTGAATCGGGCGTAATCGATACTGCGTATTCAGGTGTAGTTGTAAAAGGAGGCAGGCGATGACAGACATGGCTCTGTTGCACCCTCTGGCGTTGCGTCAGGGGTGGAGAGTGACGAGTGGCGCAGCGGCAGTCGTCCTTTACAGCATGGTTTCCTGCGCCTCGATGGGCGAAGCGCCGTCCTCCCCAGTTCAGTTGGTCGACATCAAGGTCGGTGAGCGACATTCCTGCGTGCTGACCGCCGCCGCCGGCGTCAAATGCTGGGGCAACAATCACGATGGTCAGTTGGGAGACGGGACACACGCCGACCATGGCACTCCGGTGAATGTCGTCGGGCTGACGAGCGGGGTGAAAGCGATCTCGGCGGGGTGGCGGCATACGTGCGCTGTCACCACCGCCGACCGGGTCGTCTGCTGGGGCAACAATCATGACGGGCAACTGGGCGATGGAACAAGGGTGGACCGGAAGAAACCGGAGGATGTTCTCGGGTTGATGAGCGCCATCACGGCACTCGCGACGGGAGAGCGGCATACCTGCGCGCTGACCACTAGCGGGGGAGTCAAATGCTGGGGCAACAATCACGACGGCGAGTTGGGGGATGGAACGAAAGTCGATCGAGTCACCCCCCTGGATGTTGTTGGATTGACGAGCGGGGTGACAGCGATCTCGGCGGGATGGCGGCATACCTGTGCCCTGACCACGGCCGGCGGGGTCAAATGCTGGGGGAACAATCACGACGGCCAGTTGGGGGACGGCACGGAGACCGACCGGCAGACACCGGTGGACGTCGCCGGGCTCTCGAGCGGGGTGACGGCGATTTCGGCGCGATGGCGGCATACCTGTGCCCTGACCACGGCCGGCGGGGTCAAATGCTGGGGGGGGAACCACGACGGGCAGTTGGGCCTCGGCACACGAAACGATGCCAATACGCCGACGGAGGTCGTCGAGCTGACGAGCGGGGTGAAAGCGATCTCGGCGGGGTGGCGGCATGTCTGCGCGCTCACTTCAAACGGCGATGTCAAATGCTGGGGGGGGAACCACGACGGGCAGTTGGGCGACAGAACGGGGATCGATCGGAAGGCTCCCGTGGATGTGGTCATGGTGCCGGGTCGAAGCATCGCGATAGCAGCTGGGGGGCAGCATACCTGCGCGATGGATTCCAAAACAATTACCTGTTGGGGAGAGAACGAGGACGGCCAGCTAGGGGATGGCACGTTCAAGAATTCACTCACTGTAAAGAGTGAATCGGACTAAGGGAAAAATTTCAGGCCCCCCCCACCTCCGCGACGCGTCGCACCTACCGTTTGATTCTCACCACGATCGCGCCCATCAGATCGCCCTGCCTGAAATTCTTCCTCGTGCTGTTCGGATGGGTGTTATGGCAGTCCGCGCAGGCCTGGACGATCGCATAGTCCGCCGCAAGTCCTTTGAACTGATTTCCGTCCACGAACGTCAGCACTTTCAACTCCGGGTCGTTTTCCATCTTCTTCAGAGCATCGGTCTCCGCCTGGGTCTTGGGCATGTTGGATTTGTAGAGCGGAGTCAGCCCGATCAATCCCAGTTCAAATTCCTTGATCTCGGCGCCGGCTGCCTTCACGAACTGGGCGTTGAGCATGATCGCGTGGTCGTCGGCCTTCCAGTTTTCGCTCGGCTTGATGCCGGATTTCCGCACCTGTTCGACGACGCCCTTGGAATACACGATCCGGAAGGCTTTGACCGCCTCGAGAATGGACTGTACCGCCAGTTCCTCCGACACGCCGGCGCCCACGCCGACCGGGCAGGACAGCGCACATACGGTGAGTGCTGCGACAAGGGTTCGTCCGCCGCAGGAAGGGCTATGCATATGGCCTCCGGGTAAGGAGCGGTTGCTCAGACCGAACACCAGCCTCCTCTACGCCCCCCACGAGGGATTGTCAAGACGCGCCGTCTGGAACGCCGCCCATCTCTGAAGCGGCGGGATGCCGCCTGAATCCAAAGGATCCTGCGCCTGCAGGAAGCAACCGGCGCGAGGGGTCGGACCGATCCGGTTGAGGCTGACCGCCCACCCGAGCGACTCCTGTAATGTCTGTATACTTGACAGTATGTAATGTATTCTGATATCTCCAATTCGCCATGGGGATCAAACATCAAGCCGAACCGATCAGTCATTTCGAGAACCGTCTCAGGACTGTGCGAGGGCAACAGGGTCTGTCGCAGGGAGAATTGGCCCGGCGGTCCGGCGTCACGCGGCAGGCGATCTATGCCATCGAGGCCGGTCAGTACCTGCCGACAACGGCGGTGGCGTTGCGTCTCGCCGGGGCGCTCGAATGTCGCGTGGAGGAGTTGTTCAGCCTTGTGTCCACGGGAGCGGTTGTGGAAGGAGATCTCGTCGGTGCGGTTCCATCCGGTGCAGGCCGGATCCGCGTCAAGGTGGCGAATGTCGGGGGGCGGATGGTCGTTCACCCGGTGGCCCTGCTCGGCGACGTGCTGAACTTTACCGTGGGAGCCGACGGGTTACTTCTTGGTCCTGCCACGTCGTCCCGCAAATCGGTAAAAGGAACTAACCGTGTCCGGGTGCAGTTGCTTCGAGACCGACGAACTGTGGATGAAGAGGTCGTCGTGGCCGGCTGCGATCCGGCTATCTACCTGGCCGGCGAGCATTTGCGCCGCCGGCACGATGGCGGAACGGTGGTGGGCTGGACGATGGGGAGCACCGCCGCCGTGGAAGCTCTCAGGCGTCAGGAGGTGCATGTTGCCGGCCTCCACGTGGTGGATGAACGGTCCGGCGAAAGCAATTTGCCCTATCTGCGTCGTCATTTGACGCGGGGGGAATACACGGTGGTGACGTTCGCGACCTGGGAGCAGGGCTTGATGGCCCGGCAGGGGAATCCGAAGGGGATCAGGGCCGTCGAAGATCTGGCCAGGAAAAATGTGGCGTTGATCAATCGGGAGGCGGGCGCGGGCGCGCGGTTGCTGCTGGATCGACAACTCGCTGTTGCCGGCGTACGTCCCAATCAGGTTCACGGCTATGAACAGCTTGCAGGATCGCACCTTGAAGTCGCCCGGGCAATTGCCGAGGGCCGGGCCGACGCGGGAATTGGCGTGCGGTCCGCCGCCAGGCTGCTGGGGCTTGTGTTCATTCCGCTTCAGGAGGAACGGTACGACCTGGTGATGCCGACGGCGTATCTCTCATCGCACCGCGGGCTTTCCATGCTGCTGGACACGATCGTCAGCAACCAGTTCCGGAGCGAGATCGACGCGCTGGGCGGGTATGACACGCGCGAGACCGGAAAGCTGCAAGCGCTGTGATCCGACGCGCGGGTGTGCTGATTATCGGGGTGCTGCTCACTGCCTGCCTCATTCCGGCTGCAACTGCCAGAGCATGGGAATGGGTGCCGACGGATGAGGAAATTCGAAAGTACCGCAAGAGCTGGAATCCTTTGTCAGAAGGCCCGCTGTTGATCCAATCCGTGGACATTCATCCGAAGGGCCAGTTGTCCATTCGACCGTTTGTCTTTTCCCAGGTCAGTGAAAAAGGTTATGGCAACACGCTCTCCCTTCCAAATAATAGAAAGGATGGTCCTGTCCATACGTACTCGGTGGCGCCCCTTGTCGTGCTGACCTATGGGCTCACCAATCACGTGGAACTGGGAGTGGCGACGTCATGGCAGGCCTTTTGGACCAAGGATTCGGACTCATTCAACAAGGGCAGGGGCGGCCCTTGGACGACGGACACCGGGATGGGCGACGTGTCCCTCCAAATGAAATATCGACCGATCGTCCAGGATCCGGACAGCGCCCGGCCGTCCATCACTCTCTATCAGCAACTCGTGCTGCCGACCAGCCGGTGGGTGACCGGCACCGAGCGGCCGCCAGGCGGATTTGCCCCGCTCGGCCGTTTGCCGGCGACCCGATTCGGAGAATTGAGTTTGACCGAAGGCATGACGTTCAGGAAAAATTTTCAGCCGTTCCGGATCAGCGGCGGACTGTTTTATACCTATGCCACTTCCGGCAGCGATGCCGGTCAAACGACCTATACCGGTGATGTCATCAACACCCGGTTGTCGTTCGAGCATTTTCTGGATGACAAACAGGGGTTCGCGTACAACATCGAGCTGACCACTGTCAGCGCTGCAACATGGAGAGCCGATGGGCACTCGATCAACCGCGGTTCACCCAGTGGTTCGACGGTCATTGGCATGGAACCGGCCGTCCAATGGCGATTTTCAGACTCGTGGGTGGCCGCCGCGGGCGTGCTCTTCACTGTCGCCGGGCAGAACACCGCCGATGCGATCTATCCGAACTTTGCCTTTCGGTGGTTTTGGAACCAGGGGAAAAAAGCCCAGATGCCGTAGGAGTCCATCGCGATCATGAAGTTGTTCGGCTGTGCCATAGTGCTTGCGGTCGCATGCGGGAGCGGATTTGCGCAGGCGGAGGAGATTACGGTGGCCGCTGCGTCCGATTTGAGCTTTGCGTTTAAAGAGGCTGCAAGCCAGTTCGAGCGGCAGACCGGAACCCGCGCGAAGATCACGCTGGGCTCATCGGGCAATCTCTTTTCGCAGATCCAGAACGGGGCGCCGTTCGACGCGTATTTTTCTGCAGACGTTCGCTATCCTCAAAAACTGGAAGAGTCCGGTCAGGCGGTGCCCGGCTCCCTGTATCGATATGCCATCGGACGGCTCGTGCTCTGGGTGCCGAACCGGGCCGGGTTGCCGTCCCTGCGGCAGGGTCTACAGGCGCTGCTCGATCCCGCCGTCAAAAAAATCGCCATTGCCAATCCGAAGCATGCGCCATACGGTCGGGCGGCTGTGGAGGCCATGCGACATGCCGGCGTCTACGAAGCGGTCAAGGGCAAGCTGGTCCAGGGTGAAAACATTTCGCAGGCGGCTCAGTTCGTCGAGTCCGGAGCAGCTGACACGGGGTTGATCGCGCTGTCGCTGGCCATGGTCCCGGCGATGCAGCAGGCCGGTCAGTATTGGGAGATTCCGCAGGAAGCCTATCCGCCAATCGAACAGGGAGCAGTGGTGTTGAAGAACGGACGGAATCGCGAGGGTGCGCAGGCGTTTCTCTCATTTCTTCAACAACGTGAGGGCCGGGAAATCCTTCGCCGGTACGGATTTGTTCTCCCGGATGCGGCTCAACCATGAACTGGATTGCGATCGGAGTCACACTGAAGTTGGCGATGCTGACGGCGCTGCTCCTGGTCGTCATCGGGCTGCCGATCGCCTACTGGGTGAGCTTTTCACGGTGGCGCTGGAAGTTTCTGGTCGAATCGGTGGTGGCGCTGCCTTTGGTGCTCCCGCCAACCGTGATGGGGTTTTATATCCTGGTTGCCATCGGACCACACAGTCCGTTCGGGCGGCTCTATACGGACCTCGTCGGCCATCCGCTCCCATTTACCTTTGAAGGATTGCTGATTGCTTCCGTGCTATACAGCCTGCCGTTTGCCGTTCAGCCGTTTGCCGCGGCGTTCGATCAGGTGGATCGACGTCTGATTGAGGCGTCCTGGACGCTCGGCGTGTCCCGTGCCGGCACGTTCTTCAAGCTGATTCTTCCGATGTCCGTGGCGGGCGTGGTGACGGGATTTGTCCTGAGCTTTGCGCACACGCTCGGAGAGTTTGGCGTTGTCCTGATGGTCGGCGGCAACATCGAGGGCGTGACGCGTACGGTGTCCATCGATATTTATGATGAAGTCCAGGCGTTGAACTACGCGGGCGCAGCCATGACGGCCCTGTTCCTGCTGGCCGTGTCTTATCTGATCTTATTGTCCGTGTACGCGATGAATCGAAAGGTGTGGGCGGTATGGCCGCAGAAATGACGGTGGATATTACCAAAACATTTCCAAGTGGGTTCACTCTACGAGCCCGCTTAGCGATCTCGTTGGGGCCATCAACCGTCCTGATTCTTTTCGGACCATCCGGGTCCGGCAAGACCACGATCCTCCGGTGCCTGGCCGGGTTGGAGCGGCCTGAAGAGGGCCGCATTCGATTTATCTCCCGCACGTGGTTTGATGCGGAGCAGGCGATTGACGTTCCCCCGCAGGAGCGGGGAGTCGGGTATATGTCCCAGGATTACTCCCTGTTCCCGACCTATTCGGTTGCCGGAAATATCGGATTTGGGCTTGGCGGGTTAACGGCCGATGAAAAACAGCGACGTGTTGCCGAGAGTCTTACACTCCTGAAGCTGCAGGGGTTGGAACAGCTCACGCCAAGCCAATTGTCCGGTGGCCAGCAGCAGCGCGTCGCGCTTGCCAGAGCGATTGCCCGGCATCCCCAGTTGTTGCTGCTCGATGAACCATTGTCGGCGCTGGATACGCCGACCCGGTTGCGGCTGCAAGGCGAGCTGCGGCATCTCTTGAAGCATCTCGCGATCCCGTCGATCGTCGTGACCCATGATTGGGGCGAGGCGTTGGCGCTTGGTGATCAGATGGCGGTCATCGGTGCGGGACGTGTTCTGCAGGTGGGCACACCGCAGGAAGTCTTCAATCGTCCGAATGGGGAGGAGGTGGCGCGCATCGTCGGAATCGAGACCGCGCTCCAGGGACGGGTGCGTGAGTCGGTCGAGGGGCTTGCGACGGTCGAGGTCGCCGGAGTGATACTTCATGCTTTGGCGGGAGATGAGGTCGGACCGGATGTGTTCGTGTGCATCCGCGCAGAGGATGTGGTGCTCGCACATGGCAGCGCCGGAACGACGAGCGCAAGGAATCAGTTGCGGGGGAGTGTGGTGGACATATCCTCGATGGGTGCGCTCGTCAAAGTCGGCTTGGACTGCGGGTTCCCGCTCTCAGCCATCGTGACCCGGTCAGCTGTCGAGGATTTGCACCTGTCGCTCGGCATGCCGCTCACTGCGTCGATCAAGGCGGGGGCGGTGCATCTGGTGCCTCGCCGCGATGCGGCGTTCACCGCATGATGACCTTCTTGCCCTGGTTCCAGTACCACTGGATCGCGAAGTTCGGGTAAATGGCGTCGGCGGCGTTCTGGCCTGCCACGGTAAAGAGCACGCCCATGCCGGCCACCCATGAATCGGACAGCCGCATGTGAATGCCCGGTTCAACGCCCATCACGGTGGCTCCGCTGCGCTGCCCGCGATGGATGGAATGGCCGTCGGCCCGCCAGGTTGTCGTGTGAAGGGTCGCCACTTCAAGATTCAAAGCCAGCCCCTGCTTGTCATCGAGAAAATGTTCGTAGGCAAGACGCGTGTTGATAATGTCGTCGACATAGGTGGTCTGCCCTGCGTCGCTGCCGGGAGCGGAATAGGTGTAGTACACACCGCCGCTGATTCGATACGGCTTGTTGTTCTTGCGGAACGTCAGGCCCTCGGTGAATCCCAACTCGCCAAATCTCGCTGCGGGGAGTCGCTCCATGCTCACACCGCAGCATCATATCGCAACCGCCAACTCAAAGCCTGATTGCCACTGTGAGATCCGGGAAGGCTCTCACAATGGTCCAGCGTAACGGTGGAAAAATAACAGAGGAGTTTTAATTAGGGCATGCCGCCTACGAAAAATTATTGTTTATCAGGCACGACGTTGTCCTGTCAGTCCAAGCTGAGTTGTACGTTTCCGGACACTCTTGAATGGTTAGCTGGATCAGATTTGAACAGAATGCCTGTCAATTTTTGTCACTGCATGTCATTGCAAGGAGTTAGTGAGTAGTTCCAGCGGAACAATAATTGCTCAATCATAGGGCATGTGTATGAACAATCTCACATGTAGGCAATCGACTGCACAGTCATCAATGCGAGTGCCAACAACAAGCAGAGGGTTTGCGCAGCGAGGTTTCAGCACGCTCGAATTGATTACAGTGCTTTCCGTGATCGCAATCAGTCTCACCATCGGAATCCCGAATTACCTGAGTTGGAATGCGCGCTA
Organism: Nitrospirae bacterium RIFCSPLOWO2_02_FULL_62_14; assembly: GCA_001805245.1. Taxonomy (GTDB): domain Bacteria; phylum Nitrospirota; class Nitrospiria; order Nitrospirales; family Nitrospiraceae; genus 2-02-FULL-62-14. The sequence continues at coordinate 23,754 of MHEU01000030.1, read as the reverse complement.
TCAACTCAGGCAGGCGGCGACCGAGATTCATGGACAACTCAGTTTTGCGAGGCTGGCTGCCATGAACCGTAATACCACAGTGACAGTGGGCGTGGCAGTCACTGGGGGACACGTGACCATCGCCGCTACCGATACAGGAGGCAGCCAGGTGCTGCCGACTCAGTCAGTCATGATGGCGCACGTGACGAACGCCAGCGTGACGGGAGGGAGCACGATTCAGTTCAACTCCCTGGGGTTCCGCTCCAGCAATGGTGGTGTCGGCAATCAGGTAATTTCAGTGTCCAATGACCAGGGGCTGACCTATGCCGTCAAGGTTGCAGCCGGCGGCAAAACGACATGGTGTCCCATGGCCACCTGTCCCTGAAGCAGGAGGGAGCGACGCGATGTACGGCTGGAACGGAATCCTGCGGGAGAGAGCCGGTTTTACGCTGCTCGAAAGCATGATTGCCACGCTCATTTTGGGTACCGGTCTGCTTGCCTTGGCGGGGATGCAAACCATTTCTTTCAGCCGGAATGTGGATGCGAACGAGCTCACGCGAGTCACGAACCTTGCGGCGGAGATGGTTGAACGCATCCAATTCAACCGGCGTAACGCGCTGGCCTACAACGGCATTGATACCCTGAACGTGGCGACACAGCCGCCAAGCACGCAACCGATGGCGAGGGGGGATTACGCGCAGTGGCGAGCCCTTCTCAGCGAGTCCGGGCTTTCAAGCGTGCAGGGGAATGTGACGGTTTCGCCGACGGGCCCAACGAACCCGCCCCTCAATCAGACCCTGGTGACGATCACGGTCAACTGGTTCGGGTCCAGCCGCGGTGAAACTAGCACCAGGAGAAACCGGACCCTCACTTTCAGGACGGTCATGGCGCCGGAGTAAGCGCCGCCGGTGTCAGGGAGCGGAACGATATGACCACTTTCCATCACAACGAACAGGGAGCCACGTTGATTGAACTCATGCTGGCGATGGTGATCGCCAGCATGATAGTCGCGGCGGGGTTCACCGTGCTCTATGCGACGGATCAGGCGACCAGAACGAATGACCAGATCGTCGATACGCAGCAAAACGCCCGCATGGCAATGGAATTAATCGCACGGGATGTGCGGGCGGCTGGATTCGGGATGGGCGGTCAAGTTGGCGGCTGTGTGACAAACGGAATCCCCGCTCCGATCGTCCCGCTCGACAACAATCCGGCCGGTCCCGATACGGGACCCGATGCGATCTCTCTGGTGGTTCCCGTCACGAGCACGGCAGCGCCGGGCTGGTCCCTCGCGAATCCTGTCGGCCCCGGCTTTAGCCAGATCACGCTTCACGCCGGAGCCGTGGCCGAGATGATGTCGGCAGGTTTTTCGATCGCGACTCTTCCCACCGCCCAGATCTCGATCAATGGAGCCATGACGGAGACGGTCAGCGCGGTGTCGGGTGATACGTTGACCTTTGCCCGCACCGTCAGCGCCCCGGCGTCGTTCCCGGCCGGTACGAAGGTGTATCTGCTGCAATGCGTGACCTACACGGTGGGCACCACGCCGGTTCAGTGCGACAACTCGGCGCCATGTTTACTGCGCAACGGGACGCCCATGGTGGATGGAATCGAGGATTTTCAGGTGGCGTATGGATGCGACGGGTGCAACGTGGCGGTCAACGGAGGAGTGCCCGACGGCATCGTCGACGACCAGGACAGTTCCGGCGCATTTGATGCCGCCGATTTTATTACGAACAGCACATGGTCAAGCCCTCCCTTCATCCCTTCGACGATCCGGCTGATCCGGATCGCGGTGGTAGCCCGGCAACGTTCCACCGACCGGGGGATCAGCGAAGGGCATGCGCCGATGTCGGTTTCCTTCGGGCCGGTCGTGGTGAGCGACCACGATCCGTCGGGCGATGCCGGATACAATGCGACGACCTATTCGCAGTTCAGGCGGCGAGGGCTCAGCCGGACGGTTGATGTCAGGAATCTGGCGTTCTGAAGAAGGGAATCTGCGGATGAGAAACAGGATTCAGCATCAGTCACTGGCAGGCAATCAGCGTGGCGTCGCGTTGATGACGGTCCTGTTCCTGATGTTGATCTTGACCGTGCTGGGTTTGGCGGCCGTGACCGTCAGCGGATTGGAAAACAACATGGCCGGGTTGACGCGGAACACCGAAACGGCGGCAATCGCAGCCGAGTCCTGCATCGGCACGGCCGTCAACATCATCCAGCAGACGATCGATCAGGGTTCGCTGCCCACGGCATTTTTGAACGATGCGACCCCGGCCGGGCCGGTACCTCAGACGAATGGTGCCACGTTGAATCAGGAGATTCTCGGTCAATCCGACAACAACCCGGATGCCGCAGAAGGGGGCAGTGCGGTGCCGAATCTGGTCATGTCCGTCAACAGCTATACCGTCAACGGGGACCTGGACAGGCTCTATGCCAAGGCCAGGGCGGGAACCGCCATGCAGATGTCAGGAGGGTACGACGGCCCGGGAAGCGGCTCCGCCGCCGGAGGCATCGATATTATCTACCGCATCGACTGCGTGGCAAAAAGCAATCTGGGCAGCACCAAGAGCCGGGTGACCGCCGTCTATTCCTGCACGTCGACAGGGGAAAGCTGCCAGAAAAAGATCTAACCCGGCCGTGGTGGACAAGGAGAATTGATCATGGCGCGTTCTCGTCGCATGTGCGTGGTACTTGCGATGGTTTTGACAGGTTTCCTGGTGGGGTTGTTTGGGGCAGGGGAGGCTCATCCCCAGAGTCTCGCGGACTATACCGCGTATCCGCCATTCATCAACAAAACCGTCCCGCCCAACATTCTCTTCATCGTGGACCTCTCGAATGCGACATTGCCCGCGGCGTACGGCAGTTATCCGATTTCCAGAAAGACCGGCACGGTGACGGCCGGCAAACTGGCGGCGAACGTGAATCTCGTTTCCGCTCCCGGTCTGGATCTGGTTTCCTCGATCGACGGCGGCGTGACCGTCAACGGAGCGACCGTTTCAACTCCCGGCGATGCCTTCGATCCGGCGAAGAGCTATTACGGTCTGTTCGATTCGTTGCGGTGTTATACGACGGATTCAAACAGTTTCAACTACGGTTCGGTGAAGACCACGGTGTCCGAGGTCTGCGGCGCCGTCCACTGGGACGGCAATTTCTTGAACTGGCTGGCCATGCGCAAGAAAGACGTCGCGTATCAAGTCCTCATCGGAGGCACGTCGTTGCCCGCTTCCTCCAACACGGACGGGACGGCCAACTCGCTGGCGAGCGAGACCAAGACGGGTGAGGACGGCTCAACCAACACCTGCGGCAACAACAGCAACCCCTGCTGGCGATATGTGAAGTTTGTGCCGGACAGCACGCTGGCCGGCAGAGCGCCGGCGTCGCTTCCGGTCGATGCCGCGGGATCGGCGCTGGCGACGCCGGGCCGGTTCTTTGGCTCGGGGGAAGGCAAGATTTATCTCAACAGCGATGCAGACGCCGATCCCTTTGACGCGGCACCCGGCGATCAGTATTCGATCAGAGTCGATTTGCTGACGGAGCCGGATGCGCCGTCCGGGACCGGATCCATTTCGGGCAATTGTACGGTCGGTGACCCGGCCTTTGCCGGCCACCTGGTCTGTTATCGCCGCGACCACTCGCTCGGACTGTTCCAGAAACTGCGGACCGACAACATGCGCGTCGCGATCATGTTCGCGGACGCCAACGGAGGCAAGGGCGGCAGGGTCATCTTCAGGTTCGACGACAATTTCAACGCCTCGGCCATCACGAACATCCGCAACGAGGGCATCAAGTCTCACGCTCCGCTCGCCGAAGCGACTTACGAAGGGCTCTGCCTCTTCCGTAATTCGCAGGGGTCCTGTTACAGCAACAGCCCTGCCGACTTTGCCGCCAGCGTGGGCGCCCAGGGCGACCCCTATTATTTTGCGACCAGCAATCAGCTGGTGTCCTGCTGCAAGAGCTTTATCATCATGGTCAGTCCGGGTGTCCCTCGCAACGACGACAATGCCCCTGATCTTCAGGCCCCCTTCGCCGATCTTTTCACCGGATCCCAGGTCGGACTCACCTCCACCAGACTCGATGACGTCGCCTATTACGGACAGACCCACGATGTCCGAGACCAGGCGTCCGGCGTGATCGGGTATCTGGCGGGAGCACAAAAAGTCGGATTTTACTCGGTCAATGCAATGGGTGGAGCGGCGGGAGCAGGCACCCTCGCCTCAGCGGCCAAGCACGGAGGTTTCGAGGACAGGAATGGCAATGGCGCCGTGGATCTTATGGGGCAAGCCTGCACCTATCCTGCCGGCTCCTCGCTCGGGAGCGGGCCCGGCACGAGCAACGCCGAATGGGACCAGGACAAGGACTGCATCCCGGACACCTATTTCGAGGCGTCGGAAGGCGGAGATTTGGAATCAACCGTGACCAGCGCCATCGCCGAGATCCTGAAACGATCGGCGTCCGGCACCTCGGTCTCGGTGCTCGCAGCATCCGGCACCGGCGAGGGCGCACTCTACCAGGCCTACTTTTTCCCCAGCACCTTTGAGGGGCTTAGCGAAGTCAAATGGACCGGACATACGCAGGGCCTTTTCCTGGACTCCTTCGGGAATCTGCGGGAGGACAGCGACGGGGACGGGAAGCTGGTGTATCAGAGCGACTACATCATCCGGACGAGGACCGATTCCGCGACCAGTGACGTGCTGGTTGATCGCTACGTGGATGCCGACGGTGACGGCAGGGCGGATGCCGCGACGCCTCTGATGACCGTAGGACTCCGGGAAGTCCAAGGCATCTGGGAGGCGGGCAAGCAACTCGCGTCGACCGCCTCGAGCGCCCGGAAGATCCTGACGTGGGTGGACCGCGACAACGACGGCCTGGTGGATGCGGGTGAAATGATTCCGTTTACGACCGCCAATTCGGCCACCCTGTCTCCCTATGTGCGCGCCGGAGCCGCTCCCTTTACCGCAGACAACATCATCAATTTCATTCGAGGGGAGCAGATCTCCGGGCTCCGCGATCGCCAGATTACCGTTTCGGGCTCGCTCAAAGTCTGGAAACTCGGCGACCCGCTTCATTCCACCCCGACCGTGGTGGGATCCCCACGGGAGCGATTCGATGTCATCTACGGGGACGCCAGCTACACGGCGTTCTACCAGCAGTATCGAAGCCGCCGCCAGGTGGTCTATGTGGGTGCCAATGACGGGATGCTGCATGCTTTCAATGCCGGATTCTATCAGCGGGGCGATGACCCGGCCACGACAACCGTTACCGAGCACGGGTGGTTCACGCGGACCCCGTCCGATAATTCCGGAGGACCGCTCCTGGGCCAGGAGCGGTGGGCCTTCATTCCCTACCAACTCCTGCCGCATCTCAAATGGCTCACCCAGACGGACTACACGCATGTGTACTATGTGGATTTGAAACCCAAGATCACGGACGCCCGCATTTTCACGCCGGACGCGGACCATCCCAACGGCTGGGGCACCATCCTGATAGGGGGCTTCCGGATGGGCGGGAGCTGCCAGGCCTGCACCTCCGGCAAGGGCGGACCGCCCATGACGGTCACGGCGGACTTCAACGGGGACGGGGACACTGTCGATCCGGACGATGTGCGGACGTTTTACAGCGCGTATTTTGTCCTGGACATCACGAATCCGGAGGCGGATCCCAAGCTCCTGTGGGTGTTTACCGACCCCTCCCTGGGGCTGACGACCAGTGCCCCGACCGTGTTGCGGGTCAATCCGGCAAGCGAGCAGAAGACCGCGGATGCGAATGCGAGATGGTTCATGGCGGTCGGGTCGGGCGTGACGGGGTATGACGGGAGCAGCGCCCAGACTGCCCAGGTCTTCGCCGTCGACCTGAAGCGCGGCCCGAAAGATCCGACCACGGGGTTGAGTCTGGTCACGACGTTTTCGACGGGCGATGCCGATGCCTTCATGGGCAATCTGATCACCCTCGATGTCGACCTCGATTTTCGGGCAGATGCCATCTACGGAGGCAACACCATCAAGAACGGCTCTTCCCCGGCCTGGGTCGGAAAGCTCTACCGCTTGACGACAACAGGTTGCAGTGCCGCCCCGTGCTCTGCTGCGACGTGGGGGATTGCCTCGGGGATCAACCGGGTGCCGACGGTCCTGTTGTCCAGCTTTCCCGTTTCCGGCACTACGCAAGTCGGGCCGATCACTGCCGCCCCGACCCTCACGATGGATGACAGCAACAACACCTGGGTCTTTTTCGGAACCGGACGGTTTTTTGACTCCATTGACAAGACAAATTCCGAGCCCCAATACTTTATCGGGGTGAAAGATCCCGTTGTGACCGGCGGCTGCATACAATCCACAATGACCGACTGCGAACGGCGGGATCTCGTCGATGTTTCAAGCGCCGGCATCTGCATTGTCTGCGCGGGTGGAACGGACCAGGTGACCGGAGTGGCCGGGGCCACGACTTTCGATGGCTCAGGCGCGACGTCACTCATGGGACTCATGCAAAGCAAGGACGGCTGGTTCACGCTGTTGCCGACCCTGGGAGAGCGGGATGTGGTGGCCCCGACCCTTATCGGTGGCACCGTGTTTTTCCCCTCGTTCATTCCGGTGAACGACGTCTGCAGCGCGGCGGGAGACGGCAATCTCTACGCGCTGTTCTATCAGACCGGAACCGCGTACAAGGAGTCGGTCATCGGCACGACCGTCGCCGGCAGCGATACCAACGTGAACCGATCCATGGCGCTCGGGAATGTCGGCGTGATGTCCCAGTTCGCGGTGCACATCGGCGCTCAAGGGACGGGAGGGTCCGGCACCTCGGGCGGCGGTGGCTGCCAGAGCCGCATGGGTCTCATCGGTCAGTCCGGCTCCGGCGCGACGAGTACGGTCTGCGGGGGAACCGGGCAATCCTGGAGCCGGTACCTGTCCTGGCTCAACCAGCGGGATTAGCAGGAACGGGAGGGGAGATCAATTCGAAGCGGGTGGCTCACACGAAGCGAGGGATGGCTTGAGTGGATTGCCCATCGGCAGGGCTCGGGGCACCATTCGACTCGCCAGCGTGGTTCCGGTGAATCATTCTCGTGGCTTGCCATGAGCGAGCCCTGAGTTCATCGAAGGGCGAGTCGAATGGTGGCGGTGACCCGGATTGAACGGGTGACCCGCGGCTTATGAGTCCGCTGCTCTACCAACTGAGCTACACCGCCACGGTTTTCGTTGTATCAAGCGGGACGACTGGCCGTCAAGTAAGCGGGGCGTTGACCTGAAGGGACGGAACAGAGAGTCAGCCGACGAAATCTGGGGTCAGCTGCGCAAGGGGACGAACGAGTTCGGCTTTGATTTCGTTGAGGACGGCGGTCCGGCCGCCCTGGCGCAATCGGCTGAAAATTCCTTCGACGACCACCTGCTCGCCGTCGCGGACGCGCGTTTTTCCCAGTCCGATGACTTTGACGGTTCCTTTGCCGGATTTCAGCAGGAACCCGTACGCGTTCTGTCCGTCCCTGGTTGTGGCCAGCTGCAGATTGCTCACTTCTCCGACCACGGACACGGTTTGCTTGTCGTATTGCTCGGGGTGCGCCAGCAGATCGGTCAATTCCAGCATGCTGCCGGCGTGAAGTGCGGGCACCCATCCTGAATAGCCCGCGGTGATGAGCAGCAGTATCAGGGCGCTTTGTCCGATGTGCCGGCGGATGAAAGAAGCCGCGTTCGTCATAAATTTATTATCTTCATAGATATGAACTATTGCAACCTCCGGCAGTTATCGCCGGTCCTCACCTCGCATGCTGCGCAGGATGTGTTCGTGCCAGTCATCGGACTGTATGGACTGGGTGCCGGCCTCCGGCTGCGGTGATGACGCCGGTTCTTTCGGAGCCGGCGCTGACCGCTGCAGCAGGGCCTGTTCCAGGGCGTCAGGATCCATGTCCCGCTCAGCCTGGATCGCGGACAGGCGTTGAAGCGCAAAGAGCGACAACGAGATGGACAGCCAGCCGCGGCTTTCCATGTCCTCGGGCATCGTCTTCAAGGCAAACGACGTCAGCTTTTCCATCAATGACGATTCGGTCCGGTCCAGGTTGTCGTAGGCAACAGCGGATCGTTCGACCGGCCGGCCGGACAGAACCACGAAGGTCTCTTTCCAGAGATCGACGGGAGGCTGGCCGGTTTGCGGGAGCGCGGCTTGGAGCCCCTGCAGATATTGATGCAGGAATTTGGCTTTCCTTGCAGCCAATGAGCCGGCCGGGATGCCCCAAATATGTCCGATTTCATGGTCCTGCAAGGGAGCGTGGCTGGCGATGCTGTAGTCGCGCAGGACGGTTTGAAGCCGTTTCCGTTCCCGATCGAGCTTGCGCAACTCCGCTTGATATTCGATCCCGAGCCGTTTGCAGCGGTAGTCCTGCTCCGTAATTTCATCTTTCTCCCATTGCCGGTCGAGTTCTCGAGTCGCCGGTTTGGGAATGGCCGCGCGGGCCTGCGCCTGCAACAGCTTCATGGCGTCGGCATCCAGGCCGAACCGTTCGCGCAGCAGTCGCTCAGCCTGGGCGCATAAGGCTTCGCCGTAGGTGATTTGTTTTCTGAGGCAACCAATCTGCATCCAGATCTGTTCGCGTTTCTTGCGGGTCTGGGTGCGATATTGCGCCACGCGATCGACGAGCCCCTGGACGGTCTCTCGCGCTACCACCTGAACAAGCGGTTTGGCTCCAGAGACAAATCGGGGATCGGGTCGGTCCGCAGCCATATAGTCGATGTCTTCCTGCGTGGTATCCAGGTATTGCAGGAGCAGCAGGCGCATCATGATCCGCCCCTGGATCGGCAGGGCGTTGACCGCCGATTCGATCATCTCGCCGGTTAACGCGCTGGGCATGGTGGGTAGTCCGGCCATCGCAATGGTTATCCCTTTGCAGAGCCCGTTTCCAGCGCTTCCAAATAGTTGGCCACGTACTCGCGAACCTGCTGGACGGTGCCGTTGATAAAAAGGTCCTTCGGAATCTCGATTTTCACGAGCTTGGACATGTCGGCTCCCCGTTCCTGGGCGTAGGCTTCATCAATGTACAGGGTCACTCCGCCATCGCGATGCCGGATGGCAAACAGGTAGTTTTTGTCGTCCATATCGATCCCGACCGCCGCACCTGGCGGATGCTCAATTCAATGTTGAATAGCATAGGCGCCGCGATGCTGTCAAAGAGCCGGTTGGGCCGCCGGAGGCGGAAAACATCGTCTGCGCCATACGATGTAGAGCGTGAACGCCACGAGCGTGAACAGAAAGACCATGCGGATCCGCCCATATCCGAAACAGGCGTAATTGGCCGAGGCGTTCATGACACCGAATGCGGCATAGGCCAGATAGAGCAGCAGCCCCCACCGGCGGAGACGCAGGAAGCCGTAGCCGATCAACAGGTGCAGCGTCGGCGACTGGGCCTTGGCCAGCATGCCCCAGAAGCCTCCGGGCTTCAGGCAGAAAACCGTGAGGGCATAGTCGGGACGCGCCAGAATAATGTAGAGGTCCGTCACGGCTGTCAGCAGGAACAGCGCGCCCAGGAAACGAATGTCGTGACTGTTCGCCCAGGCGGCCTGCAGGGTGTGTTTCCAGCCGAGGGGGCCGGGAAGGGAGGCGCCGTAACTTTGCAGCGCCCACCATGGCAGGACCAGCAGCATGAGAAAAAACACGGCGGATTCCCCTCCGCCGGCCCGCGCCAGCAGGGCCGCACAGGCCAGAAGCGCGGCGGTGGTGAAAAAGATGCCGGCGGCGTGGGCCCGGTATCCGCGAACGGCCTGTCCTAGTCCGGGAAGGAGGACGGAGCACACAACGGCCTGCCGGCGGAAGCCGTCGGACGTGGGAGCATCACCGGGCATGGAGGAAGAAAGCAGGGTTACGCTTTGCTGGCAGCGCGTTTGTTTCGGCTTGTGGTCCGTCGTTGGGATGTGGAGCCGGCGCGCGGCGACGTTTCGACTGTATCGTCGTCGGCCGGATCCGGAGGGGTTGCGGTGCGATTCTGGGCGATCAGGTGATCCAGACGAAAACCGCACTGGATGCAGCGCCAGCCCTGGAAGCGTCCGCTTTGTTCGCGGATATCTTCCCGAATCAGGAGTCCGGTGCATTTGGGGCATTTCATGTGACGGCGCTTTCAGTCGAAGGTGGTCTCACGGAGCATGCTGGGCGGATCGACAGCCGCACGTCGTCCGTAACAGGCCGTTCAGCCGCCCAGCGTGTCGAGCACTTCCTTCATGCTCTTGTGCAGGCACGTAAAGATCGGCGTATCGCGGAGGGTGTACCGGCTGCCTTCGGTTTCCCGAAGGGCCATCACCAGATCGAGGAAATCCTCCGGCTTGTCGGATTCGAACGCCACGACCCATTCCTGATCGTCCAGGCCGAACGAGTAGGTCGTGTTCAGCTTGACCGACGGGAACCGATGGCCGATCTCGATATGCTCATCCATCATGCCCTGGCGGGCCGCCTTGGTGAGCAGGAACCAGTCGCGCGTTTTCAGGAACGGGTACACGAAGATGTATTTGCATTTGCCGGGTACGATGGTCAGCCGCTTGCTCTCCTGGCCTTCGTGGGTGTGATGATCCACGTAAATGGATCGCTTGGTCATCGAGAGATAGGAATAGGGGGTGGTCATGTACTTGCCGAGGCCGGTCGCCAGCAGCTTCGTGGTCATCTCCTGGAACAGTTCCAGCTCGTAGCTGATGCGCCAGAGCATGATGTCGGCCTCGCCGCGGATGCCGACCAGGGTATAGGGGATGACGAGAACCTTCCCGCTGTATTCCTCGATGACGCGGAGGAATTCCTGCTTGCCCCGGGCCCGTTCATCGGCCGGAAGCCGGCGCCAGGTCGGATCGACCTTGTAGAAAGCGAAATTGACGTATTGACGTTTTGGAGGTTGCGCTTGCTCGCCGCCCATGTGGTTCTCCTTGAGACTTGCGCGCCGGAAATCTGCCGCGCGCGAACACGAGTTTCTATCACTAGGTCGCGGAGGTTGTCAACCGGTCTCCGGCAGCCGTTGACAGGGGTGGCACGATCTGTTATCGGCACCTGTGGCGCGTCCCGGAAGCCGGCCGTCGCGCCCTGTTTCAGGACGATGCGAAACATGCGGCGAGCTGAAATTCTTGCCATCGGATCGGAGTTGCTGCTGGGCGGCCGGCTGGACACCAATTCGCTCTTTCTGACGGACGAACTGGCGGCGCTCGGCATCGAAGTGCGGTGGAAGACCATCGTCGGCGACGATGAAGCCGATATCATGGACGCGATTCGCGTCGCGGGGCGCCGCGCCGGTCTCGTCGTGATGACCGGCGGGCTAGGTCCGACGGGGGACGACCTGACGCGGGAAGCCGTGGCGCGCGTGACGGGCCGTCCGCTGCGCCGGCATGCCGATACGGTGAAGGGCATGATGCAGCGCCTGGCGGCCAGGGGCCGGACACCGACCGCCGCGCAAATGAAGCAAGCCCTGATTCCAACCGGCGCGGCGGTGCTGGACAATCCCGTCGGCTCGGCGCCCGGATTCTGCCTCTCCTGGAAAACCTGCCAGTTGATCGCGCTGCCCGGCGTGCCGGCGGAAGCGAAGGCGATGTTCACCAAGGAAGCGACACGGTTCGTGGCGGAGCCGTTGCAGACTCGCGCGCAGGCGCGGATCGAGCGGCGCCTCCTGCATACGTTCGGGATCGTGGAGGCCGATCTCGACGCGCGAGTGGGGCCGCTGGCGCAGTCTCGCCGCGGAGTCCGGCTCGGCCTCCTGGCATCGCCGCTCGGAGTCACGGTGTCGTTGACTGTGTGCGGCGGGTCGTCCGAGATGGCCGCGCTCGAGCAGGCTGCGCGCGCCGTCCGGGAGGAACTCGGCGGGCTGGTCTACGCCGAGGGCACGGAGACGATGGAGGACGTGGTCGGGCGGGCCCTGACGACACGGAGGATGACGCTCGCGGTGGCGGAATCCTGCACCGGCGGGTTGATCGGCCACCGCCTGACGCAGGTGCCCGGCAGTTCGAATTATCTCGATCGCGTGCTGGTCTGTTACAGCAATGCAGCCAAGATGGAACTGCTGGATGTGCCGAAGATGATCCTTGCACGGCACGGCGCCGTCAGTCCGGAAGTCGCGGCGGCCATGGCGAAAGGAGTCCGCGAGCGCAGCCGTGCGGACGTGGGGCTGAGCGTGACCGGCATTGCCGGCCCCGGCGGCGGCACTGCGCAGAAGCCCGTCGGGCTGGTCTATGTCGGGTTCGATGCCCGGGGGGCGGGCCTGCTGGCAAAGGAGTTTCGCTTCCATGGTCCGCGGGATACCATCAAATTGCGCGCGTCGCAGGCGGCGCTGAATCTCCTCCGGCAATGGCTGCCGCTGGCGCAGATACATAAGACATGATCCGTACCTTTGTGGCGGTCGAGTTGGACGCGTCGCTGCGGCAGGCCCTTGCGCAGGCTCAGACGAAACTTCGCAGCCAGCTTCAACGGACTCTCGGTCCCGATGTCCGCATTCAGTGGGTCAAGCCGGAGTCCGTTCACTTGACTCTCAAATTCCTTGGCGACATTCCGGAAGACCGCGTGCCGGACGTGCAGGCCGCGCTGACTCGAGCGGCCGGCGGGCATGGCCGGTTCACGGTGACCGTCGAGGGACTGGGCGTGTTCCCCGATTTCCGCGCACCGCGTGTGGTATGGGTCGGCATGACGGCACAGGCGGACGCGGTGAAACGACTGGCCGCCGATGTCGAGTCCGCGCTGGGCGCGATCGGGTTTGCGTCCGAGCAGAAACCCTTCCATCCGCATCTGACGCTCGCCAGAATCAAAGAACGGTCGCCCGAGGTCGGGCGTGCCATGTCAGCCGGCGGATTGCTGACGCCGGAGGTCAAGCTGGGAGAGTTCACCGTGTCGGCCGTGTCGCTGATGAAAAGCGACTTGAAACCCTCCGGCCCGGTGTACACGCGTCTGTGCCATGTTCCGCTGAAAGAAGCGTAGAACCTGCGAAACCAGTTGAGTATAATGGGTCCTGGTGAAGATATTTCGGATAAGCAAGCAGATTGAAGGCTCTATCTGCTCTCGATCATCTCGATAAAGCGATCATGAGCGAACGGTTCAGGCGAGACTTGGTATAAAGGGGGGAACCAATGGCCGAGAAGGACGACAAGAAGCGGGCGCTGGATCTGGCGCTGGCGCAAATCGAAAAGCAGTATGGCAAGGGCGCGATCATGCGGCTGGGCACATCGGAAGTGCCGGCGAACGTCCCCGCCATTTCGACCGGATCGCTGGGCCTGGATCTGGCGCTGGGCGTCGGGGGGCTTCCCCGTGGCCGCGTGGTGGAGATCTTCGGGCCCGAATCATCCGGTAAAACGACGCTGACCCTGCACGCGACCGCCGAGGTGCAGAAATCCGGCGGCACAGCGGCGTTCGTGGACGCCGAGCATGCGCTGGACCTGGCCTATGCGAAGAAGCTGGGCGTCAACGTGGACGATTTGCTCGTATCGCAGCCGGACACCGGCGAGCAGGCGCTCGAGATCACGGAAACGCTGGTACGGAGTGGCGCCATCGACCTGGTCGTAGTGGACTCGGTGGCGGCGCTGGTGCCGCGGGCCGAGATCGAAGGCGAAATGGGCGACGCGCACATGGGCCTGCAGGCGCGGCTGATGTCGCAGGCGCTCCGCAAACTGACGGCGGCCATCGCCAAGTCGCAGACGACGGTGATTTTCATCAATCAGATCCGCATGAAGCTCGGCATCATGTTCGGCAATCCGGAGACGACGACCGGCGGCAATGCGCTGAAGTTCTATTCCTCCGTGCGTCTCGACATCCGCCGCATCGAGTCCATCAAGGAAGGCAACGATGTGACCGGCAACCGGGTGCGCGTGAAGGTCGTCAAGAACAAGATGGCGCCGCCGTTCAAGCAGGCTGAGTTCGACATCCTGTTTGCCAAAGGCATTTCGAAGGCCGGCGAACTGGTGGACCTCGGCGTCGAGCGGAAAGTCATGGAGAAGTCCGGCGCCTGGTATTCCTACAAGGGCGAACGTCTCGGGCAGGGACGGGAAGCGGTGCGCGACTATCTGGAAGCCAATCCGGCGGTGGCCCGGGAAATCGAAGCCAAGCTGCGCGAGTTGTCCGGGGTGCCGGCCAGCCGGGGGCCGGAGAAGCGGGTCGAAGGCAAGACCGAAGAGAAGCGGTCCGACGACAAGCGGTCCCACGCAGGCAAAGGGGCGTGAACGGCGACCGATGAATGCTGAACGATGAGCGGTGAACGGAGACACGGCCATTCATCATTCAGCGTTCCGAGTCCGGCGGTATTTTAACCATGCCGTCCCGCACCACGTCGCCACGTTCCGCGGCTGATGGATATGAGCAGGCCGCCATACGGTATCTGGCGCGCCGGGAGCGCACCGAGGCGCAGGTCAAAGCCTTTCTCGGCCGGGCAGGCGCATCCGCCGTCTGCATCCGTTCGCTGCTCTCCCGATTCCGCGATCAGGGGTATCTCAACGACAACGCCTATGCCGCCCGGTGGGCGCGCGCCAGGCTGGCCCGATGTCCGATGGGCCAGGCCAGGTTGGAGGCGGAACTGCTGGCGAAAGGATTCGAGCGGGCCACGGTTGCGAAGGCGGTGCGGCAGGCCTATGAGGGGACGAACCAGCGGGCGCTGGCCCGGACGCTTCTGGCGCAGCGGCTGGGACGGACGGCGACAGGGGATCTCCGGCGGAGCGCGGGTTTGCTGCGGCGGTACGGTTTCGAGGAAGACATCATCGCAGAGGTGTGCGGCGTGAGCGAATCGTCATGAGCCAGACGGCGGAATCGCTTCGGCAGGGCTTCATCAAGTATTTCCAGGGGCACGGGCACCAGGCCATCCCCAGTTCGCCGCTGATCCCCCAGGCGGACCCGACCATTCTCTTCACCAACGCCGGCATGAACCAGTTCAAGCGGGTGTTTCTGGGTGAAGAGCAGCGTCCATACAAGCGGGCCGTCACGGTGCAGAAGTGCGTGCGGGCCGGCGGCAAGCATAACGATCTGGAAAACGTCGGCTACACGAGACGGCACCATACCTTCTTTGAAATGCTCGGCAATTTTTCCTTCGGCGACTACTTCAAGACCGATGCGATCTTCTACGGATGGGATTACCTGACCAGGGCGGTCGGTCTGCCCAAGGACCGGCTCTGGGTCACGGTGTTTCGCGAAGACGACGAGGCGTTCAAACTCTGGGAGAAGATCGGCGTGCCGGCGTCCCGTATCGTGCGCTGCGACGAAACGGATAATTTCTGGCAGATGGCTGATACGGGTCCCTGCGGGCCCTGCTCGGAAATCCATTTCGACCAGGGGCCGTCGGTGCCGGGCGATGCCGTGCCCAATGGAGACGGGGACCGGGTGATCGAAATCTGGAACCTCGTCTTCATGCAGTACGATCGCGACGCCGGCGGCACGCTCAATCCCCTGCCGAAGCCGAGCATCGATACGGGCATGGGGCTCGAGCGGCTGGCCGCCGTGGCGCAGGGCGTCTACAGCAATTACGACAGCGATCTGTTCAAGCCGCTGCTGGCGGCGATCGGGAAACGGACCAGGCATCAGTACGGCGTCGATGCCATTCACGACCGGTCCATGCGCGTGGTTGCCGATCACCTGCGCGCGATGACATTCATGATTGCGGACGGCATCCTGCCGTCCAACGAAGGGCGGGGCTACGTGCTGCGGCGCATCCTGCGCCGGGCCGCCCGTCACGGGCGTCTGCTGGGTGTGGCGGAATCGTTTCTGGGCGAATTGACGGGCGCGGTCGTGTCGCAAATGTCCGGCGCCTATGCCGATCTCGCCCGCGCGTCGGGGACCGTGGCCGAGATCACGCAGGGCGAGGAGGAACGGTTCATCGCCACGCTGGACCAGGGACTGCCGATTCTTAACGAGATGGTGACGAAGGCCAAACTCTCGTCGCACAAGGTGCTGGCCGGCGACCAGGCGTTCAAGCTGTACGACACCTACGGGTTCCCGATGGATCTCATTGCCGAGGCCTGCCGGGAGCAGAGCATGGCGGTGGACGAAGCCGGGTTCCAGCGCGCCCTCGACGAGCAGCGCGAGCGGGCCCGCAAATCGGCGGCGTTCGAGGTGGCGGCGGCCCGGCCCGGCGTCGTGGAGGTCGGCAAGACGGTGCCGGCGGCAAAGTTCGTCGGGTACGACCGGCTGGAAGCCGACGCGGTCGTGCAGGCGATGCTCAAGGGCGATCGGGTCGTGCGCGAGGCGGGGCAGGGCGACGAGATCGAACTGGTGCTGGACGTGACGCCGTTCTATGCGGAGGGCGGCGGGCAGGCCGGCGATCAGGGCGTGCTGGCCGGCCCTGAGGGACGGGTGGAGATCAAGGATACGACGAGGCCGGCGCCGAACGTCGTGGTGCACAAGGGGACCGTGACGGTGGGTCGAATAACAGTCGGGCAGGCGGTTCACGCCGCAGTCAACAGAGTCACGCGGCAGGATGCGGCGCGCAATCACACCGCCACTCACCTGGTGCATGCCGCCCTGCGCGAGCTGCTCGGTCCCCACGTCAAGCAATACGGCTCATTGGTGGCGCCGAACCGGCTGCGCTTCGACTTTGCGCATTTCCGGCCGCTCTCGTCACGCGATACCGACGACATCGAATCCATGGTCAACGAGCAGATCCGGAAGAACCAGGCGGTCAAGACGGATGTGATGGGGGTCCAGGAGGCGGTAGCCGCCGGCGCGCTGGCGTTCTTTGGCGACAAATACGGGGATCAGGTGCGGGTGGTCAGTGTCGATTCCTTCAGCAGGGAGCTGTGCGGAGGGACACACTGCAAGCAGACCGGCGAGATCGGTGTCTTTCGGCTGGTCTCGGAGACGGGCGTGGCGGCCGGCGTGCGGAGAATCGAGTGCGTGACCGGGAGCGGCGCTTCCATGCAAATCAAGCAACTCGATCATGAAGTTCAAGAACTCTCTGAACTCCTGAAGGTTGCGCCGTCTGAGCTGGTGGCCAAGACGAAGCGGCTGCTGGCGCAGTTGAAAGACAAGGAGCGTGAGCTGGAACAGGTGAAGCTCAAGATGGCGAGCGGCGCCAAGGATGAGGCCATTGTGCGCACGGTGAAGGGCGTTCAGGTCCATGCCCAGCGGGTGGACGGCATGGAAGGGGGCGAGCTGCGCACCCTGGCCGACCAGCTCCGCGACAAATTGAAAAGCGGCGTGATTGTGCTGGGCGGCGTCAAGGACGACAAGGTCTCGCTGCTGGTGGTCGTCACCAAGGATTTGACGGCGAAGCTCAAGGCCGGCGAGTTGATCAAGGAGATGGCGGCAGCGGTGGGCGGGACCGGCGGAGGCCGTCCTGAAATGGCGCAAGCCGGTGGCAAGAACCCGGAAGGACTGCAGACGGCGCTGGACAAAATTTTCACCCTCGTGGAACAGTCGGCAGGCTAGCAGCGATGGCGGCCACACGCATCCTCGCGTTGGATCCCGGCACCAAGCGCATCGGCGTGGCGCTCAGCGACGAACTGGGCTGGACGGCGCAGCCGCTGGAAACCTTTGAGCGAAAGTTTCTGGGGGCCGACATCGCGCACATTAAGGAGCTGATCCTCCGCCACGAGGTTCGTGAAGTCGTCGTCGGGATGCCGGTGCAAATGAGCGGACGCGTGGGACCGGCCGCGCAGAGCGCGCAGCAGTTTTTGGACGCGCTGCAAGCCGCTGTCGGCATTCCGGTCGTGGCCTGGGACGAGCGTCTGACGACGAAGGCGGCGGAACAGATGCTGATCGAAGCCGACGTGAGCCGGAAGAAACGCAAAGGCGCGGTGGATCGCGTGGCCGCCGCCTTGCTGCTGAAAAGCTACCTGGAACATCTTTCCTCGCTCCAGCCCGCTGCCGACAATCCCGCACCAGACGAAGCATGACGAGCGAACGCACATTCCGGCTGCTGATCGGAGTGGTGGCAGCGGGTGCCTGTGCCGCCTTCCTGGGTTTCCAGTGGATGCTGGGGCCGGTTGAGCCGGCCACCGATTTTTCCCGCCCTCCCACGACCAGGATCATCGAAATCCCCGAAGGCATGACTCTCCGCCAGCTGGCGGCCAGGCTCGAACAGGAGCGGCTGATCCGCAGCCGATGGGCCTTCGTGCTGCTGGGGAAGCTGCGGGCGGCCGACCGCCGCATCAAAGTGGGGGAGTACGCCGTGCACGCGGGGATGCGGCCCGGTGACATGCTGGCCGACTTTCTGAGCGGGCGCGTCGTGCTCTATCAGGTGACGATCCCCGAAGGCTACAACATCGTCGAGCTGGCGCAGGTCTTCGCACAGCAGGGCGTCGCCGACCCGGAAGCGCTGATCAGCCTGGCCCATGACCGGGATTTCATCCGTTCCCTGTCTATCGAAGCGGCGAGCCTGGAAGGTTATCTCTATCCCAATACCTACAAGTTTGCGCGGCATACGAAACCGAAAGAGATTCTGAAAGAGATGGTCGAGGGGTTCCGGAGCGTGTTCACGCCGGAGTTTCAGCAGCGGGCGCAGGAGATACATATGAGCCTTCATCAAGTGCTGACCCTAGCCTCCGTCATCGAAAAGGAAACCGGCGTGACACAGGAGCGGGAGTTGATCGCATCCGTGTTTCACAACCGGCTGAAGCGCGGCATCCCGCTGCAAAGCGATCCGACGGTGATTTACGGGCTGGACTATTTCGACGGTAATCTCAGGAAGAAAGACCTCGATTCCAAGAGCCCCTATAATACCTATAAAAATCGCGGTCTTCCGCCTGGGCCGATCGCCAATCCCGGCCTGGGCTCGATCCGGGCCGCCCTCTATCCGGCCCCGACCAGGAATCTCTACTTCGTATCCCGGAATGACGGCACGCACCAATTTTCATCAACGCTTGCAGAGCACAACCGAGCTGTGGATAAATATCAACGCCACGGGGTAGTCAAGGCGGCTCGGCGCTCGACATGATCAGACTGCTGGTCACAACCTTCCAGAGAATTCTCGTGCTCCTCCAGGGGCCCATTTCCCCTGCCGGCACGACCATGCCTCTCCAAACGGCGGCGCCCGTCAATCTCAGCTTCGAGAAATTTACGCGGGGCATCGACAACGTGCACGTGGACGTGCGGCTGAGCCCGACGTTCACAAATGCGGCCATGAGGCTCGTCTACGGCCTTCTGGAATATCAGCTGTGGCGCGGGCAGGGCGGCAAATCCCCCGATGTGGAAGAGTTCAAAACCGCCTACGGTCAAATGATCCAAGCGGTCATCCATCGCGCCAAACAGCAGAGTGCGTTGCCGCTGGTCGAACTGGCGCAGGTCGCAACGCTGAAGTTCGTCCTCAATTGCGTGCAGGCCGCGCTGGAGCAGGCCAAACAGCGGTTGCGCAAGGCGGCGACCACGGCATCCGACGCCGACCGGCAGGCGGTCGCCGATCAGACGGTCTGGTTCGCGCGGAACCGCCCCAAGCTGCATTACACGGTGTGCAGCCAGGTTCTGGAGCAGATCCGCAAGGCGGAGGCCGGCCCGCTGGGAGATTTGCGCCAGTCGTTGCATGGGGACCGGTGGGTGCTCCCCGAGCACGTGCTGATCAACCCGCTGCTGTTCGGCGAAAGCCCCATGGAAGACGAACTGCTCATGAAGCATTACGTGCTGGTGGAGCACGGACCCGATCAGTTGTATTCCTTCGCCCAACTGGACCGCTTCCTGCTTTATCTGTTCTGGCGGGACAAGCCGGAGACGGCGACCGAGCGGCTGCTTGCGAGCGCCACGCGGGATCGCAATGCCCTGCTTGCCGAGCAAAACCGGCTCAAGAAAAAGCGGGGATGGATCAGCGGCACGGCCAAGTCCGGGGAGTACGATTCCCGGATCACGGTGCTGGAGGAGAAAATCAAGGACGCCACGGTGCTGTTGGAACAGGCGCAGATGGCCTATGCCCGTGAAAGCTATGCCTGGGCGGACGTGCCGGCCAATGTCGAGGTGCTGTTCGATGTCGAGCAATCGCAGCAACGGCTCTCGACCGCGCGCAAGGCCAAGGACCAGCAGGCGGCCGACGCCTCGAAAGTCCACGGCCTGTTCCAGCGGCGGCTGTTTCGGGCCGTGGAGGTGCAGGCGTATGACAGCGGATTGATCACCCCGATCGTGGCTTCGTATGAGTCCGCCGCCACCTTCAAAAATCTGGTCGGCGTCGTGACGGCCCAGCAGCTGCACCAGTTCCTGTCCCATCCTGCCAGGCGTAGCGAGATCAAGCAGAGGATCAGGGAGAAGTTTTCGTCCGCCAATTGCACCGAGACCTTCGAGATACTGGACGATGCGGCAAAGCGCGTGGCCTGGGCCGGCGTCAGGAAGAGTCGCGCCTGCCTGGTGCGGTTCCTGCGGGATTTTCTGACGCTGCGGCGGGATCTCCGGGGCTATGATCTCATGCAGAAAGCCATGGCGCAGATTCAGTTGCTGGAAGACCCGAACCACCTCAAGCTGTCGAAAGCCAACAATACGCTGAATGAATTTCTGGCGGCAAGGGAGGAAGGCACGGCTTCCAAAACGGTGATCGGCCATACGATTCTCAAGGCGGACGTGCGGGGGTCCACGACCATGACGGCGGCGCTGCGCAAGCAGGGGCTCAATCCGGCCTCGCATTTCAGTCTGAACTTTTTTACACCGATCAACGCCATGCTGGACACTTACGGGGCGGGCAAGGTGTTCATCGAGGGCGATGCGGTCATCCTGTCCATCATGGAATATGCGGAGGCGTCGGAGCAGCACATGAGCGTGGCGCGAGCCTGCGGGCTGGCCAGGCGGCTGCTGGACGTGGTGCAGTTGCAGAACGTGGCCTGCCGGAAGGCCGGCCTCCCCGAATTGGAGGTGGGCATCGGATTGGTCTACAGCGCGGAGCCGCCTGCCTACCTGTTCGACGGGGAGACGCCGATCATGATTTCCTCCGCCATCGGCAAGGCCGACCGGACGTCCTCCTGCTCCTGGATGCTGCGCAAGCAGCGAAGCCAGCAGGGCGCCCGGGGGGCCACGCAGCTCAACGTCGAGGTCTATGAAATTCCGGAAGGCGATCCCCTGCGGGGGGAGAAGGGCGAAGTCGAGCTGCGGTACAATGTGAACGGGATTGAACTCGACGCCGCCGGATTCGAAAAATTGAAGCAGGAGATCTCGCTGCAAAGCTTCGAAATGCCGGTGGTGGGTATGCCGGAGGCGGTCACGTTCCACGCCGGCCGCTTTCCAGATACGAAAGGCACGATGCACCGGCTGGTCGTCCACGAAGGACGCGTTCGTTTCTTCGACCGGCAATCTTCCTACAGAGGAAAGGAGAACGGCCAGGTATTCTACGAAGTCGTCGGCAACGATCAGCTGATCACGGCCGTCAGCGAACGCCTCAAGATGGAAACCACCGCCATGAAAATGCCCGCCTTCGGCTTTAAGTCTTCTCAGACTCCTCGTTTCTAAACTGACGATGGTCAACCGGGTCATTCTTATTGTGCTCGACGGGGTTGGAGTCGGGGCGCAGCCCGATGCGAACGCCTACGGCGACGAGGGGGCTCATACGCTGGCACATGTGGCGGAGGCGGTCGGAGGACTCCGCGTGCCGAATCTGGAGGCCCTGGGACTCGGACATCTGGGTCCTCTCGCGGGGGTCCGCCGCACGGCGCAGCCGGACGGGTGTTTTGGCCGGATGGCGGAACTGTCCAAGGGGAAGGACTCGACGACCGGCCATTGGGAAATGACGGGCGTGGTGCTGGAGAAACCATTCCCGACGTTTCCGAACGGTTTTCCGCCGGAGATCATCGAATCGTTTCAGCAGGCGATCGGACGGAAAACGCTCGGCAACTATGCGGCATCGGGGACCGCCATTATTCAGGAGATGGGCATCCAGCATCTCCAGACCGGCTCGCCGATCATCTATACCAGCGCGGACAGCGTGTTCCAGATCGCCGCGCACGAACAGGTGATTCCTGCCGAAGAGTTGTACGGCATGTGCCGAACAGCGCGAAAGCTCCTGTCTCCTCCGCATCAGGTGGCGCGGGTCATCGCGCGGCCGTTTACCGGCGAGCCCGGCGCGTTCGTGCGGACGGACGGACGGCGGGACTTTTCAGTCGAGCCGACGGCTCCGACGCTGCTGGATTCCCTCAAGGCGGAAGGGTATCCCGTGATCGGGATCGGCAAGATCGACGATCTGTTCAAGGGGCGCGGGCTCACGCGCGCCGTGCCGACGAAAAGCGATACCGCGACGGTGGAGGAGACCCTGCGGGCGCTGAAGTCCGTGCCACGCGGATTGATTTTTTCGAACCTGATCGAATTCGACATGCTGTATGGGCATCGGAACGATGCGGCGGGATTTGCGCGGGCGGTGCAGGCGTTCGATGCGCGGCTGCCGGACATCATCGGGGGGATGCAGCAGGACGACCTGCTTTGCATCACGGCGGACCACGGCAACGATCCGACCAGGTCCGGCACCGACCATACGCGCGAATATGTGCCGCTGCTGGTCTATGGCGCGCGCGCGGCGCGGGGCGTGAATCTGGGAACGAGAAAAAGCTTTGCCGATCTCGGCCAGACGATCGCCGAGAGCCTGGCGATCAAGCGCCTGGCGCGGGGCGAGAGCTTTCTGCACGTGGTAATGCAGGGGTAACGGGCAGCACGCGTCATTGTTTGCGTGGTCCTGTGATGTCCTTCGAGCATAGATTGACAGAACTCGGCATCACGCTGCCGGCGCCTCCCAGGCCGGTGGCGACCTATATCCCGGCGGTGCTGGCCGGCGAACTGCTGTTTCTGAGCGGGGTGATTCCGTTTCGGGACGGCAACTTGGTGTTCGAAGGCAAGCTCGGACGGGAATTGACGGTGGAACAGGGCGCCGAGGCCGCCGGAGTCGCACTCCTGAACGCCCTGGCGATCATCCGCCAGGAACTGGGCACGCTCGATCGAGTCAGGAAAATCGTGCGCATGACCGGCCATGTGGCATCCGCCGACGGGTTCGTTCAGCATCCGGCCGTGATCAACGGCGCCTCCGATCTGCTGGTCAGGATTTTCGGCGAGGCCGGCAGGCACGCGCGGGTCGCGCTCGGGGCGGCCGAATTGCCGCTCAACGCGCCGGTTGAAATCGAGCTGATCGTGCAGGTGCATCCGGTTTGACAATAAAAACGGGCGCTTGTTATAGTCCGTTCACGTTCGTACTCGATCCACCGCTCGCCTGGATGTCATTGTTGTCTCTCCTGTCGAATCAGGGTGGCTGCCCCGGGTGAAGGATTTATCGGGAAAAGAAAGGGGAGTCCGAGTATGCGGTACATTCGGCTCATAGTGGCGGCCTGTGCGGCGGTCGGCCTGGCTTCGCCCGCGCTGGCCGGGAACAGCCTCTCGCCCCAGGCTGCGCCGCCCGGCGCGACCGTCGTGATTTCCGGGAAGGGATTCGGTCCGTTTAAATCCACACGCGACAACCGCGTCCTGTTCAACGGGCTGCCGGCGCTGGTGCAGCAGTGGGATTCCGAATTTATTGCCGTCAAAGTGCCGTTGCGGGCGGCCAGCGGCCCGGTGACCGTCATTGTCGGCAGGAAGACGATCATGGCCGGCGCATTCGCGGCTCAGCAGCCGACGATTCAAACGGTGACGCCGGCGGAAGTCGAGCCGGGCGCCGTGCTGCAGATTGCGGGAGAGCATTTCGGCACCACGGCGGGTTCGCGCGATCCCAATACCATGTTCGGAGTGAACGAGGTGCTCATCGGCGGCACGACGGCGAAAGTCCGGCGCTGGCGCGATGACAAGATCGAGGTCGAGGTGCCCGGCAATGCGACATCCGGAGACGTGATCGTGCGGCTGGCCTCGTCCGATCCCCTGCCTGACGGATCCTGCTGCGCGCCGGTGGAATACAGCATGAGCAACGCGGCGGCGCTCAAGGTCATCCCGGCC
>MHEU01000029.1:85667-93841 GCA_001805245.1 Nitrospirae bacterium RIFCSPLOWO2_02_FULL_62_14 | reverse complement strand
CGCCGAGGTCAACGTCGTCTTGCCGTGGTCCACGTGCCCGATCGTCCCGATGTTCACATGCGGCTTGCGCCGCTCATACTTGCCCTTCGCCATATCGCTCTCCCTGGGTTAAGTCTCGCTCAACTCGTTTGATCAAAATCTAAATCAAGGCGTTTACCCGCCGGCATCAATTACAAAAAGACCTTAACTGAGCCAGCAGCACTTGCAAGCGCGGTCTGGAGCCCACGACGCGGATCGAACGCGTGACCTCGTCCTTACCAAGGACGTGCTCTGCCAACTGAGCTACGTGGGCCACCGCCTCGTAAACCGTCATGCGTGAAAAGCGAAACGCTGCTTCACCATCTGCCGCTTCCCGCACGTTTCACGCCTCACGTCTTCCAAGATGGAGCGGGCGATGGGATTTGAACCCACGACAGCCAGCTTGGAAGGCTGGAACTCTACCACTGAGCTACGCCCGCCCGGTTTTCTTCTTCACCAAAACCAAGCTGCGGTTTCATCCGGCCCGCACATTCCTACGCACGCCGGCCCGCGCACACATCCCTAAATTCACTTGCGGCCGACTACTTCCCTGCGACGCCCGATCGAAAGGCAGGCCCGGCACGCTCGGTATGGTGGGCAGGCAAGGATTCGAACCTTGGAAGACATAAGCCAGCAGATTTACAGTCTGCCCCCGTTGGCCACTTGGGTACCTGCCCGCCGACACCAGCACCCGATACGCACAAATATTCTCGAAAGAAAACAAACCACCCCGAATACAGCAAACCGGTCTTCTGGCACCCAGAAACCGGGTGGCTGACTCAGGGCGGCGATAGATTTATTTTTCGAAACGCTGAATTATATGGGGCAAGTCGAAACTTGTCAAGCGGATAATTGCCGAGGAGGACTCCGCAACGCGCGGAGCAGACGGTTCCTCATACCGTTCTCACGTTCCGGCCCTTCCTTGACTTCAGGAGGACGTTTTCGCTAAGGTGCCGCGCAGTTCACGGGCTGGATTCGCGGCGTTACGGACAGGCGAGAATACTATGAGAAAATCTCCTTGGATGCTCCTGCTCTTTGTCCTGATTGGCGGACTCCTGGGAGGTATTCTCGGAGAGATACTTCGCGTGATGGCTTCGCAGGAAGGAACGATTCATCGAATTTTCACGACGGCGCTGACCCCTGGCATCGACCCTCCTTTCGTCGTCGATCTCATTCTGCTGAAAGTCACCGTCGGCTTCACGCTCAAAATGAACCTCCTGACGTTTCTGGGGATGTTTCTGGGCGTCTACCTCTATAAGCAAGTCTGAGCGCGTCACCCGACTTCCCTGAGATCCAAATCCCTTTTCTTCAAGGCACGGATGCGGTCTCGCAACCCGGCTGCCCGCTCGAACTCAAGGTTCTTGGCCGCTGCTTTCATCTCAACCTCAAGTCGTTGAATCGCCTGCGCAACACTCCCTGACCGTGCATACTCCTCAACAGGTTCGGCCGCCAGCGGGACGTCCAGGTAGTCTGCCTGGGCCATTTTGTATTCGAGCTCTGGAATCTGCTTTCTGACGCTTTCCGGCGTAATGCCGTGCGTCCGGTTGTACTCCTCTTGAATGCGGCGCCGGCGCGCCGTTTCATCCATCGCCTGGCGCATGGAGTGCGTCACCGTGTCGCCATAGAGGATCACCCGGCCGGCGACGTTCCTTGCAGCGCGGCCCGCCGTCTGGATCAGAGACCGATGCGAACGCAGATAGCCCTCTTTATCCGCATCCAGAATGGCGACGAGACTGACCTCGGGCAGATCCAGCCCCTCCCGCAGAAGATTGATTCCCACCAGCGCATCGAACACGCCCCTCCGGAGATCGCAAATGATCTCGGCCCGCTCCAACGTTTTAATATCCGAGTGGAGATAGCGTACTTTCACGCCAAGATCGTGATAGTACTCGGTCAAGTCCTCCGCCATGCGCTTGGTGAGCGTCGTCACAAGCATGCGGTTGCCCCGCCCCGCCTCCGCGCGCACTTCGCCCAGCAGATCATCCACCTGCCCCTTCGCGGGCCGCACCTCGATCATCGGATCCATCAAGCCGGTCGGCCGGATGATCTGCTCCACCACCTCGCCATGCCCCTGCTCCAATTCGTAGGGCCCCGGCGTCGCCGACACATAGACCACCTGATTAAGGCACTGCTCAAACTCCTTGAACTTCAGCGGACGATTATCCACCGCCGACGGCAAGCGGAACCCATAGTCCACCAGCGTTTTCTTGCGGGAATAATCGCCTTCGTACATGCCGCCGACTTGTGGAATGGTCGCGTGCGACTCATCCACGATCAGCAGAAAATCCTTCGGGAAATAATCGATCAGCGTCGGCGGCGGCTCACCCGGGGCGCGGCCGCTGAGATGACGGGAATAGTTTTCGATGCCGTGGCAATAGCCCAGCGTCCGGATCATTTCCAGATCGAATCGCGTCCGCTGCTCGATCCGCTGCATCTCCACCAGTTGATTGGTCCGTTTGAAGGAGGCAATCCGCTCGTCCAATTCCTGTTCAATCCCATTGAGTGCCCGCTCGTAACGATTCGGCGCGATTAAATAGTGCGTATTGGGATAGATCGGCACCTTGGGCAACCGCTGGAGTGATTTGCCCGTCAGCGGGTCGATCTCGTGAATGGCATCGACCGTATCGCCGAAGAGTTCGATCCGCACCGAACTGGCTTCGGACGAGGCAGGAAAGATTTCGATCACATCCCCGCGGGCCCGGAACGTCCCGCGGTGAAAATCCACGTCGTTGCGCTCATATTGGATTTCCACCAGCTTCTCCAGAATCTGCTCGCGCCGGATGTCCTTGCCCTCTTCCAGATAGAGCAGCATGTCGTGATAGATCTCCGGCGAACCCAGGCCGTAAATGCAGGACACGGACGAGACGATGATGACGTCGTTCCGCTCCAGCAGCGAGCGCGTGGCCGAGTGCCGCATCTGGTCGATGGCGTCGTTGATGGACGAATCTTTGGCGATATAGGTGTCGGTCGAAGGAATGTAGGCTTCCGGCTGGTAATAATCGTAATAGCTGATGAAATACTCGACCGCGTTATGAGGGAAAAACTGCCGGAATTCCTGGTAGAGCTGGCCGGCAAGCGTCTTGTTGTGCACCAACACCAGCGTGGGCTTCTGCACCCGCTCGATCAGGTTGGCCATCGTGAAAGTCTTGCCGGAACCGGTCACACCGAGCAGGACCTGGTGTTTTTTCCCTGCGTGAATGCCTGCCGTGAGCTTCTCGATGGCCTGGCCCTGGTCCCCGCAGGGCTTGAACGGCGCTTCGAGTTTGAAGGAACGCAGGTCGGTCATAACGGCCATCTTAACATAGGAGATTCTTGACAGTCCCAGACGTGCAGCCTATAAGCG
The DNA here is from genome assembly GCA_001805245.1 of Nitrospirae bacterium RIFCSPLOWO2_02_FULL_62_14. Lineage (GTDB taxonomy): Bacteria > Nitrospirota > Nitrospiria > Nitrospirales > Nitrospiraceae > 2-02-FULL-62-14. Next base: position 90,480 of record MHEU01000029.1, on the reverse strand, counting down.
GGACATGCTTCCGATCAGCCTCGCGCGCCTCATTCTGTGCATTGCCGTGTGGGTCGCGTGCTCCACTTTCTCCTCTTCGCAAGCCCGCACGCTGGTCCTGGATGGCGTTCTCACGTCGTCGTTCCACGTCAAAGATACCGCAGTGATCGGCGCTCCATCCGACCAGGGCGGCATCGAAGATTTCACCTATCACCTGGTCCCACCGCCGTCAGCCACAAGCAAAACCTCCAAGCAGACGATTTCCAACTACCGGCACACCACCACGCCGCCGCCAACCTCGACGAAGGAACGGACGGATACCTACGGCAATAAAATCCTGGAATTGAACTGGAAAGCGCCAAGGGGAGAAATCAAGATCGTGAGCGAGTACGACGTCAAGGCTTCCGTCGAGTTCGTGCCGGTGGCATCCACGGCTTCCTACCCTCTACAGCCCGGCGCGCTGCCTGCCGACGTCGCACGCTATCTGAAACCGTCTGAACAGGTGCAATCCGAGGACCCAAGCATCACGACTCTCTCTGCTGAACTCGTCAAAAGCGCCAAAACCGAGGGTGAGGCCGTCACCCGCATCATGCATTGGATCGTGGACCACCTGCACTACACCCTGGAGCCGGCCGGCTACGATGCCCTCACGACAAAACGCGAAGGCAAAGGCAACTGCCAGAACTATTCGCATCTGACCATGGCGCTGTTGCGCGCAGCCGGCATCCCGGCCCGTCTCGTACGGGGCCGCACGCTCGGCAAGAGCTGGGAAGTGGACGAGGACAACGGCAAGCGGCGCTGGACCGCCAAGTGGGGCGAAGGACGACACGCGTGGCTGGAAGTCTATTACCCCGACCAGGGCTGGCTGATGTACGACAGCCAGGCCTATCACCAGTTTGTCTCGACGCGATTTATCCGGATCGAAGTCGGACCGGATAACAAGGCCGTGCACACGGATGGCCTGATCCTGTGGGCCACGCGGGGATCGGCCCGGCCGAAAATTCTCGACGTGCACGTCGAAACCGACTTCACGCAGGACAAGGACGTGGTGAAGGCCCAGAAATCAGAAAGCACGCCGAAGAACCTGATCTACGCGGCCGCGCTGGTCGCGGTTCCAACGGCCGCCCCCACTGTGGTTCCTGTGCCCCCACCGCCGCCTGTGATTGCCAAGCCGATGCCCTCTCCCGCCGTACCGATTCCGCCCGTGCCGCCCGCCCAACCGTTCAAGCCTGACACATTCACGTTTCCGGTGGCCTTCGGCAATCTGGAATTCCCACGCGAGATTCGGCTGTTCGAGCCGGTGAAGACATCCGGCAAGGGCCAATATTCGCTGGAGCAGAACTATATGGTGGAAACGGCCGAATACGTGACGGGCGACACGCTGTACGCACAGGCATTCGAGATAGATCAACCGATGCTGCTCACGGATTTATCGCTGGCGTTACATCGATTCGGAGGCGAGGGCGGACAACTTTGGATTGAATTGTACGAAGACAACGACGGCCCCGGCAAGCTCCTCACCAAGAGCCGTCCGGTTCTGTCTGCGGCGATCCGTACGCCGGCCAACCGTTACGAGTGGGTGCCGTTTTCGTTCGAGGGCAGCAAGACGATCGTGAAGGAAAACCGCCGGTACTGGATCATCCTCAAATTCACCGGCGATCCCATCATCAACTGGTTCTACACCTACGGCAAGGTCGTCAGCCCGGAAGACGGGACGCGAGCGACCCTGGCCAAAAAAGTCGTCTGGAACCAGATTCTGAACAACGAATTCAACTTCCGCCTGCGCGGGCTGATCCGCGAATAGCCCTCGCTACCGGCCGCCAGTTGCCAGCATGCCCAGCTTGCGGACGTGCTCCGTATCGCCCAACACGACCAGGGTGGAGCCGGGCTGCAACACGGTTTCCGACGGAGGCCCGTAGACAAACGCCGTGGCCCCAGGCTCCTGCAACGCCATGACCAGCACGTCGGAATCGGCCAAGGCATGATCGGCCAGCCGGCTGCCCGCCAGCGCGCTGCCCGCTTCGATCCGCACTTCCTCCACCCGTATCCCCTTCTCCTTGTCCCGCAACATCAAATCGAGAAAGTTCACCACGGTCGGCCGGACCATTTCGCTCACCAGCCGCATGCCGCCGATAAATTGCGGCGAGACGACGGAATCGGCGCCGGCGTTCTTGATCCGCTGGGAGAGCTTGATGTCGTGACATTTGGCCACGATCCGGATCTTCGAATTGTGCATCCGGCAGGTCATGGCCAGCACCAGATTGTCGCGATCGCCTTGCAGCGCACACACGACGCCGGCCGCCGCCGTGATGCCCGCACCGGCCAGCACCTCTTCATCCGTCGCATCCCCGACGACGTAGGGAAACAGGTGCCCCGCCGACATCCGCTTGAGCTGCTCCGCATCTTCATCCACCACCACGAAAGGCCGCTGGGTGGCCAGCATTTCCTCGATCACATAACGGCCCACGTCCCCCGTGCCGCATACCACGAAGTGGTCCCGCATCGCCGCAATCCGTTTATCCATTTTCCGCCTCTCCAGAATGCCCAGTAATTTCCCTTCCACCACGAAAGCCGTCAGCTGGCTGATTCCGTAGCCCATCGTGCCTAACCCAAGCACGATGACCAGCATCGTATAGATTTTATCCGTCGGCGTGACGATGGGGATCGCTTCGCCATACCCGACCGTGAAGGTCGAGATCACCGTCATATACAGGCATTGCAGGAAATCGATCGTCGAGCCGTCCGGGTTCGTGCGGCCTTTATTGATCAGCCAGTATCCCACGGCCAGGGCAACGTTCACCCCCGCCAGCAGCAGAAACGCCACCGCCAACCGCCGATAGCGTGCCATCAGATTTTTTTCTGAGGAGATTGAGGAGATGGGGGAGTGCGGAGCCGGACGATATCCTGCACGCGGCGATCGCGCGCCTCACGAAGAAGCTTGCGGCGTTTCCAGCGATCCCACGTCCACCAGCGCAGTTTCTGCGCGAAGGTCACCGGTGGTGGTGGAACGTTGCCGGCCGTCTGATGCTGGAAATCATAGCCTTCCGCCCTGTCGCGGTCGGCCACAAATCGCCCGTATTGATGATCGTAGAGACCCTTGTTCGGATCAGCCATGTGGTACCCTGTATTGGCCGCGCATCCTACCCCGGGAACGGGCGGGATGCAACGTTCCGACGCTCCTTGACTTCAGGATTTCCGAGCCTATCTGAAGGACATGCAGCCGAACCAGACTTCTCGTATCCTGACCCACGACGAACGCAAGGCGTCGGACGCGGCCTTCGCGGGGCGCCCGTTCGATCCTTCATGGTCTGAAGCCGCCCGCACGGTCTACGAGGGCATCCTCGCCGCGCGAGGACTTCCAGCGCCGACTCCGCCGCCGGTAGCACCGGAACACCAGGAGACTGCCACGAGCGAGCCGTCGACCGGTGAATCACCTCTCAATCCCGTGTCCTCTTCGGAACAGACTCAACCGACACAGGAGCTTCCGGCAACTATGCCGCCATCAGAGACGCTCTCCAGGGAGGAAGCCATTCAGGCCGGGGCCTTGATCGACGTGACACCAATCGCACACCGGATGGGACTTCGGCTCCCGGTCACTTTTTCACGGCCTCTCTGGGAAATCGGCATTACCGCCGCCAGGAACGTGCCGGAGGAGGAATTTGAAGGCCGCGTGCGCGACGTCCTCATGGCCTTCCGGCTCAAGCTGGCAGCAGCGCGCGTGGCGAGCCCCCTGGTCGAGTTCCCGGCGCTGCTGGCGTTTCCGCCCAATCCAATTCCGCAGGCCTGTGTCCTGTTCGCCGTCGCCCATCAGGAAGCGGACGCGCAGATGGCCCTCACCTTCCTGCTGCCGGGCGAAGTCTCGACCACGAGCATCCCGTTCAGCGCCGGCGAATAACCTGCTGCTCACGCGCGCAGTAACTTCCTGACCAGTTCCCGTTCCCCGGCTTCGTTCTTCACGTCGCCGTCCAGGCGGGCGTCCAGCAGGCGGTCGAGAATCTTTTTGAATTGCGGCCCGGGCTTGAGGCCCAACGCCTTCAGATCGGCACCGGTCAGCGACGGCTTGATGCGTTGATAGGTGGTGAGATAGGCCGAGACCAGGCGTTTGACCGCATCGGATTTGGCCTTGGCCATCAGCAAGAGCAGCGTTTCATCCGCCAGCCCGGTCAATAAGCGGTACACGTCGCTCGGCTTCGGCTGAGGCCGTCTGGCCAGCCGGCGCAGAATCGCGTTGGCCGCCGCGTGGCCCGCTTTGATCCGTTCGGCATCCCGCGCCGGCATCCCCAGGCGCTTCACCGTCTCGCCGACGGCCCGTGGCGGCAGCACTTCCATCAGCGCCATCACATACACCAGCCAGGCGTCCAGCTTCCGGTCCAGATAGAGCAAGCGGTACCATCGCGCCCCATCCTCCACCGCCTTCAACAACCCCTCCAGCCTCGAAGACCATTTCAAATCCGGATGGATGAAGCGAAGCAGGTCCAGTTCGGCCATGCGCGCGACGGCGCGGCGCGGTTCGGACTCGGAGAACAGCAGCGTCAGCTCATTCAGCAGCCGCTGGCCGGACAGACGGTGAAACAGATCCATCTTCACCGCGCCCTTGATCAGCGCGAGCGTTTCCTTGCCCAACCGAAAGCCGAACCGCTGTTCGAAGCGGATCGCCCGGAAGACGCGGGTCGGGTCTTCCACGAAACTCAGGCTGTGCAGCACGCGGATGGCTTTATCTTTAAGATCGCGCTGCCCGCCGTAAAAATCAGCCAGCTCGCCGAAACGCCGGGCATTCAGGCTGACGGCCAGCGTGTTGATCGTAAAATCCCGGCGGTAGAGGTCCTTCTTGATC
>MHEU01000029.1:84248-85612 GCA_001805245.1 Nitrospirae bacterium RIFCSPLOWO2_02_FULL_62_14 | reverse complement strand
GCTTGACGCCGTCCGGCATGATGACGATGGCCGTGCCGAACCGCTCGTGCGCCTTCACGCGCCCGCCCGCCTGCCTGGCCAGTTCGCGGGCGAAGGCAATGCCGTCCCCCTCGATCACCAGATCCAGGTCCAGATTGCCGATGCCCAGCAGCAGGTCCCGGACGATGCCGCCCACCACGTAGGCCTGGACGTTCAGGTGATCCGCCAGCCGGCCGACCGTCTCGAGCAGAACAAAGGCCCGCGCCGGGAGGCGTTCCATCATCAGGCTCTTCACGTTTCTTCGGTGCTGCATCGGTTGCGGCTCCGTCCCCTTCGCCCGCGCCCGCGCCGAGGCCAGCACGTCGTCGTGCAATGCGCGGAGCAAATCGGTCCGCGTAATGACGCCGATGACTTTGACGCCGCTCACGATCGGCACGAATCGCTGATTCCGCTCGATCATATGGGCTTCGATGTCACGGAACGGCGTCTCCGGCCCTGCCTGATACTGCTCGGTCAGCAGAAAGTCCCGCACCGGGGATTCCGCCAGCTTGTGAAACAACGCCTTTTGCACGATCTCGCGGGTAATCAGGCCTTGATAGCGCTCCCTTCCGTCCAGCACCGGCAGCACATTGACCCCGTAGGTCGTCATCGCCCGCTCGGTCTGGGCGATGGTCGCCTCCGCCCCGATGGATTTGACCGGCTTCGTCATGACATCCCGCGCCAGCAGGGTCGGCCGGTGCTCCTCCGTGAGGAGCTGTCGAAGCTGTTCCGCAACTTCAACCAGCGTCCGGCCCTTGATGCTGGCAGCGGCTGCTTCCGCATGGCCGCCGCCGCCGAACGCCTGGGCGATCCGGCCCACGTCGATGTCGGGCCTCCGGCTGCGGCCGATGACCTCGATCTTGCCGTCCATTGCCACTGCCACCACGACGGCGTCCACAGCCTCCATCTCGGCCAGCTTCTGGACAAGTTCGGCCAGGTCGCCGCGATAGCGTTCATAGGCGCTGGTGGCCAGCAGCACCTTGCGGCCGTCCAGATAATAGGTTTCGCCGGCCTTCAGCAGATCGTTGAGCAGCGCGACCTGCTCCGGGTCGAGATGGCGACGCAGCGTATCGGACACCACGTTCAAATCCGCGCCGGCGCGCAGCAGGGCGGCGGCGGCATCGAGATCGCGCGGGGTCGTGGATGCGTAGGACAGGGAGCCGGTTTCCTCGTACAGCCCGATGGCCAGCACCGTTGCCTCGAACGGCGTAAGCGTGAGCTTCCGGGCGCGCACCTGCTCAATGAGGATCGTCGCCGTCGCTCCGACCGACTCTATCGTGCGCACAGCGGCGCGAAGCGGCAGCGCCTCCCCCTGCGTGCCGGAATCGGGGTGGTGGTCGTACACC
>MHEU01000029.1:71788-84224 GCA_001805245.1 Nitrospirae bacterium RIFCSPLOWO2_02_FULL_62_14 | reverse complement strand
CAAAGATCCTTGAGCGGCCCGAGGCGCTCCGGCTCATGCGTATCCACCAGGATCAGCCGGGTGACCTGGTTCAGATCAAGCTCTTTCAGCCTGGCAATACCGAGATCGTGCACGGACAGAAAGCTGCGCACGGATTCCTGAGCCCCTCCGGGAAACACCAGCGTCGCTCCCGGGTAGAGCCTGCGCGCGGCCACCATGGAGGCCAGGCCGTCGAAATCGGCGTTCATATGCGTCGTGATCAGGTCCATGCCGGCATTCTAGCAGGGTGGCGGCCATCCGTTAAGCTCCTCGCCCGCTTGCAGTCGGAACCGGAAGGTGCAATAGTAAAAAATAATCTTCCTGTCGCGAGGCCGGATGAGCGCCGAACCCCTTTACCGACCGACACGCATACCGACAGTGTGGATCGCTCTGGCGATCGCGGCGGCAGTCCTGGCCGTTGACGTCTTCACGCCGCAGGAGATGCCGCCGCAGTATCTATACGTCCTGTGCATCCTGCTGACCATCTGGTCGCCACGCTCACAGACACTCTGGTGGATGGCGACGCTGTGCACACTTCTGACCGTGCTGGGCGCGTACCTGTCTCCGCCCGCATACGATTTCTACATCATTCTGTTCAATCGCTCGATCGCGATCATCCTGCTCCTGGCAACCGCCCTGCTGGCTCAGGCCTACCGTCGCGCGCACGAACAGTTGCGCCTCTTGAACCAGGAACTCGAAGCGCGGGTCGAAGATCGGACACAGGACCTCTCGCGGGCCTTTGCCGAACGCGAACAACTCAACCGCGATCTCCATGATGATGTCCTGCAGTCGCTGTACGCCGTCGGCCTGCGGCTGGAGGCCGGCCAGTCGGTTCCGCAGGCCGAACCGGCCGGGATGACCGCTCTGGCCGCCCAGGCTCTGAATCAACTCAAGCTCACCATGAAACAGATTCGCACCTACATTGCAGGTCCCCAGCCGGTCCCCGAGAAGCACCCGCCGTTCGACACGGCCTTCCCCGCGCTGATCCAAAGCATGACGATCGGCACGGGTCCGAAATTCCGGGTGGACATGGATCCCCAGCTGACGGCAGGTCTGTCGCATGAGCAGGCGGATTCTATTTTATTGATCGTCCGCGAGGCGCTGAGCAATTGTCTCCGGCATGCCCAGGCCCGCGAAGGCGTGGTCACCGCCCAGCGCCGGAACGGCGTCCTCCGCGTCGAAATCCGCGATGACGGCGTCGGATTCGATCCGGTTGCCCCTAGGCAGGGCCTGCACGGACTGGCCAACATGGGTGCCCGTGCCAAGGCCATCGGAGCGGATTTCACGATCACCTCGCAGCCTGGCCAGGGAGTTCGGATCGAACTGACCCTTCCCATCCCGCAAAGGAGTTCCGGCTCATGACAACAGGCAAATCGATTGGAGTCTTGCTGGTGGACGACCATGCGGTCGTCCGCGAAGGGCTCAAGATGGTGCTGGCCCGCGATCCTCAGATCAAGGTGGTCGGGGAGGCGGGAACCGCAGACGCGGCGGTCGCGGAAGCGAAACGGTTGAAGCCGGACGTCATCCTGATGGATATCCGGCTCCCGGGCACAGATGGCGTCCAGGCCTGCAGCGACATCCTGGAGCAATGGCCGCAGATGCGCGTGCTGTTCCTGACGTCCTTCGCGGACGACGACACGGTCCTGGCGGCCGTGCTGGCCGGGGCGCACGGCTATCTGATCAAGGAAATCGGCGTGGAGACGCTCGTCGATTCAATCAAGCGGGTGGCTGCCGGCGAATCCATCCTGGACCCGGCTGCGACGAAGCGAGTGCTGAGCTGGGTGAAAACCCAGAGCGCCATGCCTTCGGACCCCGGCCGCGAACCACTGTCGCCACAGGAGCAGCGGGTCGTGGCACTGGTCGCCGAAGGCAAAACCAACAAGGAAATAGCCGGCGACATGGGCCTCAGCCCCAAAACGGTCAAAAATTACCTCTCCAACATCTACCAGAAGCTCCAAATTACCCGCCGCGCCCAGGCCGCCGCCATCTTTGCCAAGCAATCGACATCCGCCAAGCCGCCGAAAAGTTCCTGAACGCCAGCCCCGCGTTCCCTTCGCAGCTAGAGCCAGCCGGCCCTGGCGGCTAGGGCCATAAAACGCCTTGCTTCTTCCCTCTACGCCCTACCACGTATCGGCATCTGTGCGTTACACGTAAGACATGCAAGCTGGAGAACCACACAACATCATGTCTCGTTGATCCCATTGCACCAGGCCTGATGGCGGAAGGAGGGCTGCCATGGATTGTCTGCGATGTCACGGAATGATGGTGGAAGAGCGGTTCGAGGACCTGCGGGGCGACCCGCACCACATCAGTTTCCACGGCTGGCGGTGCGTGTGCTGCGGGAATATCGTTGACCCCGTGATTATCCGGCACCGCACTGTCGGGCTCTCGCCGGTGCTGCCGATCCAGATGGCCCGTTCGGCGGAGCACAGGGCTCCGCGCTACTCGTTCCCTGAATTCAGCCTCGAAACGCCGGCAGCATAACACGCCGCCAGGGGGCGCGGGTCCACAGCGACCGCGCCCCGCATAAACAACGGGGGCACGCCATGATTTCACGTCCCACCCTGCTTGAGCTTGTATTCGTCGCCGCTGCCGGTCTTGCCGGCGGCGGATGCCGGTCCATGGCCGTCGCAACGGACGATCCCCTGGCCTATGACTCGGACTCGGCCCAGCCCGCCAGCCTCAACGCCTACTGCTCCACGAGGGCTCGAGACGCGGCCGTCCAGGGCACACTCCCTTCCACATGGTGCGCCCCCTATGGTCCTCCCCCATACTGGTCCCGGCCGGTCCCCGGCTACTCCTATTATGGCTGGGGAGCACGGCGCCCCTGGCGAGGATCACCCGGTTACTACTCGTGGGGACATGCTGGCCGATACCGGTACGGGGGATTCCGCTCCGGCGGAGGCCGCCGCTGAGTCCGGAACCGATAGACTGAACGAGCCTGCAGGCCTTATCTCCGCGGAACATAAACCAATCTCCACATAGACCATAGCTTGCCTGCGCCTCGACAGAGGCTCTCTGCCGGAGTATACTTTTATATAGTTGCTATGGAGACACACAATGCCGTCCCTCCGGCGCAGCGCGTCATTTATTGGATTAGCCAGTCTGCTGTGCGCATGGCCGACCCTGCTGGCAGCCACAGAGCCTGATATTGGCGTGTTTACCGCCATCGAAGGCAAGGTTTTCGTCCAGCACGCCCAATCTCCGGAACTCCTTCCGGCCAAGCTGCAAGACACGGTCCTCTTCAGGGACCTGATTGCGACCCAGAAAGAATCGCGCACCAAGGCCCTGCTCAACGACGACAGCCTTCTTACAATCGGCGAACACAGCCGCGTCGAGATCACCGAACACCTCTACGACCCCAACCGCAGCCTACGCAGCGTGGTCGTGAACCTCGTGCAGGGCCAAGTGCGCGCATTGGTAGGAAAGGTCTTTGCCGGGTCGGGATCGAAGTTCGAAGTCCATACCCCGACGGCTGTCGCAGCTGCTCGTGGCACCTATTTTGTAGTCTGGCACGTGAATGGCGTCAGCGGAATCGCCAATATCGGCAATCACGGAGCAGTTGATTTTCAAGCCGGAGGGCAGAGCGTCCGGGTCAATCCGGGAAGTTTTTCGATGACGCCGCCGGGCGGTGGACCGCCGGCCTCGCCTTCCCCGACGACCGGAAGCAACGTGCCGGCGCAGGTGACGGCGGCGGTGCAGGGAACGGAAGTCCCGAGTACTCCCGATAGTGAAAGCCCCTCGCGTACAGCTGCGGCATCCGGTGGTACGGCTCCCGTTCAGTCCCCCGCAAACGCGAATGTGTCTGCGGCGACAAGCGGGGTTTCCTCCGGCACAACGTCCTCGGCATCTGCGACGGGCACTACTCCCCCGGCCGTCACCTCAGGTGCTGCGACTGGAGGCACCGGCGGTGGCGAGGAAGGCAGCGACAGCGGAGACACCGGTAGCGGCGGTGGAGATACAGGTGGCAGCGGCGGGAGCAAACCGCCCAACAGGGGACTTCACCTTGGCCAGCTTGGACTGCAGCCTGGGTTTGGCAATCCTACGCCAGGCAACTATGTAATTCCGCCGGCCGTAATCTCAGGCGCAGCGGGTCGCGGCCCCAGCTTCACGCCTCCAGGCCACGGAGGCGTGCCTCCAGGCCTTGGTGGCACACCTCCGGGCCAAGGTGGCACACCTCCGGGCCAGGGCGGCACACCTCCGGGCCAAGGTGGCACACCTCCGGGCCAGGGCGGCACACCTCCGGGCCAGGGCGGCACACCTCCGGGCCAGGGCGGCAATCCACACCGGTAACGCCGGCCACGCAGATCAAACCATCCGCGGCATGCATTGCACCGCAAGTACTCACATTAGCGCACGTCCTGAAAAAACACGCGTGGGAGGACCGGCAGGCGGAATTGTGTGTGGAGGATGATCAGGAGCACACGGGCAAAGCTTTTCCAGATGCCCATCTTCACGAATTTGCGTGAATCGGTCACGACAGGCGGCCCGAGCAAGACCGGCTCTGTCACACGAATCAATCGCTCGCAGAAAGCTACGTCCTCCAGAATCGGCTGATTCGGAAAGCCGCCCAACTTCTTGAACAGATCACGCCGCACAAACATCGCCTGATCGCCATAGATGATCCGGCTGCGGGTGCAGCGGAAGTTGTCCAGAAACGAAATCAGCCGTAGCCGCCAGTCGCCGCCCGAGAATTGATGCAGAAATCCTCCGGCTTGGACCTGCACCTCGCCTTCCATCCGATTGAGCCGGACGAGCGCTCCGTCCGGCAGGAGCGTATCGGCGTGCAGGAACAGCAGCCACTCCCCCCTCGCCTCTTTCGCACCCGCGTTCATTTGTGAAGCCCGACCCTTCGGCGCAGCCAACACTCGCGTGCGGGGCTCCACCTGCACGATCTCGCAGGTACGATCCGTGCTGCCGCCATCCACCACGATGACTTCGTAATCGCCCGGCTGCGCGAACAGACAACGCAATGTCGCCGGCAGCGCTGTTTCTTCGTGATAGGTCGGAATGATGACGGAAATCATGCGGTCAGCCATCCGGGAAGATAACTCCTGGCCCGTGCCATGTAGAGCTGCGGGTCCTCCTCGATAGACTCGAAGAGATCGCCGAGCGTCGAGACCATCCGATCGGTCAGCGCGAGATACTCCTGCGCGCGGGCACAGAGATGGTCCGGCGATGTCGTCCCGGCAGCAAAAGCCCGGTCGAGCATCCGGCGGCCGAAGTCGTAATGGGCCTCCTCCTGATGCAGCAGGATGCGGCGCAACTGCCCGAACGGCGCGTTTCGTTTCGCCAGCCCCTCTTCAATCCGGGCCAGGATCGCCTCGCCGAGGCCTTCGAGAATGAGCTGCTCGGCCATCAGCGTTTCGGCCAGATCACCGCGCTGCAGCGCGTCTTCCAACAATGCGCGGTACTGCTCGAGCGCAGGCAAAAAGGGACTGTCGCCGAGATGCTTCGGCGCCAGCCAGGCAATTGCTCCCTGGAAGACCCAGGCATGGGCCGATTCCTGTCTCGCCTGGCTCGCGAGAAAGCGCTGCATGCCCTGTTCAGGCGCCAAGGCCGCCTGCGCTCTGGCACAGTCGTGCGCCAATCGCTCTCCGTATTCCAGAAAAGTCAGGAGCCGGGCGATCGGGACCCGCTCGTCAGGGCGCACCAGCATGGGGTGCTCCATTCACATGCCAGTCATAGTCGAGAAACACGATTCGATAGGGCTGCGTCGCCAGGTCGGCCGCCAGATCAGGGTCATCGACATACCGCCGTACATAATTGAGCAGCGACTCGGCATGGGTTCGAAAGTCCGGCTCGAACCATTCAAAAATCTTCGACAGGTAGGCCGTGTGGGTTTCCCGGTCGAACCGGTTTTTGACCGGATCGTTGACGAAGGCGCGAGCGCCCGCCTCCAATTGCGCCTCCAATCGGTCCGCCGCAAATGCCTGCGAACGGAGCTTCGGACAGGATTGCGACGCGCAGACGATCGCAAAGTGGATGCGCGGATCGCGGAAGTCCGGGATCAGCACCTTCCTTTCAAGATCGTACAGATTGATCGACTCGCCGCCGACCCGATACTGCTTCCCGATGAAATACCGCCATTGGCCGATCAGGGTCAGCGGCGAGTACCCATCCAGGATGCCCTTGATCGCAAAGACGTTGTAGGCGTTGATCCAGAAGACCAGCCGGTGCCGCCTGGTCGGCAAGGTCGTCGGGTCGACGCGATCGAGCTGATCAAGGTACGCCGGAAAGCGGGCATCGCTCGCGACGCCCGGATAATCCACCACTCCGTCGTTCACATGGGCCTGTAGCATTTCATCGAACGCCCGATGGGAAAATTCATCCGGCGGAATCGACTGCGCCGGATGGAACGACTGTGGCACTGCCGAGCAGCCGGCCAGCAGAACCGGAGCAACGATCGCAACAAGCCACGCTCGCATCACCTTACTCCTCACGCCTCACTTCGCTTTCTTGAAGACGATATCCCCGAAGTACGCGACGGCCGATTCCTTCGTATTGTCCGTGTCGTTCATGATCGCGACGCCGTTGATCATGGGAGGTTCGCCGCCAAAGGCCTTCTGATAGTCGTCGTAGATGTTGCGTTCTTCTTCCATCCAGGTTCCAACCCCCTGTGCCCCGCTCCGAACCACGACCATCTTGGCAAAATCCGTGTACGCGTTGTCGATGAACAGCCCCTGCGGTGCCTTCGCATCCCAGATATAATTGATTGCGGCGATCGGAATGTCCCCGAAGATCAGCTTGCCCGCCTTGTATTTGGCCTTTTTCATGAACCCGACCTTGTCCGGATCGTACTCGAACGTGATATAGAGCCGGGCCGGGTAGTCATCGCCCGCCTTCGTCGCCACATCGGCGGCCTTCAATAGATTTTCCACCTTCCACCGCCAGCGGGCGATTGGATATTCCCGGGGATCGATCCTGACTTCCTTCGTCAGCCCGGATGCCGATGCGTTGCTCACCGCCCTCACGACGACTGCGTTCCCGTCCTTCACCAGCGTGTAGACCGTGTGCTTCGGCACCTTCGGGAACGTGAGCGGCTTCCAGCCATCCGGCAACGAACTCCCTTCCGCCGCTGACGAAAACTTTCCGACTTCAAGCACCGCCGGCGATTCCGAAAGGATCGCGCCAGGCAAAACCAGAACAGCCGGCAGCGCGAACAAGCAGATGACCTGCTTCACTCCCGAACGCCTCTCGCCCCTAGCCGCTTGCCTCTCGCCTCGACTCATCTCATCCATGCGAACAGCTTGGAGAGCAATCTCTTTTTGCCTTCCGTAAACGTCGTCTTGCGCCAGGCGTTGGCGACTTTCTTCACGACTTCGGCCTGGGTGGGATAGGGGTGGATGGTCGAGCAGATCGTGCTCAACCCTTTGCCGGACTTCATGAGCACCGTGAATTCGCTGATCATGTCGCCGGCGTGGGATGCCACGATGGTCGCGCCCAGCAATTGATCCGAGCCCTTCCTGACATGGATCCGCGCAAAGCCCTCGTCCTCCCCGTCCAGAATCGCCCGGTCCACTTCATCGAGCTTGAACGTGAAGGTCTCGACCTCGATCCCCCTGGCCTTCGCATCGGCCTCGTACATGCCGACGTGCGCGACTTCCGGCTCCGTGAAGGTGGCCCAGGGAATGACCAGCGAGTTCGTGCTGGCATAGCCGAGGCCCAGCGGATGTGGAAACAGCGCGTTCTGGATCACGATCTGCGCCATCGCGTCCGCCGTGTGAGTGAATTTGAACGGGAAACAGATGTCCCCCGCGGCGTAGATGTTGGGATTGGTCGTCTGCAGCCGGTCGTTCACCTTCACGCCGGTCTTGTCGTAGGCCACTCCCACGACATCCAACCCCAGCCCTTCCGTGTTGGGCTTGCGGCCGGCGCCGACCAGGACTTCATCCACCGTGATGTCATACTGCCGGCCGTGCGAATCCACCGTGAGCTGCTTGCCGTCGTTCGTCTTGCCGACCTTCAGATCCTTGCCGCAGCACATCAATTGGAGGCCGTCTCGAAGCATGGATTTCAGCGCGATGTCGGCGGCATCGCGGTCCTCGTTCGGCATGATACCGTGCATGGCTTCGATCAGGTAGACCTGGCTCCCGAAGCGGGCGAAGGATTGGGCCAGTTCGCATCCGATGGGACCGGCGCCGATCACCGCCACCCGCTTCGGCAGGTCGGTCAGCGTAAAGACTGTCTCGTTGGTCAGGTACCCGGCTTCCTGCAATCCCGGAATCGGCGGCGCGGCAGCACGCGCCCCGGTGCAGATCGCGGCCTTCTTGAACCGCAGCGTCCGATTCCCGGCAGGCCCTTCGACCGAAATCGAATCCGGTCCGGTAAATTTCCCGCTTCCGATATAGACATCCACGCCCAGTTTTTTGTAGCGATGCGCCGAGTCCGTGTGGCTGATGCGGGCCCGCAGCTTCCGCATCCGCGCCATCGCCGCCGCGAAGTCGTACTTCACTCCGGCGGGAATGTGCACGCCGAACTCTTCGGCGCGCTTCACGTCCGCCCAGGCCCGCGCGGCCCGGATCACGCCCTTGGACGGCACACAGCCGACATTCAGGCAATCGCCGCCCATGAGATGCTTCTCGATCAGCGCCACCTTGGCTCCGACCGCCGCAGCGATCACCGCCGTGACCAACCCCGCCGTGCCAGCGCCGATCACCACGATGTTGTACCGGCCGTCAGGCTCCGGATTGACCCACTGCGGCGGATGGACATTGTTGACGAGCGCGCGATTGTGCTCGTCGTCTGGAAGCACGGTGACAGTCTCATGCGACATGATCGGCGTTCCCTTTACTGCACTGCAGGCTTCTTGGCGGTCAATTTTTGATAGACGATCGGCACCAGCGCCAGGAGCCCCAGCAGGGTAAAGGCTATCAGCACGTTCGGCGAGGCAATTTCCTTCAACGAGCTGATCGTGCCGATCTGGCGGCCGGCATAGGCGAAGACGAAGCTGCCGGGGATGATCCCGATTGCTGTGGCGGTCACATAGGTCGCCAGCCTGACCCGGGTCAGGCCGCACGCCATATTGACGACAAAGAACGGAAACAGTGGAATCAGCCGGAGCGTCATCAGATAACTGAATGCGTTGTCCGCAAAGCCCTGTTGGAGGGGGGCCAGTCGGCCGCCGAATTTTTCCTCCACCCAGTCCCGGAGCAGATACCGCGCGGTGAGAAACGCCAGGGTCGCGCCGCTCGTCGCCCCAAGGTTCACATACACCGTGCCAAGGGCGCTCCCGAACAAAAACCCGCCGGCCAGCGTGAAAAAAACGGCGCCGGGCAACGACGCCGCCACCAGCAGGCAGTAGGCGGCGATGAAGATGGCCACGGAGGCGGCATAGTGGGTCTCGGTGAAGGCCAGCAAACTGTCCCGGTTGGCCTTGAGCGAGTCGAGGGAGAGGTACCGGCCAAGGTCAAAATAGAAAAACGCGCCGATCGCCGCGGCAAACAGAAGCGCGACAACGAGCTTGCCGCGATTCGATTCAGATCGGACTGCCGGGGGATCCGCCGCTGTCGACATCGTCACCTCGTGATTCATCATGGCGACCTCTTTCTATCGTGTCAACCCTTCGACCCTGCTCAGGGTTGATCCTGAGCTTGTCGAAGGATCAATGGGTGACGATGACCATCACGCCACGCACGCCACGCCGTCAAGCCTGCAGACACATGGCATGGTCGTCGAGCCGACCTGAACCTTACAGAACAGGAGAACGAACGGACTTATTGATCCATCTGCCGACGGATGGCCCGCTTGAACCGCTCGCGGGCTTCTGGAGACAAGCTTGCAGACGGTTCCTGCGTTATCAGCCTGTCAGGCTGTTGACGCATGGCATTGCGGATAAAGATGAGCTGCCGGCGATATCGTTCGCACCATATGCAAATCAGCACATGCAGCCTCAGTCCGACCCGATTCCAAACCGGCAACGGCCGATCCATGCCCTCGGAAATCAGCCGTACCGCCTCACGACAAGATAGCATCATGCGTTCCAGCTACGACGACCGTGGCCCGAAATGGTGCGTCTCCAGGCACTGCCGCAGGTGCTTGCGCGAACGATGCAGCAACACCCAGAGATTGCTCGGCGTGATGCCCAGCATGGCGCAAATCTCCTCCGTGGATGTCTCGTCCACTTCTCGCAACGTGAACACCTGCGCCATCCGCGGCGGCAACTCGCCGAGACACCGCTTCAGCACGTCCCAGAACTGCCTCTGTTCCAGCGCGCCAGCGGGATTGTCCGGCCATTCCAGCGGAGCCGACGCGCCCGCCTTCCAATGACCGCCCTGGTCGAACGTACCGTCGACGTCTTCTCCCACCCCCACGCGCTCCATATCGTCCGTCGGTATTTCCCGCGCAACCTTACGGAAATGGTCAATAATCTTGTGTTTCATGATCCCGACCAGCCAACTCCGCTCCGTGGACTGGCCGGCAAACCGGTGCCTGGCCTGCAGCGCGGCCAGGAACGTTTCCTGGACCATCTCCTCGGCCACGCTTGCCTCACGGGTTCTAAGCAAGGCAAACCGGTAGAGAAAGTCTCCATAGAGGTCCGGCCAGTTCTGCGAATCCGACAATACAATCAGCGGCATATCACCTGCGGCGAGCCCGAGAAGATCGCGTGGTTTGAATAACCGGACAAATCGTATTGGATGGACGCATGGTCGGCAAGGGATGCTATCGGCGCGGCAGCCTGCCTCTTTTACGCGGCGTTTTTTCTGCCGCCGCCGCCGCCGATTGAACCGGCTGCGCCGGTTTCCCTTCCCTCTCCTGCACGCCGATGTCTTCGATCAATGCCCGCAACGGCTCCGCCACTGACCAGGCCTGCGCAAAACACCCGCGCGGCCAGTGCGGCGCGTCGGCATCGAAGATTTCCGATACCTGCCCGATGCAGGCCTCGTGCAGATGCGCCTCCAGGCCGTCCAGAAAGCCCCGCGCTGTGCGCCTGGCTCCCGGCCTGCCGCCATGCACTTTCAACCACGCCGTCACGAAGGGACCCATGAGATATGGCCAGACGGTTCCTTGATGGTAGGCCCCGTCCCGGCTGTGCACATCCCCTTCGTACCGGGGCCGGTACTGCGGATCGCCGGGCGCCAGCGTCCGGAGACCGACCGGCGTCAGTAATCGTTCTTCCACCACCTGCACGACCCGCTCCGCCTGTTTCGCATCCAGCAACTCGCCGGGGAAGGCCGCGGCATAGATTTGATTGGGACGCAACGACGCATCGTCGCCGCCCTCTCCGTCCACCACGTCGTAGAGATAACCGCCCTGTTCGTACCAGAACCGCATACGGAACGACTTGATCGCACGAATCCGGTCATCCCCGCACCGCTTCGCATAGGCCTTGTCGCCGAACTTTGCAGCTAATTCCTCTCCGACCGCCAAGGCCCGCACCCAAAGAGCCTGAACCTCGACCGGCTTGCCGCGTCGCGGCGTGACCACCCAGTCGCCCACCTTGGCGTCCATCCAGGTGAGCTGCATGCCCGGTGCGCCGCCGGTGATCAGCCCGTCCGCATCCATCCGGATGCCGTAGCGTGTCCCCTGCCGATAGCCCTCCAGAATGGCTCGTACCGCAGGCCACGTCACGCGGCGGACCGTAGACTCATCTTTCGTATAGTCGAGGTAGCAGCCGACCGCATGGACAAACCACAGGGACGCATCGATCGTGTTGTACTCCGGCGTTTCTCCCTCGTCAGGAAAGCGATTCGGAATCATCCCCTGCGACACGTGCGTGGAAAAGGCCGTGATGACCTGGCGCGCCACGTCATGGCGGCCGGTCGACAGGCACAGGCCCGGCAGTGAGATGAACGTGTCCCGGCCCCAGTCGGCAAACCAAGGATAGCCGGCAATCACCGTTTTCTGCGTGCCGCGATCGGAGAGGTAGGATTCAGCCGCCTGCCGGAGCGAACGAACCAGGCGGTCGGTTCCCGGCGCACTGTCCGCCAGTTTCTGGCGGCGCCGTCGCTCGTCCCGCGCCAGCGTCTCGACTGCTGCTGAATCGACCGTCGTTGAAGGGGACCCATCCCCAACCGGTTCCGTCGTGAACACCAGATACGCCGGTTGCTCAGCGGATAATTCCATTGCGAACTCGCCCGGTGACCACCAATCCTCTTCACCGTCCAGCCCCCGCTCCCGTTCGATGGGGAATTGCACGCGCTGGTACCACTCCGGTTCATGGTGGTAAAGACCGGAATAGAATGTATTACAAACAGGTGCGCCTTCGTAGGGGTGCCAGGAGATGGACCCGCTGCCCCTCATCACGCCGGCCCAGAGATCGTTGTTCTCATGGTGCGTGGCGTGGTAATTCCGCCCGGAGAGCATCGGCCGGACGACCAACTTGGCGGCATGGCCTCTTGTCCCCGCCAGATGCCAGCGGACCACCACCATGTCCCGCCCCTGCGGACAGAAGATTTCGCGGATGACCTGAGAACCG
>MHEU01000029.1:68633-71772 GCA_001805245.1 Nitrospirae bacterium RIFCSPLOWO2_02_FULL_62_14 | reverse complement strand
AGGTCGGCCAGGGGTCGGCCGAGAACCCGACGCAGCGCCGATAGCCGTCCGGATGGACGACGCCGGGGTAGCAATTGGCCGAGAGCGACAGGGACTGCCCGCCGATCTCCACCTGTTCATCCAGATGGTTGACGAGCACGAAGCGGTCCACCGGCGGGTTGCGCGCGATCAGGAGCAGCGCGTGGTACCGGCGCGTGTTGGGTCCGGCGACCGTGCCGGATGCGAATCCGCCGCGGCCGTTCGTCTCGAGCCACTCGAGCTGCAACGACCGCTCAAGATTCTGGCAGTCTTCTGGTCCGATGTTCATCAATACCTATCAGTGCGGACGCTTCGGCCATCTCTATACAGCGAATCGTCCGCGCCGTCCAGCAGCCCAACGATCGCCCCATTGTTTGCTCGAAGGTATCGACCAGACACTCTTCAAAACGTAGAATATGCCCATATGCCTAACCCCATGTCTTGTATAAGGAGAGGTTATCCCCCATGCCTCAATCTACTCGCAGCCATTACTTGAAAGGCGAACCGGAGTTTGAGCTTTGGCCCGACGGCCAGAAGTTTTCTTGCTACTATGACTACGATCAGCTTAGAGATCACAAGCTGACCAGTCTTACCGATCACCAGAAATCGCTGTGGTTTATGAAACGGATCGAAATGACGTTTCTCAATCCACTTCGGGCCATCTTTCGAGATCCCCTATCGCAAACTTTCAAGGAACTGATGAGTGATCTACTTGAACCACCTCGCTCATTTTCTATTTCTACGATGTCGTCAATGCTAAACGGAGTTGAGGCACTTGGATCATTCATTAAACCCGACTTGGATGAAAGCAGCGGCAATAACAAGAAGATGTTCGAGGCTTTCATCGAGAAATACATGCCAATGTGGTGGCGCAAGCCAGTCCCCCCAGGCACTCCCAATCTCACAGATCTTCTATGGAAATCGTTTCGCAATGGTGTAGCTCATGGTTTTCAAATAACGCCTCCTGGGAGTCTAGAGTTTCTTGAAAATCAGCCCTATTGCTGGGAACCCACGATGCGCGTTGTCCAGGTTTGTCCGCTTCACTTTTTTAACGATCTTGAAAACGGAATGACTTCATACTGGTCAGATCTGCTATCGCAGCAGGACGTGCGCGAGAAGTTCATCCGACGCTTCCAACGCGTTTACCCAAACTAACTGGTAACAAAACAAAGTAGTTGCACACCGAACGTGTCGAAGCGTTAAAGGCGACGGGCTTGCGAGCGGCCTGTCGCCTTTCTATTTTTCATTAGCAAAGAGATTCACTGGTGGGGTGGCATGCCCTGGAGCGTAATTCGCCGGAGGAACGGGGCGCCCATCGCGACTTTGCCAGGAAGGAAAGCGGAAACTGACTGAGTCCGCGAAGGAATTTCCGAAGGTTTCCGCCTGGCAAAGTCCGAAAGGGCCGTTCCGGGAGGCGCTGAAGCGGAAGGGCATGCCACCCCGATTTTTCTTATTCAGAGCTGCTCTTACCGACGCCGGAGCAGTTCACCCTTCGTCAGCCGCCTCTCCCACTAAGCACAGACGCATTGAGAGTTGTTTCGTGTCCCCGTCTGACGCGCATTGTAGCGCAAGCGGGAAACAGCGTCAGGTGAATTTCCGGAGCACGGATGGATGTCGAGGAAACTTCTTGTCAGTTCCAGGTCACGTCGTCCTGGTTGAGCAGATACTCGATGGTCTCGATACGGTCGCGCAGGAGCCTCTGGGCCTTCTCGGACATCGGCACCACGGCGCCGATCGGTTTTCCCGACACCATGTGCTCGAGTTCGGGAAGCGATCGGAGAATCGCCTTTTCATTTTCTGATCTGAAAGCGGCCATGGCGTCTGTCCTTTCCTGACCCGCTTTCATCATACTACGCCAATTCATGGCGTGCCACTGGCCGGGGGAAGCGCCCCCAGATACTCGAACGTTCCCATCCTTCGAAGGGTGCTGTCAGCCCTGAGGCGAAAATCGCCCTCGTGGGAATTCACGAAGCGGGGATCCTCGCGGACATCGGTCTCAGCCTTCAAGTCGGTGGCCGGGGTGGGCGGCGGGCCGGCATGCAGATAGTCATCCTTGTTATAGAGCGCGTTGTACGACAGGATGACGCGGGCCGAGGGCGCAATGGTGACGCCGGCGGTGTTCAGGCCGATGATGTTGCCGGTGGCCTCGCTCTGCGAGGCGCCGAGAAACGCGGCTCCGCCTCCGTTCTTCACGATCGTATTACTGACCAGCACCGCGCGTGCCTGATCCGTGACCACCACGCCTTCAAAGAGGCTTCGCGTGATCACGTTGCGCTCGAGACGCACGTCCGACTTGCCGGCCACCGTCACCCCGTGATCGTTGTCGTGGATAAAATTCTCCGCCAGCATGGCCTGGGAATCGGCGAACTGCACGCCGGTGGTTTCGCTGCCGCCCAGCGAACACCGTTCGATCCGCACTCCCGCAATTTGCTGCCCGAACAACTTTCCGTTGACCAGCATGTCGCGCAGGACGATGCCCTTGCCGTTGAAAATGCCCATCGCGAGGCCGCCGTGCTCCTGAATCGTCAGGCCGCTGATCTCGATGTTCGACGCTCCGTAGGGCCATTTGCCGATGTGGAACGAGCCGACCAGATCGCGTCCCAGGATCGTCACCTTCTCCGCCCCGTCGCCGATGATCCTGATGCGGTCCTTGCTGTGAATGGTGACGTTTTCAGGATAGGAGCCGGCTTTAATGCGCACGACGTCGCCTTTGCGGGCCGCATCGATCGCTTCCTGGATGGAGGTGTACTGCCCGCTGCCGTCGAGCGCCACGACCAGCGTCCGGGCCCCTTCGAGGACAGGAGTCGCTCCGCCTGAACTCACCGGCGGCGGTCCCGAGCAGGACGCCAGCCATCCCGCACAGCAGAGCAGCGGCAGCATGCGGACGCTTTGCGGAAAATACGCGAGCATGAAACGGTGATACAGGTGGTCAGGAGACGAAGTCAAGCGACGGCGGAGACTTCCTTGTGGGGCTTCTGTGCACGTGCTATGCTCCCGCCATGATTTTGGTCGGACTCACCGGCGGTGTGGCCTGCGGAAAAAGCAGCGTCGCGCGCCTCTTTCAGGACTGCGGCGCCATTCTCATCGACGCCGACGTGCTCGCCCGCACAGTGGTCGAGCG
>MHEU01000029.1:54222-68619 GCA_001805245.1 Nitrospirae bacterium RIFCSPLOWO2_02_FULL_62_14 | reverse complement strand
TCAAAGACATCGCGCGCGTGTTCGGCAAGAAGGCGCTCCAGGCGGATGGCACGCTGAACCGACCGGCCCTCGGGAAGATTGTCTTTGCTAGCCCGGCGAAGCTGAAAAAACTCAACGCCATCGTCCATCCCCGCGTCGCGCGCGAACAGGCCAAGATGACCCGCGAGATCGCCAGCCAGGAGCCCCATGCCATCGTCATCTATGACGCGCCGGTCCTGATCGAAGCCGGAGCGCAGAAGCGAATGGACAAGATCATCGTCGTATCCGCCGATGAAAAAACGCAAATGAAGCGCCTGCACAACCGCAATCACCTGTCCAAGACGGAAGCCCTGCGCCGCATCAAAATCCAGCTGCCGCTGTCGAAAAAAGTCACGCTCGCCGATTACGTGATCGACGGCACCCTGTCCTACGAACAGACCAAGCATGAAGTGGAACGGATCTTCGCAGAATTGAAACAGCTCGCCTGACACCCGCTCTTCCGCTCTCAATCGACGTGTGCTACAGTTCGTCTGGACGCAGTATCCAGCGCCACAGGTTCGATACAACAGCAAGAAGACATGACACGGAACGTCGTCATCATCGGTTCGGGGCCTGCCGGCCTGACGGCCGCGATCTACGCGGCGCGGGCAAATCTGTATCCACTGGTCATCGAAGGCCTCCAGGCCGGCGGGCAACTGACGACGACGACCGATGTTGAAAACTACCCGGGATTTTCCCACGCGATCATGGGGCCGGAACTGATGAAAGAGATGCGGGCCCAGGCGGAACGGTTCGGCACGACGTTCCTGCAGGGCGACGTCACCAGCGTGGAACTCGGGAAGCAGCCGTTCCGGATCGTCATTGAAGGCGAACAGCCTGTGGACACGAAGACGATGATCATCGCCACCGGTGCGGCGGCGCAGTACCTTGGCCTGCCCAACGAACGCCGGCTGCTCGGCCACGGGGTCTCTGCCTGCGCCACGTGCGACGGATACTTTTTCCGCGGCAAAGAGCTGGTCGTGGTCGGCGGCGGCGACAGCGCGATGGAGGAATCCACCTTTCTGACCAAATTCGCTTCAAAGGTCTACGTCGTGCACCGCCGCGACAAGCTGCGGGCCTCCAAAATCATGCAGGACCGCGCGATGAAGAACGAGAAAATCACCTTTGTCTGGAATTCGTCGGTCGAGGATATTCTCGGCGACCAGGTCGTCACCGGCGTTACTTTGAAGAACCACGTCACCGGGAAAACCTCGGAACTCCCCTGCGCCGGCGTCTTCATGGCGATCGGGCACAAGCCCAACACCGATCTCTTCAAGAGCCAGATGGACATGGACGCGAAGGGGTACCTCCTGACGAACAACGGCACCGCCACCAGCGTGCCCGGCGTCTTCGCCGCAGGCGACGTGCAGGATTCCAAGTACCGCCAGGCCGTGACCGCCGCCGGCTCCGGCTGCATGGCGGCGATGGATGCGGAACGATATTTGGAAAACCAAGGTTGAGGCTGAGGTTAAGGTTGAGGAGGATGAAGTTCTTTTCCGCCGCTCAACCTCAACCTGAACCTTAACCTGCGAAAGCCATGCGCTGCGCCATTGTCCATTACCACGAGCTTGCACTCAAGGGACGCAACCGGCCCTTCTTCGAAGGCAAGCTGGTCCGGCACATCCGTACCGCGTTGAAGGGTTTGGGTATCGCGCGCGTCGAGCCGCTGCAAGGGCGCATCCGGGTGGTGCTCAAGGACGAGGCACGCTGGGAACCGGTCAAAGAGCGGCTGACGCGTGTCTTCGGCATCGCCAACTTCTCCCTCAATCATGCCGTCCCGCTCGATCTGAACAAGCCGAATCTGGAATTCCTGAAATCGGCGGCAGGCGAGGTCATCCGTG
Source organism: Nitrospirae bacterium RIFCSPLOWO2_02_FULL_62_14 (assembly GCA_001805245.1). Taxonomy (GTDB): domain Bacteria; phylum Nitrospirota; class Nitrospiria; order Nitrospirales; family Nitrospiraceae; genus 2-02-FULL-62-14. The sequence continues at coordinate 66,760 of MHEU01000029.1, read as the reverse complement.
ACATCCCCTTCTCGACCTTCCGGGTCTCGACCAGACGGGCCGACAAGCGGTTTCCGCTCACGTCCATGGACGTGGATCGTGCCATCGGCGCCCACATCGTCGCCCTGACCGGCAAGAAAGTCGACCTCAGCCACCCGGATCTCACCATCCACATCGAGATGATGGCCCGGCAATCCTATGTGGCGGCGGGCAAGGAGCAGGGCCCGGGCGGGATGCCGACCGGCGTGAGCGGCAAGGTGGCCTGTCTCCTCTCGGGCGGAATCGATTCTCCGGTCGCGTCCTACCGCATGCTGAAGCGGGGCTGCAAGGCCACGTTCGTCCATTTTCACGGGCGGCCGTTCGTCACGCGGGCGTCGGAGGAGAAAGTCCGCGAAATCGCCGAACTGCTGACGCGCTACCAGCTCTACTCGCGCCTCTATCTCGTCCCCTTCGGCGAAATCCAGCGGCAGATCGTGCTGGGCGCGCCCGCGCCGTTCCGTGTCGTGCTCTACCGCCGGATGATGGTCCGCATCGCCGAGGAATTAGCGAGGCGGGACAAATGCTGGGCCCTCGTGACCGGCGACAGCCTCGGACAGGTGGCTTCGCAAACGCCGGAGAATCTGGGCGTCGTCGAAGACGCGGCCCACCTCCCGCTTTTGCGCCCGCTGATCGGTATGGATAAACTCGAAATCACCGAACAGGCGCAACAGATCGGCACCTTCGAAACGTCCATCGAGCCGGACCAGGACTGCTGCAAGCTGTTCGTCCCGGCCCATCCCAGCACCAGAACCAGCCTGGATTACATCCGAAAAGTCGAGCGGGGGCTCGACATCGATACTCTGGTCAAACAGGGTCTGGATAAAACGGAATTGGCTGAATTCACGTACCCCTGAACGTCCGGTTGCTTGATTTACGGGCGCTTTCACGGCACAATGCCGCCCCAATCCCATGGAATTCACGCTCAAACCCTCTGAAACGCCGGGCGGGCCTCCCCCCGCCATGACCTGCCCGAAATGCGGATTCGAGCAGCCCGAAAGCCCGGACTGCGTCAAATGCGGGATCGTCATCGCCCGCTACAAGCCTTCCCAGGCCGCCGCGCCGGCCTACACGCCGCCGCCTCCGCCGATGTCCAAGGAACAGGCGGCCATCGAAAAAATGAAGGCGATCACGCCGCCGCCGTCAGGACCGGGCCTGTTTTCGCAACTGTTCCGCGTCGCCCGATGGGCCATCGTGCTCGGGTGCCTGCTGGCCCTGTTCATGATGTTCCGGCAGGCTCCTCCGCCGGTGGTGGCCGTGGACCCTGACGGCGCGCAGAAAGTCGGGGGGAAATTCCTCGCAGCCCAGGAAGCGGCCGCGCAGGGACAGACCTTCACCATGCCGATCACCGAAGCCGAATTGAACGCCTGGCTGCAATCGAACCTGGCGCCGTCAGGCGGCGCAGTCCCGGCGGGAGGCGGCGGGCAGCCCACCCAGGAACAGGTGCAATCCTCCATGAAGGACATCAAGCTGCATCTTGTCGGCGATCAGATGCAGGCCTATACGCTGTACAATCTGTATGGGAAGGATGTCTCGCTTCAACTGACGGGGAAATTACAAGTGAAAGACGGCCGCATCCGCCTGGACGCGACCGAAGGCAAGCTCGGCACCCTGCCGCTCCCGAAATCCACGCTCGGGAGCGCCGTAGCCAGCCTGTTCGACTCGCCGACCAACCGGGAGAAGTTCATGCTCCCGCCGCATATCGCCGACATGCAGGTCCTGAACGGCGAACTGCACATTTCGTACAAAAGCACCGTCCCCCAGTGATCTAACGGGCGCTCGTCCGGGCAATCGCCCGCTCCCTCAAAATCACGAAGTGGTCCTCGAGGTCGCTGCGGAGCACGGTGGCGAAGAGCCAGCCCGGCGTCCAGGTGTCCGGATCAACCGACAGCTCCATCTCGGCGCGCGTGTGCACCGCCGCTCCATTTTCCTCCGCTACCAGCCGCCAACGCCGCAGGTAGCGCCGGAAATCCCCCTCGATCAGGCTGGTGACGATCTCGCCGTTCGGCATGTCCCGCGTTTCGCACACCATTTTCAGGTACCCCGGCAACGGCAAGCGTTTGATGTGCAGATGGGTCACGACTCGTCCGTCCTGCCGATCCAGTTTGACGAGCTGGAAACGTCCGGCAAACAGCTCGGGCCAACGCATGAAATCGTTCAGGACGGCCCGGACGGCTTCCGGAGGGGCTGCGATGCGCAGCGTCGCCACAGCCCTCTTGCCACCGGCGGGATCATCCCGGATCTCGAGTACGGTTGCAGGACCTTCCGCAGCCGAGGCCAGCGTGCCGATCAACAGCATCGCGGCTGCTCCCGGCAAAAAGCCCGCTGTCCATCTCGTCAACATCATTGACGCTCCCTGCTCCCGTCGTGCAACAGGATTCTACGCAGCTTCCGCATTCGCTGCAACTGCGCCCGCTATGCTAGGATGCCGCATCAAAATTGAGAGAACTCAATTCAGTGTAGGTTGAGGACTCTCTCGCGCGGCATCAGATTCGATAAGTCGATACTCAGCCGCCGGCTCAACCGAAGGTTGGTATGGAGGCTTTCATGCATTCATCTCGCATCGTTCGCATTATCCTTGCCATGGTCCTGTTCGGCATCACACTGTCTGCGACGCCCGACGCATCAGCCGCGGAGCCCGGTTCACCACCGTTGTCGGAATCCTCCGCTACCACCGAATTCAACTGCAGTTTCGGCATGGCCAAAGGCGAAGCCCGGCAGACGTGCCAGGTTCCCATTCCAGCCGGCTGCATGGTCGCCCATTTTCCCGGCACGGCCAAACCCTGGACGAATATTTCCAAGGGCGGAAATACGCAGTGCAAGTTCGACGACAAGACGACGGACTGGATAACCCGCATCACCGGAACCTGCGGAAAGTGCAGGACCGGACACTGTTCAGCCCAATTCATCGTCAAATTTGATTGTTCACAGCGGAAATAGCAGGGTCGTGTCTATCAAGTCCGAAAGTCAGTCAAGTCATAAAGTCCAAACGACCTGAAGACTTTACGACTTTACAGACTTGATGGACTTGGGACGTTTGCCATGTCTCTTTCAACAACCATCAAAGAAGAAGCCCGCGCGCTGGGCTTCGATGCCGTCGGCATCAGCCGTGTCGAGGACGACGGTGCGAGATGCGAGGTTCAAGGTTCGAGGTTGACTGAGCACCCCGAATCTCAAACTTCGAACTTCGAACCTCGAACTTCCCTTCCCTGGCTCTTACGCACCCGTCTCTCAGAGTGGCTCCGCCGCGGCTATCACGGCACGATGGGCTGGATCGCCCGCGAACCGGCTCGGCGCGCCGATCCACAGGCTGTCCTGAACGGTTGCCTCTCGGTCATCTCCGTGGGCATGAATTATTACGCCGACCGTCGACCCGACGAACGGCCGGGGAACGGACGCATTGCCCGTTATGCCTGGGGCGAGGATTATCACGGCGTCCTCCAGGCCAGGCTGGAGCAATTGGAGAACCGGATCAAATCGCTGGCGCCGGAGGCCGCGACCCGTTCCTACGTGGACACGGGCCCGGTCATGGAAAAAGGCTGGGCGCAGCAGGCCGGCTTTGGCTGGATCGGCAAGCATTCCAACCTTGTCTCCACCCGCTACGGCTCCTGGCTGGTGCTGGGCGAAGTGCTGACCACATTGGACTTGGAGCCCGATGAGCCGGCCGCCGATCTCTGCGGCTCCTGCACCCTCTGCATCAAGGCCTGCCCGACCGGCGCGATCACGGAACCCTACGTCGTGGACGCCCGGCGCTGCATCTCGTACCTGACCATCGAACTGCACAAACCGGGCGACGAGATTCCGGCCGATCTGGCCCCCAAACTCGGCAACCGCATTTTCGGGTGCGACGATTGCCTGGACGTCTGCCCCTACAACGTCAATGCAACACCCTCGGCAGAGCCGGCGTTCCAGCCGACGGCGACCTCGCTCGCACCCGATCTCGAGCAACTGGCAGGCATGGATGATCGCACGTTCGCTTCAACATTCCGGAAAAGCCCCATCCGAAGGGCCAAACATGCCGGCTTCATGCGTAATGTGAGACTGGCCCTCCACCATCTACCGGTACCTTTCACAGACCCTTCCGTCGCTACGAAGACCTAAACGGCTCGCAGAGTGGTTGAACTCCACCATTTTCAGGACGAGATTTGGTGGATTCACACCACTTTTCATCAAACGGCGGCGTGGCCAGAAAGGTGCATACTCTATCCAACTGATATTGCACGGGTGCATCCAGGTTATCGTCCATTGCGCGGCGGTCCGTTACTTGCTTTTATATCAGGCAGCAACCTACGGTCTTACAATAAAAGGAGGACACCATGGGAATGTGGCCATTCGGTCATCATGATCCCAGCAGGGCGAGCATGGGACGCGTGCTGATCGTGGACGATGAAGAAAACATCAGGAGGGTCGCCCGTCTGACACTGACCAAGGCCGGCTATGAAGTGATCGAGGGCAAAGACGGAGCGGATGCGATTGAAGCGCTGAATTCCGGCGAAAACCCCTTGCTGGTGGACGTGATCATCTGTGACATTCGCATGCCCAAGATCAACGGCGTCGAAGCCATCTCCTACTTCCGGTCCCAATATCCCTCCGTGCCGATCATCGTGCAGACGGGCTTCCCCGATCTCAACCTGGCGACCTCGCTGATGAAGCAGGGTGTCAGCGACTATCTCGTCAAACCGGTGGAGAACGAGAAGCTGATTGCGGCGGTCGCCAAGGCCGTCGAAGGGCGGGAGATGTTCACAACCTGAGACCGGTTTCCATCGCATCGCACGAGTCTTCCGCGGAGGCACGCCGGCCACCGGCGTGTCTTCCCACGGGGTCACGCACATGGGGCCGGAACAATCCATCCACATCGCGATCCTCGGCGGCGGGAGAGGTGGCACGGCCCTGATCGAACTGTTCACCCGCTGCCACGGCATTGCGATCACCGGCATCGCAGACACCAACCCGGATGCGCCGGGACTGCGGCTGGCCCGCAACCTCAATATCCCCGCGACCGACGATCCCGTTTCGCTTGTCTCCGACATGACCGTCGACCTGATCGTGGATGTGACCGGCAATCCCTCCATGCCGGCGTTAATCGAACGACACAAGTCCGCGCGCGCGGAATTTCTCGGCGGCACTGCCGCGAAGCTGGTCTGGAGCCTGATCCAGGACGAGCGGGACCTCTACGAGCACCTGGCCCATGCGGAAAAGCTCTCGACCCTCGGCACCTTCGCGGCGGGAATCGCCCATGAATTCAACAACCCCTTGCACATGATGCTCGGCTTCGCCCAATTGATCCAGGACACGCAGGATCCGGCCTCCGTGCAGGAATATATCCAGGAGATCGTCAAGCAGATCAAACACCTCTCGAACATGTCCACGAGCGTGAACCTGTACGCCCGGACCAGCGCCCAGGGTGAACTCGTCCCGGTGCAGATTCCCAAGCTGCTCGACGAGGCGGTCCGGATGGCCAAATTCTCTACGATTCTCGACGAAGTCACCGTCATTCCGCACTACGAACCTGTGCCGGACATCCAGGCGGAGCCGGGCGAACTGCTGCAGGTGTTCATGAACCTGATCGTCAACGCCGTCCAGGCCATGAATGCCCGCGGGCGACTCACCCTGCGTACCTGCATGGAAAACGGCTCCATCACGGTGTCCGTCGAGGATACGGGGCCCGGCATTGCCCCGCAGGATCTGGCGAAAATCTTCGCCCCGTTTTTCACCACCAAGAAGACCGGCAAGGGCACGGGGCTCGGCCTCTACATCGTGGACACGATCATCAGAAAATACGGTGGCCGCATCGAGCCGCGGAGCGAGGTCGGCAAAGGCACGGCGTTCCGCATCCATTTCCCCGTGGCCGGCCTCCCCCAGCAAACGGTGCCCTCCTCACACCCTGCAACGCCCGCAAGCATCTGACTTCCCATGGCCACGACGCTCGCTACCTCTTCCAGCGGGATGATGGTATGCTAAATATAATCTGTCGGGACCCGGTCGTGGCTGTCTTGCGGAGCGTGAGCCCCATGCGTTCTGCGACACTGTTGATCATCGAAGACGAAGAACGGATGCGCCGGCTCCTGGAGCTGGTGCTCCAGCAGGAGGGCTACGATCTCCTGCTGGCCGCCTCCGGCGAAGAAGGCATCAAGCTCCTCTCTGAACACTCCGAACTCGACCTCGTTCTGACCGACTTGCAACTCGGTAAACTGTCCGGCCTTGACGTCCTGGAAGAGACCAAAAAGACGCGCCCGGACGTCCCCGTACTGATCGTCACGGGTTACGGCACTGTCAAATCAGCCGTCGAGGCCATGCGCAAGGGGGCCTACGATTATATTTCCAAGCCCGTAGACCACGACGAACTGAAAATCCTGATCGCACGGGCGCTCGAACTGCGAAGGCTCGCGCAGGACAATCAGGCCTTGCGCGCAGGCCTGCGGGAGCAATTCGGTTTTGACCGGATCGTCAGCCGGTCGCCAGCGATGGCCGAGGTCAAGCGGCTGGCCGCCGACTTCGCGCAGACCGACGCAACCGTGCTCGTCACCGGCGAGAGCGGGACCGGCAAGGAACTACTGGCCCGGGCAATTCACTATGCCAGCCCGCGGGCCGCCCGGCCGCTCGTCGCCGTCAATTGCGCCGGCATTCCCGAATCGCTCATCGAATCCGAGCTCTTCGGCTACGAGCCCGGCGCGTTCACCGACGCCAGGAAGTCCAAGCAGGGTCGTTTTCAACTCGCCCATCGCGGCACGCTGTTTCTCGACGAGATCGGCGAACTGGGTCCGGCAGCGCAGGCCAAACTCTTGCGCGTCCTGGAAGACCGTGTGGTCGAACCGCTGGGCGGGACACGCAGTGTCAGGGTGGACATCCGCGTCATCTGTGCGACCAACCAGGACCTGCCCGGTCTGATCAAGCAGGGCCGCTTCCGGGAAGACCTCTACTACCGCCTGCATGTCTGTCCCCTGACGATTCCCCCCCTGCGGGAACGCCCGGAGGACATCCCCATGCTGCTCGACGCTTTTCTCGGCACGCTCATGCACGAACGTGGCGTGCGGATCCACCACGTGTCACCAGACGCACTTCGCCTGCTGACCGCGCACCCGTGGCCGGGGAACGTGCGGGAACTGCACAACGCGGTGGAGTGGATCAGCCTGAGTTGCAAGGAGGACACCATCCGGCCGGACCACCTCCCGCCACAACTGCGGGCTGCAGCGGGGAGCGCGCAGAAGGAGCGGCCCTCGCTGCTCTCGCTCGGCCTGTCCGTGGAGGAAGTGGAGAAGGCCATGCTGGAGGAAGCACTGGACAAGGCCGGCGGCAACGTCTCGGAGGCCGGCCGGATCCTGAAAATCACCCGCAACACGCTCCGGTACCGGATGGAGAAATACGGCCTGAAATGATCGCCGCTTTGATGGAACGGTTCCGCCGGCCTGGCGGACTGCAAAAACAATTTTTCGTGGCGCTCCTGATCGTCGGGATCGTGCCGGGCATCGCGGCGCTCTTCGCGACCTACCTGTACAGCAAGACCAGCCTGGAGCAGTCCATCGGCAGCGGGTTTCAGGAAATCGCCCGCTCCACCGCTATCCGCATTGCAGCCGCCGTTGACGGCGAGATCGACCGGGCCGAGCGGCTGGCGATCGTCCCCATTCATGTGCAAAAGGTCCTTGAAGCCGCGAACCGGCGATACGAAGGCCGGCGCGAAGCCGATGTGCGGCGTCTGTTGGCGCATGCGGCTGCCGCATGGCCCCGGCACGTCCGCGACGACGGGCCGGTCCCGCTGGGTGTCAGCACGGCCTACCTGAAGGCGTGGGCCGGCAAATCCGACTATTATGTGCGCGTGACGGTCGCGGACCGACGGGGCGCGGTGATCGTCTCGACGGACCCCCGGATTTCCTACCTGAACGCCGATCAGGCCTGGTGGCAACAGGCCTTTCATGGAGGGCGGGGCACCGCGTATATCAGTTCGCTCCGGGTCGAGCCTGTCCTGAATGACTACGTCTTTGACGTGGCCGTGCCGGTCCTGGACGAACGCCGCCGTGAGGCGATCGGCGTCGTCGCCTTCGTCGTCCGGCGGGACGTCTTGATGAACACCATCTTGCCTATCCGCGTGGGACAGACCGGGCACGGCATGCTGATGGACACCGAGGGCACCCCGCTCATTTGCCCCGTACTCCCGCCGACCGCGCACCTCATTCCGGAAGCCCTGCTGAACCAACTGACGCGGGACAAGTCGCTGTGGTTTATCGCCGACGATGACGCGCACGGAGGCCGCAACTCCATCGTCGGCGCCGCGCCGGTGCTGTTTTCGCACAGGCTGACGCCGGCCAGTCTGGGCGGACACCGCTGGTTCTCCTTCGTCCGCCAGCAGCCGGAGGAAACCTATGCGCCGATCTATTCGCTTCTCTTGACCGTGGGCATGATCGGATTCGGTTTGGTCGTCGTGCTGGCTTCGCTGGGCTTCGTCGTCGGCCGCCGCATCGTGAACCCCATCCTGGCGCTTCGGAGGGAAGCGGACAGCCTCCGGCGGAACATCGCGGCGCTGCCCGCTCCCGCGCCGCGGCCCGGTGTCGCCGGCGGTGTTTCAGACATCGGCATCCGGACCGGCGACGAAATCGAAGCGCTGGCCCGCGCCTTCCATGACATGCGGAGCGCGCTGGAGAACAGCCTCCGTACCATCAAGTCGCAACAGGTGGAGCTGATCCGGCAGGAAAAGCTGGCCTCGGTCGGCCAGTTGCTGGCGGCGCTCGCGCACGATCTCCGCAATCCCCTGGGCGTGATCCGCAGCTCCGCGCAACTCATTCTTGACGAGGACCAGACACCGGACGTCAAACAGGAGGTCGCCCACTACGTGATCCAAGAGGTCGACCGGATCGCGCGCCTGATCAACGATTTTCTCCGATACGCACGCCAAAAGCCCCCTGAGCCGAAACAGCTTCCGCTGTCCACGATCGCGCAGACCGCGCTGGTGCAATGGAAAGCGAACGGAGGCCTGGAACGGATCGCCATCGACACGAAGTTCGAACAGGATCTGCCGGAAGTTTCGGTCGACCCCGATCAGGTGAAAGAGGCCCTCGTGAACCTGCTGGCCAATGCCCGTGAAGCCATGCCGGACGGCGGCCACGTGACCGTCACGATCGGCCTCGACCACAGCCGCGTGGCCATCGAAATCGCCGACACCGGCTGCGGCATTTCGCCCGATCAACTGACAAGGATTTTTGAGCCCTTTTTCACCACCAAGAACAGCGGAACGGGTCTGGGACTGACGAACGTCAAGCGACTGGTCGAGGACAACGGCGGAACGATCGAGGTGCACAGCGAGCCAGGCACCGGTACCCGGTTCGTGCTCCGCTTCCTGGCGGCCAGGCAGGCCGAGCCCCATCCTGACGCTATCGTAACTGCACGACCGTGACACCGTCGCCGCCCTCCGCCCGTTCACCGGCGCGAAACGCGGCCACATAAGGCGAGCCTTTCAAATAGTCGCGGACCACCGCTTTGAGGCGTCCGGTCCCGTGTCCGTGGATGATCCTCAACAGCGGCGCACCGGTCAGCGCGGCCCGGTCCAGCGCCGCCACGGTGGCATCCAGCGCCTCATCGGCCATCCTGCCTCGGAGATCCAGCACCGTCGCCGCCTCGGCTTCCGCCAGCGGGACAGACGGCGGCAATCGGCGCTGAGCCGCGGCAGCGGACGGCTCCGGCTCGTGCGGTCCGGCCAGCCCAATTAGGCTCGAGACGGCCACCGACATCTCCACATCGCCAACCCGGATCCTGACGCGCTTCTTTCCCTGCGGAGCCTCCAGCAACGTGCCGGTCTTTCCAAGACGGGTCACCTCGATACGATCACCGATCCGCAAACGATCCACCGGAATTGTCCCGGCTGAGTCCGACAAACGTGGCTGTTGCCGCACCTCGACCTCGACCAGCTTCTCTTTGGCTTCCCTGGCCTTCACCAGGGTCCGCTCGCGTTTGACCTCCTCCACAATGCCCTGCACCTGCGCCCGCGCGCGCAACAACTCATCCGCCAGCTTTTTCTTCGTCCCTTTCCGCTCCTCCCGCTCGGATGCCCGCAGCCGTTCCGCGATCTCGGTCGCCTCACTTGCCGCCCGTTCGGCTTCCGCCCGCAACTCCGCCGCGCGCGCCGCATCTTCGTTCATCCGGCGCTGTTTTTCCTGCAACTCGCCCAATACTTGATCGAGCGAGCGGTCGTCCCGGTTCAACAGGCTCATGGCCTGGTCCAGAATCGCTTCGTCCATGCCCAGCCGGCCGGCGATTTCAATCGCCGAGGATCCGCCGGGCAATCCCATGATGAGCCGGTATGTGGGCGACAGCGTTCCGACGTCGAACTCGACGCTGGCATTCCTGAAGCCCGGCTTGCTCTGGGCCAACACTTTCAACTGGTTGTAGTGGGTCGTCGCCACGACCTTCATGTTGAGATCGGCCAGCCGCAGCAGGAGGGCCTCCGCCAACGCCGCGCCTTCGGCCGGATCGGTGGAGGTGACCGGCTCATCCAGCAGGACCAGCGCCTTCGACCGGCCGGGGGACGCCTGCTGCAGCAATTGGACCATCTGTGTCATGTGCGCTGAAAAACTGGAGAGGTCCTTCGCCAAATCCTGCGCATCGCCGATATCCGCATAGATCTCCGGAAACACCGCCATCTCCGAGTCGGCGGCGCAGGGCAGCGGCAGACCTGCACGGACCATCAGGGCGAACAGGCCGACGATCTTCAACGTGACGGTCTTTCCGCCTGTGTTCGGCCCTGAAATGACCAGCACGCGGACCGCATCGTCGAACAGCAGGTCGTTGGCGACCACGCGCTCGCGCCCCAGCACGAGCAGCGGATGGCGGGCCTGCCGCAACAGGACACGGCCGCGGTCGTTGAGGACGACGGACTGCCCGCCCACGAGACGTCCGAATGCCGACCTGGCGGCGATGCAGTCCAGCCGGGCCAGCGTGGCAAGCCCGTCCAGCAGCACCGACGCATGGCCTGCCACCAGTGCCGACAATTCCTGCAGGATCCGCCGGACCTCCCGCTGCACCTCCAGATCGGCCACCTTGATCGAATTGTTCAAGTCGACCAGTTCGCGCGGCTCAAGAAACACCGTGGCGCCGCTGGCCGAGATGTCATGGACGATGCCGGGGATTTTTCCGCGCATCTCGTCCTTGATCGGCACCACGTACCGGCCTTCGCGCTGGGCAAAATAGCGCTCCTGGAGAACTTCGGCATAGCGTTTGGAGGCCAGAATGGTATCCAGCCGGTGGCGCATCTGCTGCTTCAGACTGGCGGCATGGTGCGTAAGATGACGCAACTCCGGCGTGGCGGATTCGCGGATGTTTCCCTCCGCATCCACCGACCGGTCTATGGACGACTTGAGCTGATCGAGGGCAAAGAACGCTTCAAGAGACGTCGCGACAGCGGACAGCGCGGGAGTTGTCCCGCGATGCCGGCCCAGGTACCGGACAATGTCCGCGCCAAGCCCCAGCCCGGTCGCGATATCCCGCAACTCGTGCGTCTCGAGCGGCGCGCCCTTGGCTGCGCGATCAACCGCCTCACGGACGTCCGGAAACGACAGCGACGGAAACGGCTCGCCGCGCTCCTGCAGGGCCATCATCTCGGCGGTTTCCCGCAGCCGGGCCCGGGCGGCCTCCAGATCGGTCTCCAGCGCAAGCGCGCGGCAGCGTTCGGCTCCCATCGCCGAACGGGCCTGGCCGGCCAGGATCTCCAGGACGCGGTCCCATTCGAGCACCGCCATCGCCTGCGTCAGAAATGATTGAGGATTCATTCGCGGCCATCTTACTCCACCGGCGCAACCAGCCACAAACCGCTGCTTGCCGACCGAAACCGGCCGTGCTATGTCATCGAAAAGAACGCGAGGGCAACACGGTGAAGCAGAGAATCATCGGCTTTCATCTGGACGAGCACGGGGATTGGGTGGCTGATTTGGCGTGCGGGCATGGGCAGCATGTCCGCCACCAGCCGCCGTTGAGCGTGCGGGTGTGGGCGACGACGGAAGAAGGCCGGCAAGGCCGGCTCGGCAGCGAACTCAACTGCGTCCGCTGCGACGAGGAACCTAGGCCGGCCTAGCGCCGGCCGTCTTGCATTCTCCTTTCAGCGCGGTCAGACTGGCCGGCAACGCTCACCGACGAGGATGTTCATGGGACTGTCCACAGCGGACATCGCCGCCGTGGTTGAGGAAATTGCTCCTGCCTTGACCGGGGGGTGGATTCAAAAAATCCATCAGCCCGTTCCTGATGCCGTGACCCTGGAGATTCGCACGCCCGGCCGGACGCTTTCGCTCCTGATCTCCGCCGACCCCGAGACAGCGCGGCTCCACCTTGTCGGCCGGCCGCTCCCCAACCCGCCTTCGCCGCCGGCTTTCTGCCAGTTCCTGCGCGCCCATGTTCAGGGTGCGCGCCTCGACGCGATCGCGCAGGTGCCCGGCGACCGGATCGTCCGCGTGAACCTGACCGCGCGTGAGGGCCTCTGCATCCTCGTCGCCGAATTGACGGGCCGCCAGGCGGACGTGTTGCTGCTCGATGGCCGGGAAATGGT
>MHEU01000029.1:52743-54158 GCA_001805245.1 Nitrospirae bacterium RIFCSPLOWO2_02_FULL_62_14 | reverse complement strand
ACCGGACGCCGACCGGCCGTTTCCGGTCTCGGCCCTGCTGGAAGAGGGGTATCGGCAACGCGAGGCAGACGGAGCAACAATTCGCCTGCGGCAGTTCCGGCTGGCTGAGCTGAAAAAGGGCATCAAGAAGGCCGGGCGTCGAATTGACGCCTTGCGCGAGGATCTCGACAAGGCGACGCGCTATCAGGACTATGCCCGCTACGGCGAATTGCTCAAGACCAACCTGGGCACGATCAAAAAAGGATTGGACCGCGTCACGGTGGTGGATTACTTCGATCCGGCGCAACCGGAACTGGTCATCCCGCTCGACCCGTCCAAAACTCCGCAGGGCAACATGGACGATTACTTCAAGAAGCACCGGAAGTTTCTGGCCGCCCGGAAGGAGATCGGACCGAGGATCGAAGAAATCGAGCGGGAACTGGCCGCGCTGCGCAAGGAACAGCAGGCAATCCAGGAAGGACCCTGGACACCGCCGGCCGCGCCGGCGCCAGCTCGGGCCGGTCGTGTCCGGCCATCCACCCCTCACGCCTCGCCCCTCACGCCTCACGCAAAGCGGAACGGCCCCTTCCGCCGGTTCATCTCAGCCGACGGCCTGCCGATCTATGTGGGCCGGAATGCCAAGGAGAACGAGGAGCTGACGCTGAAATTCGCTCACAGCGACGACCTGTGGCTGCACGCGCAGGGCGTGCCCGGTTCGCATGTCGTCGTACGCCTTGAGAAAGGAGCCAGTCCGCCGCCGGACACACTGAAGGACGCCGCCACGCTGGCGCTGCTCTACAGCGATTTCAAGAAAAGCGGCAAGGGGGATGTGATCTACACGCGAAGGAAATACGTTCGAAAGGCGAAGGGGCGGCCCGCCGGCACCGTGACGGTCACGCAGGAAAAGGCGATCTACCTCCAACTCGACCGCGCGCGGCTCGACCGGCTCAAGGAATCGAGGGGAGAAAAAGGCTCGAGGTGAAAAGCAACGGGGCGCAGCAGCTCATGGCCGCCACGCCCCGTTGATCGTACGATAACCGACTGGTCCTTGCTACTTCGCTTCCAGCAGAACCGTATCGTCGGCCACACCGCCCGCGGTCTGGATATTGATCCTCATCATCCCCGGCTTGAGTCCCGCCGGCACGATCGTCTCGACTTCGGAATCGCTCACGACCTTGAAATCTTTGACGTGGCTCCTGCCGAAGGACACGTCCTTAAAACACTCCCTCTTCCCGAAGCCGTTTCCCTTGATCTTGATCTTCATCCCCGGCTTGATGTGATCGGGGCTCACGCCGGTGACTTTGGGATGGAGGTTTGGATCGCAAGAAGGTGCGCTGGTTACCGCTTTTGGCGGAGCCGATTTGGGCTGGACCTTCTCCGCCTTCTTGGGCAGCTCTTCAGCTTTTGTCGCATCCATTGCGGCTTCGGCCGGCGTG
>MHEU01000029.1:49389-52716 GCA_001805245.1 Nitrospirae bacterium RIFCSPLOWO2_02_FULL_62_14 | reverse complement strand
ATTCCAGTGAGAGCAAACAGGCTGAACAAGGACCGCCGATAAATTCGTGACTGCATCATCGCATCCTCCTTTTGCCCCTTCCGGAGCCAAAAAATGGATCCGCTGTGGACAGGGAAGAAGTATAGCGACCATTTCAAAATCGGCAAGACGGCTTTCCCCCATGTATTTCACCATAGTCCGGACCTCAAAAGTCGTTGATCTCCAAGAGCATTTATCCAAAGTAATTCTCGGCTCGAACGCCTCACGGAATCCTGCCAGCGTCGGAACGTCCTGTCCGGAAACCTGCCGAAAAAATAAAACGGGGCTGCCGTCCTGAACGGCAGCCCCGTTTGTTCGTCGGTTCCGCTAGAAGATTACCAGCGTCCGCGGTTTCCGCCGCCTCCGCCACCACCACTGCGGCCGCCCCCGCCTCCGCCACCGAATCCGCCACGGCCTCCGCCCCCACCGGAGCGAGGCTCCTGCGGGCGGGCTTCGTTCACCGTCAAGGTCCGGCCGTCCATCTGCGTCCCGTTCAGGGCCGCGATGGCCTTCTGGGCCTCTTCGTCCGAAGACATTTCCACGAAGCCGAAGCCCCGGGACTGTCCCGTGAACTTATCCGTGATCACTCGCGCCGAGGCCACCGTGCCATGCTGCGCGAAGAGATCGCTGAGTTGCTGTTCGGTCGCCGCATACGGCAACCCACCGACGTAAATTTTAGAACCCATGAGGGGTCCTCCTTTTGGTATTGCGATATTGTCTTGGACTCGAGGATTAGTAGGGGAAGGAGCGGGCCGAAGACGCAAACACTGCAGCGGCTTAGGTCTGGCTTCCGATCAAACTCCCGGGGCAAAACAACATCAGTGCAGGCCTCATTATCTTGAACCGCACCGCCAGGCCCCCACGGTGAAGTGTTAAAAACGTATCATAGGCCGTTACAAAGCGCAACTGCGGAGCGTTCCACTCCGCAGATACAAATAAAAAGGGGCTGCCGTCCGAAAACGGCAGCCCCCAATCGGTTCTGCTGGCTTACCAGCGGCCCCGGTTTCCGCCGCCGCCGCCGCCGCTATTGCGACCGGCGCCGCCGCCGAAACCACCACGGCCCCCGCCCCCACCGGTGCGAGGCTCCATCGGCTTGGCCTCGTTCACCGTCAAGGTCCGGCCGTCCATCTGCGTCCCGTTCAGGGCCGCAATGGCCTTCTGCGCGTCCTCGCTCGCGGTCATTTCCACGAAGCCGAAGCCCCGGGACTGTCCCGTGAACTTATCCGTGATCACCCGCGCCGACTCGACAGCGCCGTGTTGCGCGAAGAGATCACTGAGTTGCTGTTCGGTCGCCGCGTACGGCAACCCACCGACATAAATTTTGGAACCCATGTGGGTCCTCCTTTGAATTGTGACATTGTCTTGGACGCGAGGGCAGAAGAGGAAGGAACGGGCCGAAGGCGCGAACATTGCAGCGACTTAGGTCTGGCTTCCGAATCAGACTCCCGAACAACACAACATCGGTTATGGGCCTCATACTTTGACTGTCACCGCCAGACCCATGCGATGAAGTAATTGCACAATACCACGCTCCTACCCAAATAGCAACAAAAGTCTTAGGCCACCCAGCGAAGCGCCACTTCCCCTCACGGGCGTGCAAGGCTCAGAGCGACTTCGCCGAAGCACATCCCACTTCTTTACCCGCCTTGGTTAGCAAACGGCCGTAGTATCGTTGGAACAACGAGCGAAGCGTCACTCCCCAAAGTTGTGCCAGGGCTTCAAGCGACATTGCCGGAGGAGTGGGGCACCCACCGAGACTCTGCCGGGAAGGAACGCGGAAACTGACTGAGTCCGCACAATAATTTTCGAAGGGCGCACGGCGCGACGAATAAGGAGCGCCACGTTTGTGCGCGCCGCCGAGATGGTGAGGCGTCCGGGGTTATTCCGACCGGCAGAGTCCGGAAGGGTCACTCCGAGAGGCGCAGGAACGCAGAGCCCTGGCACATCCATCTCTACTCTCCCACTCGAACCAACAACCCTTGCTCCTTGCACACATTGAACGTGTAGTTGAACCAACCAACCATGAGGGCGAAGTAGAGGAGATTCAATCCCACTGCCCAGGCGAGGTGGTCGGCTGGAAAAACCGACGTATTCAGCACCATCCGCATCCCTTCGAAGATGTGCGCCGCGGGATTGCCCCAGGCGATCGCCTGCAACCACTTGGGCAGGACCTCGATCGGATAAAACACGCAGGAGATCGGCTGGAAGAGAAACACCATCCCCCAGGCCAGCACCTCCGCCTCCTGCCCGTAACGCATGATGATGGACGTCGTCAGTACGCCGATGATCCAGCCGGCAATGACCAGGTTCAGCACGAAGGGAATCAGCGAGAGGCCGATTTTAAAGACGTTGTAGTCGTAAAAGACCAGTGCGCAGGTGGCCATCACGATCGAGACGGCTGTCACCTTGAAGATACTCAAGACCATCGTGGCGGCAAGAAACTCGCTTGGCTTGAGCGGGCTGGCAAAGAGATTCATGAGATTCCTGGCCCAGATCTCCTCCAGAAACGAGATGGTGATCCCCTGCTGTGCCCTGAACAGCACGTCCCACAGAATCAGCGCGCCAAGGAAAAACGTCACCACGCCGGGCAGTTGCCCCTGGTAGCGCATCAGATACATCGTGATGAAGCCCCAGACGACGAGATCGAGAAACGGCCAGTAGAAAATTTCCATCAACCTGGGCAGGCTCCTCCGGTAGAGGAACAGATGGCGCTGGACGAGGGCGTTGATCCGATGCAGCTTCATGATTCCCTGGCAAGCTTGAGAAACACATCTTCCAGATCGCGCTGGCCGAAACGCTGCATGATCTCTTGCGCCGTGCCCTGGGCGACGATCTTGCCCTTCTGGAGAAAAATGATCCGATCGGACATCTCCTCCATCTCTTTCATGTTGTGCGAGGTGTAGAGCACGCTCAGGCCGGCCGATAGGCGAACCTCCTTGAGCAGCGCCCTGATTTTGTGGGCGATGTCGGGATCGAGGCTGGCGGTCGGCTCATCGAGAAAGAGAATTTTCGGCTCGGTGAGAATCGCCTTGGCCAGTGCCAGCCGCGTCATCTGGCCGGTCGACAGCCGCCGCGTGACCTTGGTCCGCAAGTTTTCCATCTCCACCTTCTTCAAGACCTCGCCGATCCGGCGAGGGATATCCGGCATCCCGTACAGCTTGGCGACCACCCACAAATTCTCCTCAACCGTCAGCGAGTACGGCATGGAAATATAGGTGGAGGAAAAATTGACCTGCTGGAGGATCTGCTCGCGGTGCGTGGCCAGGTCCAGGCCGAACATCCGGATCGAGCCGGCCGTCGGGGTGATGA
>MHEU01000029.1:47394-49369 GCA_001805245.1 Nitrospirae bacterium RIFCSPLOWO2_02_FULL_62_14 | reverse complement strand
CCCGAGCAGGCCCAGGATTTCTCCCGGCCGGATGTCGAAGGAAATGTCGTCGACGGCGACGGCATCGCCGAACCGTTTTGTCAGGTGTCCGACCTCGAGAATGGGCGTGGGCATGGCGGCAGGTCCGTCTCGCTAAAACAGGTACCCTTTAATCTTGTCCGGTAAATGGCACGTTTCGCACTTTTTGCTGAGAACCTTGCCCTCGTGTTCGGTCTTGCCGTCATGGCACCGGAAGCAGTCCGCCGTGCCCTTCTTCCACAGGACGCTGTCTTGCGGATGATCGGGGTACAACGGCTTGCTGTCCACCGAGATGTGGCCGCGCGGCAGCACGATGGGATAGCCCTTGATCGGCGTTTCGTGCACCACGCGTGAATGGCAGGTGGTGCAGCCCTCGCCCTGCCCGCGCTTGCCGAACGCCTCCATGTGCTTCCGGTGGCTCATGATCAGCCCCACATCCTTCACCGGCGGCGGCAGATCGCGCGGCGCCACTTCGGAAACGCGCAGAATCTCGCGGTGGCAGCTCAGGCAGACCTCGGAATGGACTTTCGCATCGAGATTGTGCGCATCGGTCGGCGTGCCGAACATCGTGATCAGGACATCCTTCGTGCCGGCATAGGCCTTGTCGCGCAGGAACCCTTCCAGCCCGGGCCGCACGTGGCAGACCGCGCATTCGACATCCTTGTGCGAGGACTTGATCCAGGAATCGTACGACGGCGCGATGTTGTGGCAGGTAGCGCAGAACTTCGGGCGGTCGGTCAGTGGAACGGCGGCGCCGCCGAGAGCCATGGCCCCGGCCACGATCGCCAGGATGACGGTGGCCCTAGGATTCCAGCTCATGGCTGGATCGTTTGGGAAACTGACGGACGATCAGTGCCGCGAGCGTGGGAATGTCGTCCGGATCGATCAGCGGAACATCCAAGTCGATCTTCTTATTGGACAGGACCGCGATCATGCCTTCCTGCGACACCGGCACTTCACCCAATTGATCGCGAACGACAACGATCTTGGGGAACCCTTCGCTTTTCCATCCCTCGGCAATGATGAGATCGAGAGACTGATCGAGAAACCGGTCCCGCAATTCGCTCACCTTGATGTCGTCATTCACGTCCGCGAACATGGCGAGGCTGCCCTTGGAGAGCACCATGACCGTGCTGGCGCCGGCCCGCTTGTGCCGCCAGCTGTCCTTGCCCTCGGTGTCCAGATCAAAGCCATGGCCGGCATGCTTGACGGTCGCGACCTTGTAGCCGGCCTTCACCAGCTCGGGAATGAGCCGTTCGATCAGCGTGGTTTTTCCGCTGTTGGACCGCCCGACGAAACAGAGTATGGGGATGGACATGAATGAATCCTTTTCGGATCAACAGCAGGACAGCTTGCCGCTGGGCGTATGGGGCTGGCCGCCTTCCCGGTCCCACAGGTTCGCGCTCAGGATTTGCACCGTGACCGCATCGCCGGGATTCAGTTTCTCGACTTCCTGCGGAATATCGATCAGGCAATTGGCCTTGACCATCGAGGTGAGGATGCCGGAGCCCTGATCGCCCGTTGTGCGCACCTTGAAGACGCCGTCCTCCCTGGTCAGGATGCCGCGCAGGAAATGCCGGCGGTCGGTCCGTTTGGAAAATTTCTCCTGAAACTGCGCCTGCACCACCGGCCGCCCGTAACTGCGATGCCCGCCCATCTTGAGCATGGCCGGGCGCACGAGCTGCTCGAACGTCACCATCGAAGAGACCGGATTGCCGGGTAATCCAAAGGCTAGCTTGCCTTGAATTTTTCCGAAGGCCAGCGGCTGGCCGGGCCGGATCGCCAGCTTCCAGAAATGCATCTCCGCGCCCAGATCCTTGAAGACCGCTTTCGTGAAATCGTAATCGCCCATCGACACGCCGCCGGACAGCACCAGGATGTCGGCGTTCAGCCCGTGCATGATTTTTTCCTTGAGCGCGGCCGGATTGTCCTTCGCGATACCGAGCAGGAACGGAAC
>MHEU01000029.1:34616-47385 GCA_001805245.1 Nitrospirae bacterium RIFCSPLOWO2_02_FULL_62_14 | reverse complement strand
CCGCCGCGATGCCCCAGCTGTTCGAATTGATGATCTTCTCTTCGCTGAACCGCTCGTCCAGATCGGCCAGCTCGTCGCCGGTGGAGAGAATCGCCACCCGCGGCCGCTGATAGACGAACACGAAGGACTTGGCCAGGATCGCCAGCATCCCGGCCTCGCCGGGGCGAATCTGCGTTCCCTTGGCGATGATGCAGTCGCCCTTCTTGACGTCTTCGCCCTGTGGACGGATGTTCGAGCCGCGCGGCTCCGGCGTGAAGACCGTGACGGAATCCGGGGTATGCTCCGTGTCCTCGACCTTGAGCACGGTATCGGCGCCCTTGGGCACCGGCGCGCCGGTCATGATCCGGATCGCCTGGCCGGGGCCGACGGTTTTCGTGGCCATCTTGCCGGCCGGCACGTCCTCGATCACCTTGAGCGTGACCGCCTTGCCGATGGCATGCTCCTGCCTGATATCGTCATGCCGGACGGCGAACCCGTCCATCGCGGAATTGTCCCACGGGGGATTGTCCCGCGCGGCGATGATATCCTCGCCCAGCACGCGGCCCAGCACTTCCAGCAGGCCGATCTTTTCCAGCCCGAGCGGGTGCGCCTCGTCCAGCACGATTTTTTGCGCGTCTTGAAGCGGTGTGAGCCCTTGCATAAACCTCTAGGCTATGGGCAATAGGCCATAGGCGATGGGCCGCTTCTCGAATTCTTGATCTTCCCTATAGCCCATTGCCAATCACCTATCGCCTACCCCCGTTTCGGGGCAACCTTGATCAGCGAGCCGCTCTTCTTGCAGAACGTTTCGACCTGGTTGGCGATGTCGTGATAGGCCTGCGCCGTCGCGGTATCCGAATTGAACAGGGCATAGGGTTCGCCGGCGTCACTCTGCATGACCACGTCGGGATCGAGCGGAATCCGCCCCAGAAACGGCACGCCCATGTCGTGCGCCGAGGCCTCCCCGCCTCCCTTGCGGAAGACTTCGATGTGCTGGTGGCAATGCGGGCAGTCGAGACCGCTCATGTTCTCGATGATGCCGATGATCGGCACCTGGCTGTCCCGGCAGAACGTGACCGACTTGCGCGAGTCGAGCAGCGCCACTTCCTGCGGCGTCGTCACGATCACGACGCCGCTCACGTTGCCGATCAGGTCGATGGTCGTCACCGATTCGTTGCCGGTGCCAGGCGGCAGGTCCACGAGCAGAAAATTCAAGTCCTGCCATTCCACCCCGCCGAGCAGCTGATTGATGAATTCGTACTTGTAGGCATCGCGCCAGATGATGGGGTCGTCGGAATTCTGGAGCAGGAACGACATGGACGCAATTTTCATGTTGTAGGCCTGGTAGGGGATGATCCCGCCGGAGGTGCTGACCTTCAGCTTGCTGCCCTCCGCCCCGACCATCTTGGGAATGTTCGGACCGTGGATGTCCATGTCGCAAATGCCGAGATGCCAGCCCTTGAGCGCAAGGCTCACGGCTAGGTTCGTCGTCACCGTGCTCTTGCCCACCCCGCCCTTGTTGCTCATGACAAGGACCTTGTACTCGATGCGCTCCATCCGCTTGGCGACGAGCCAGCGGCTGTGCCCTTCCTTGTCCTTCTGGCAGGTCTCGTTCTCGTCGCAGATGGCGCAGGCCCACATGTAGGTGCAGACATCGCCGTTTCCGCCGCCGGAGGGTTGCACCACTTTCAGTTCTTTGGCCATTCTTCTCCCCGCTTACTTTTCACGGTTTGCCTGTTGCTTCCATTCACCCGCGGCGCCCCGAGCCGGGCACGCTGACATAGGGATCGTCGCTCATGACCGGCGTGGCCGCAACCGGCCTGTGCGCCGCGTCGCCTGTCGTGTCCGGTTCCGATCCCGGCGCCGGTTTCTTCCTGAAGAACCCGGCGCTGATGATGCCGACTTCGTAAAAGACATACATCGGCAGCGCCATCAGGCACTGATTGAACGGATCCGGCGTGGGCGTCAGGATCGCCGCAACGATGAACGCGCCCAGGAACGCCCATTTCCGGTAGCGCTTGAGAAACGGCACATCCACCCACCCCAATTTGGCCATCAGCGTGATCGCCAGCGGCACTTCGAAGATCATGCCGAAGACCAGCAGAAACCAGAGGGCAAAGCCGACGTACTGGGCGATGGAGAGCTGGGGGATAAAACCGGCATTCACGCCGTAGGAAATCAGAAAGTTCAATGCGAACGGAAGCACGAAGAAGAAGGAAAAGCCGATGCCCGTGTAAAACGCCAGGGTGCTCAGCAGGACGAACGGCCCGACGAAACGCCGCTCCTGCGCGTGCAGGCCCGGCACGACGAACTGCCACACCTCCCACAGCACATGAGGGGTCGCCAGCACGAGCGCGAACAGCCCCGCGACCTTGACGTTCTGCCAGAGGGCCTCGGCAGGCGCCAGAAACACGAACGGCACAACCGGCAGATCGGTCGGCACCCATTGCAGCTTGCCGGGAATGAACGCGTTCTGAAGGGGGACTCTCAGCCACTGCACCAGTGCATCGGCGTAAAAGAACGTGCCGACGAACACCACCCCGACGACCAGCACCGTGCGGGTGAGCCGGGCCTGGAGCTCCACCAGGTGCTCCATGACCGGCATCTTCCGGTCTTCCAGCGGCGTGAAGACCGAATCCTGGAGCCACTTTTGGAAATCGTTCCAGTCAGCCATACAAACCGTGAAGGCTGAGGTTCAGGTTGAGGCTAAGGTGCAGACGCCTCCCGTCCCAATCTCAAACCTCAACCTTAGCCTGAACCTTCCCTACTTCGGGTTGACCGCCACGAAGAGCGTGTTTCCCTGCCTGCTCAGCAGCAACACGACCATTTCTTCCTTTTTCACCTTGGCCGCCGCTTTCTTGTAGTCCTCAAGGCTTTTGACGGCTTCGCGATTGACTTCCTGAATCACGTCGCCGCGCTGCAATCCCGCCGCCTCCGCCGCGCTGCCGGCCTCGACGTGCTGAATCGCCACGCCGTTGGTCTTCGGTGAAATGTTCAGCTGGCTCCTCAGGGCCCCGTCAAGCGCCTGCACCTTGAGCGACGCCAGCACATTGTCGGGCGGCTTTTCGGCGTCGGCTGGCACGGGTGTGGACCCGGCCGGCTCGCGCCGCGCCAGCATCTCATCCGTCGGCCGCTCGCCGATCTTGACCGGGATCACCTGCTCCTTGCCCTCGCGCAGCACCTTGACCCTGGCCGTGGTCCCGACCAGCGTGCGCGCCACCAGGTTTCGCAGCTGGCTGACGTTCTGGATTTCCCTGTCGTTGAACGCCACCACGACGTCGCCGCGCTTGATGCCGGCGGCATGGGACGGTCCGCTTTCGTTCACCTCGCTGATGAGCACACCGCCCTTGCGCTGCTCCGGCAGCTTGAACGACTTGGCCAGGTCCTTCGTGACCTCCTGAATCGCGATGCCCATCCAGCCGCGGACCACTTTTCCCGTCTTCGTAAGCGCCTCGGCGATGTCGACGGCGATGCTGCTGGGGATGGCGAACCCGATCCCCTCCGAACCTCCGGTCCGCGAAAAGATCGCTGTATTGATCCCGATCAGATCGCCGCTCATGTTGACCAGCGCGCCGCCCGAGTTGCCGGGATTGATCGCCGCATCGGTCTGGATGAAATCCTCGTAATCGGCAATGCCCACGTTGCCGCGCCCGAGCGCGCTGATGATGCCGAGCGTCACGGTCGAGCTCAATCCGAACGGACTGCCGACCGCCAGCACCACGTCGCCGACCTGCAGCTTGTCGTAATCGGCCCACTTGAGCGCCGGCAGGTTCTCCGCCTCGATTTTGACCACGGCCAGATCGGTTTTAGGATCGGCTCCAATCAGCTTGGCCGGGAACTCCCGCTTGTCGCTCAGCGTCACGGTGATCTGCGACGCATTGTCCACCACATGGTTGTTGGTGACGATGTAGCCTTTGGGATCGATGATCACGCCAGATCCCGCGCTCTGCTCCGGCCTGCCCGGAGGCCCTGGAGGCGGCGGGATGGGCGGACCTGGTTCTTCGCCGGGCGGCTCTTCTCCGGGCGGCCCTCCGAAGGGGCCTGGCGGAAGCGGCAATTGGCGCCGTCCGCCGCGACGGCTTTCGTTACCGGTCACCGCAATGTTGACCACCGCCGGCGTGACTTTCCTGACGATCTCGGAAAATCCCTGGGCCAGAACCGGCGGCACCGCCGCGTCCACCGAAGATGGCGAAAAAACAGTCGGAAGGGCGGCCCATCCGAATGCCAGTACAGCCACCACCGCGATTGCCAATATTCCAGTTTTTGTAGGGGTATTCATCAACAGATCACACCTCCGTATAGAAATGCTCTCAATACAACGGGTTTGGAACATTCTTTGAACGAGCAACAATTCATTCTACACCATCACCTTATCCACCTTCAAAGACAAACTCCCTTATGGAAACGATGCAGCCGTTTCCACAAGGGAGTTCGCTGACCATTGACGAATGCCTGCTGCCTAGCCCCGGATCTACGATCCAACCGGCATGACCGCCGCCTGCCGACATTCACTCCACGCCTTGCCTAAATTCAGGATGAGCCGCTTGGAGGCATCCTGCATGGAGATCACCCGCAGATCACACCGAGAAAGTATGCGGCTTTGGATGCGGAACTGGTCGCGGCCTATTTCCAGACGGTGGGCGGGAGTCCCCGCCCCCAACATCCAGCTCCTGCAGGATTGGAAGGCGGTCCGCACCGATATCGAGGAGTTCATCCTGGGGTGGCTGCCGAAACGCCTCACCAGCGAGTCGGTCGTCATCGTGTATTTTTCCGGACAGGCCGCCGTGTCTCGAGCGGCGAGACCTAGTTGATCCCCTACGACGGCAAGCCCAACTCGACCACGCGGCTCTATCCCTTGAAAGACCTCGAAGCCGGCCTGGCTCGCCTGAAAACAAAGCAGACGCTGTTCATTTTCGACGGTGGTGTCCTTTCGATCGGCCCTGGCGGAGCCGCGAAACACAAGGGGCCCCGGTGGAGCTCGAGCAAGAGTCCGGTCCTTCACCTGATCGGCACGACGGGGTTGCGCAACGGACTTGAACCGGTCAAGCTCCGCCACGGCCTCTTTACCTACTACCTGCTGCGGGGGCTGAAAGGGGAAGCCGACACCAATGTGGACGGTGACGTGACACTCAGAGAACTGACGACGTTTATCGGGCGGGCTGTACCGGCTGCCGCCAAACAGGATTTCAATCAGGAGCAGCGGCCGCTCATCGTTCTGCGCATGCTCCCTTCGAGCAGGTCCGCCGGCCTCGTGCTCACGAAGTCAGCCAGCGCCCGCTAACGCGTGCCGCAAGTCTATCAAGTCTTTCAAGTCATCAAGTCCGGGGACTTTACGACTTGAAGACTTTATGACTTTCAGACAGCGATGACTTGATGGACTTTCAGACTGGCGAAAAAACAAACGGCGGAAGGAGTAAGGCTCCTTCCGCCGTTGTTACTCGATCTAGCGCTTGCGACCGTTTACTCTTCGCTCTTCTTCACGCAGAAGGTCCGTTCGTAGTTGATGATCGTCCAGGCCTCTTCTTCCGTGATCGTGCCCGGAACCAGCGACACCATCCCGGTGCCGGCGCTGCCGTTCTTGATGACCCAGAACAGCTCGCCGTCCTTCCGCTTCTTGTGGAACTTGCAGTTCGTGAAGTCCCGTGGGCTCGGGTTCAGGATTGCCCCTGCCGGGCCATTGCCCTTGCCTTCCTTGCCGTGGCAGTTGAAGCAGGTGCCCTTCCCCTCGAACAGCGCCTTGCCCTTGGCCAGGTTCGCATCGTTCACGGGAACCGGATTCTTCATCGCCTTGGCATCCGCCATTTGATCCGCGGGAACGCGGGGCTTGAGCGGTTCCTTCTCCTCGGCCACGGCGGTGCTGGCCACAACGAACATGAGTGCGGTCATAAGACCGACTGCCTTGAGATAACCCATTACTGCTCCTCCTTGTTAAGACCCAACTTCCAACGATGCATGTCTGCAGCCTTGATTGGCTTGACAGTCCGTCGGGGAAAAAAGCGGCGGAACTATAGCAATGCGCCTAGGGACTTGTCAATCCTTCGACCCTGCTCAGGATTGACGCTGAGCTGCGCCATCCGGCTTCCAGCGCTTCAAGCCCCGTGCCACCGCAGTCAACTGGAAATGGCCTTATTTTTCAGGGCCTGTTCGCGCCAGTCACAGGCGGTCACTCTGGGTATCCGGCATTTCCGCCACAGCAGACTCAGAACCGCCACAGAGGGCAATTAGGGTGGTACCGCCGATCGCTTCCTCACCTCTCAGCGCGACCCTTCCGGGCTTCAGCGCGCGGAAGCCTTCTGGAATTCCTTCAGCCGCGATCTGCGATCGCGGTGCTTCAGTCAGTTCCAGCTTTCCTCCTCGCTGAAGCCTCGGCGGGTACCCCGCGCTTCCGGTGAAGTCCACTCTCGTCTCTACCACCCTACTTTAAACTGGAAAGGTGACAGGTCGCCGATGGACCTGTCACCTTTCCGCTTCGCGCTCCTTACCTGACGTGGTTTAAGGTTGCACGTGACCTGGCAACCGGCTGGGAACCATCGCGAAGCGGTAAAGATGACAGACCTACAAGCGGTCTGTCATCTTTACCACTTTCATAAGGGGTGGCATGGGGCACGAGCGGAATTCACTGGAGGAGCGGGGCACCCACTGAGCCTTTGCCAGGAAGGAAAGCGGAAACTGACCGAGTCTTCGAGGGAATTTCCGAAGGCTTCCTCCTGGCAAAGGCCAGAAGGGTCGCTCCGGAAGTGCTGAAGCGAGTGACCCGTGTCACCCCTTCTCTTACCTTGTCAGCACAATGTCCCGAACGACCCTGCCCTTGGGCCCGAACGGCGCCAGCGGCTTCCCGTTCAACTCGCCACGGATACCCCCGGCGTTGCCGATCGTCAGCGCGAATTTCTCCTGCGCCTTCCATGTCAGCCGGTCACCGGGACGCAACAGGGCTTCATGCGGGCTGGCATCGTCGGTCTGGACCACCACCCAACTCAACTCCGACGCTTCCAGCACCAGAACCATGCCTGCCTCTGTGGATGCTCCGCCATCAAACGGCAGGCCGGCCAGGGGATCGCTCGTCGTCGACGACGTCGGCAGCGAGGCCGGTTTCCCGGACTGCGCCGGCGCAGGAACGGCAGGTGCGGGGGCTTGCGGCTTGGCCGCATGCTCACCCGGTGGGATCTCGGTTTTGCCCCGGCGATCGGCCTCGCGCGCTGGTTTTGCAGGCTCCGCCGGCCGCATGAGGGACACCGATCCCTGTTCGCGAGTCAGCAGCAGCACCAGCCCCAGCACGGCCACGCCGGCCGCGGCAATGACCGCCTTGCGGTTGGCCTTCCGCTTGCGCTCATCCTCCACCTGCTGCTGCCGCAACCGCTCGCGCTCCTCATGCTTGTCGTAGAAGGTGCCGGCCGAGACCGTGAAGCGGCGCATGGCGTCTTCTTCATCCAGCCCAAGCGAACGCGCGTACGACCTCACGAAACCCTTGGCAAACACCTGCTCCGGCAGCTTGGCGAAGTTGGACTCTTCGAGCGCCTTGAGGTACTCAGGATGAATCCTGGTTTTGATGGCGACCTCGTCCAGCGTGAGCCCCTTGGTCTCACGGACCTGCCGGAAAAACTCGCCGACCGATTCTTTGGTTTCCACCGTCTGGCCCGTCATAGCTTGAGCCGCTCCATCAAAGCCTTGGCTTCCGTCGAAACCGCTCCGTTCTTGTCCTTGTCCAGCGATACCGCACGCGCCAGCGCCTCGCGCGCCTTGCCGTCCTCTCCCAGCTTGTAATGCACACGCCCCAGTTCAAGATACACCATGGCCTGCGGCACATTGGGCGGATTGACTTTCAACGCGTCTTCGAACGCCAGTTTCGCGCCCTGCATATCCCCTTCCGATTCCAGGGCGAGACCCAATTGATAGTACGCCACATCGGGCGACTTGTAGAGCGGATAACTGACCGCTTTGCGAAAAGCCTGGATCGCCTCCGTCCGGCGGTTGAGCTTGACCAGGACCTGGCCGAGAAAATTGAAGGCCTCGGGATAATCCGGATCGGTTCTGATCGCTTCCCGTATTTCGGCCTCCGCCAGATCGAACTTCTCCTGGTAGGCGTAAATGAACGCCACATAGTAATGCGAATCGCGGTGGCGGGGGTTTTCCTGCAGCGCCTTCTGGAAGGATACGTAGGCGCTCTGCTGATCGCCGCTGTTGAGAACGGCCACCCCTTCCTGATAATAGCCGTCCGCCTTCTTCATGCGTTCTTCGGAGACGCAGCCGGAGAGGGCCAGCAGACCGAGGCACAGGCCGATGACGACCCGGGACGGGCCCGATTGCTTGCGGATGAGAGGCTGCAGTTCACATGTCACGGTTATGCTCCTGTCAGATCTTCAAAATGTGTCAGCCGCTTGAATTCCCTGAATCGCGCCTCGATCTCTTTGTAATCGAGGACACGCAGCCGGTCAAGACTAAAGGCTTCCACGGTAAAGGAGGCCATCACGCTGCCGAAGATCACCGCCTGCCGGAATGCCGCTTCCGACACGTTCCCCGTCGCCGCCAGATAGCCGACAAACCCGCCGGCGAACGTGTCGCCGGCACCCGTGGGGTCCTGGGCCTGTTCAAGCGGAAATGCCGGGGCGCCGAACGTCTGCTTGTGATTGAACATCAAGACCCCGTATTCCCCGCGCTTGACGATCAAATGCCTGGGCCCTCGGGCGAGGATCGTTTTGCCGACCTGGACCAGGCTGGAATGGCCGGCGAGCGCCCGCGCCTCCGCGTCGTTCACGATCAGCACGTCCACCTGTTCGAGCACCTTCCAGAGCGCCTCGCGCTTGCGCTCGATCCAGAAATTCATGGTGTCGCAGGCGACCAGCGCGGGCCGCTTGACCTGGCTGAGCACGTCGAGCTGCAGCTCCGGATCGATGTTGCCCAGAAACAGCAAGGACGGCGCCCGGTACGGTTCCGGAATCTTCGGGTGGAAGGTCTCGAACACGTTCAGCTTCGTATCGAGTGTATGCGCTTCGTTCATCTGGTACGTGTATTCGCCCTTCCAGCGGAAGGTTTTGCCGGGACGCCGCTCCAATCCCGTCAGATCGATGCCGCGGCTCTTGAGAAACGCCACATGCTTGTCGGGAAAATCCTCGCCCACGACCGCGATCAGGTCCACGCTCGTGAAATAGCTTGCCGCCGTCGAAAAATACGTGGCGGAGCCGCCCAGCACTTCCTCCGCCTGACCGAACGGCGTCTGGACCGTATCCAGCGCCACCGAACCGACCACCAAGAGCTTGCCCATTCAATCCCTCCAGAGCATATGGCTTATGGCCGATGGCCTATGGTCCGAACTCTTGCCATACGCCATAAGCTATTTGCTCTTTGGCTCGGCTCCCAAGTACTTCCCGATCAGCGGCTGCAGGCGCTTGCGCATGGCGGCGGGAATCCGCTCCGGCGCCGTGACGATGGCATATTGAAGTGCC
Source organism: Nitrospirae bacterium RIFCSPLOWO2_02_FULL_62_14 (assembly GCA_001805245.1). Taxonomy (GTDB): domain Bacteria; phylum Nitrospirota; class Nitrospiria; order Nitrospirales; family Nitrospiraceae; genus 2-02-FULL-62-14. The sequence goes on along the minus strand of MHEU01000029.1, from coordinate 37,966 downwards.
GTCGCGCAGGGGCAGGCCTGGGCCCCCGCGGCCGCAGGCACCGCCGCGCGCAGAATGCGCCTGGCCTGCGCCACATTCTTGTGCAAGGTCGCCAGAATCATTTCGACCGTGACCGACTCCTCGCTACCGTGCCAGCAATCATAGTCCGTCACCAGCGCCATCGTGGCATAGCACAGTTCCGCCTCGCGCGCCAGCTTGGCCTCCGGCATGTTCGTCATGCCGATCACGTCCACCCCCCACTGCCGGTAGAGAAACGACTCGCCACGGGATGAAAACTGGGGGCCCTCGATGCACAGATAGGTTCCGCCCTGATGCACCGTGGCCCCGACGCCCTGCGCCGCCTTGTGCAGTGTCTCGCTCAGCGTGCCGCAGACGGGATCCGCGAAGGCGACATGCGCGACAATCCCGTTCTCGAAAAACGTGCCGGTCCGCCGTTTCGTGTGGTCGATAAACTGATCCGGCAGCACGACATGGCCCGGCTTGAGCGCCTCCTTCATGCTCCCCACGGCGCTCACGGAAATGACCCGGCGCACACCCAATGTTTTCAGCGCATAGATATTTGCGCGGTAATTGATGTCGGTGGGAGCCAGCCGGTGCCCGCGGCCGTGCCGGGACAAGAATGCCACCCGGACGCCGTCGAGGGTCCCCACCATCAGCGCGTCCGACGGCTCCCCGAACGGCGTGCGGATCCTGACCTCACGAATGCCGGCCAACCCGTCCATGTCGTAGAGGCCGCTGCCGCCGATGATGCCGATATCCGCCTTCGGTGCGCCCTTTTCGCTCTTCGACACGATCACTCCTCCAGTTGCTGACAGGCTGACACGCTAACAAGCTGACAGGTGATGAGCTGCCTCTCCGTGCAGCTTGCTGCATGTCAGCGTGTCAGCTCTTGCGCTGGCTGACACGTTCCAAGCTTCACGCTGACAAGTGTTCCTTGTCCAACTTGTCGCTTGTCAGCTTGTCAGCTTCCAGCTGCGCCAGAAACCGCCGCACCTCGCTGACGATCCGGTCGGCGGCCTGCGCCGGCGATTCCGTTTCCCCAATCGACAGCCACTGCATGCCCGGCTCCTTACGGAACCAGGTCATCTGCCGCTTGGCAAAATGACGGGTATCGCGCTTGAGGCGGCGGACCGCTTCCTCATAGTCATAGTCGCCGGCAAGATAGCCGGCCATCTGCTTGTAGCCCAGCCCCTTCATCGAACCCAGATGCCGCCCATGTCCCCTGTCCATCAGCCGTTTCGTTTCCTCCACCAGCCCCTTGGCCAGTTCCAGCTCGACCCGGTCGTCGACACGCCGGTAGAGCACGGACCGCTCGCGCGTCAGGCCGATGAGCAGCGGCGTGAACGGCCTGTCGGCGAAGGCATGCCGCCTGTGTTCCTCCGACAACGGGCGGCCCAGCACATGATGAACCTCCAGGGCCCGAACGATCTTTACGCGATCGTTGGGATGCAGCCGGCGGGCGGATTCCGGATCCACCTGAAACAGTTGCCGGTACAGCCAGTCCACCCCGTTCACGTCCGCATCCCGTTCCAGGCTCCGGCGAAATTCCCAATCGGCCGGAGGGCCTTCCCACAGGCCGCGCAGCACCGTCCGCACGTAGAGTCCCGTCCCGCCGACCAGCAGCGGCACCTTCCCCTCGCGATGCAGACGGGAAATTTCAGCCACGGCATGCCGGCGAAATTCCCCCGTGTTAAACGGCTGATCGGGATCGACGAGATCTATCAACCGGTGGGGCACGCCCAGGCGTTCTTCCGGGGACGGTTTATCCGTCCCGATGTCCATCCCGCGATACACCTGCCTGGAATCCGCCGTAAGCACTTCCGTCCCCAGCGCCTTCGCAACCAGGATCGCGATGCCGCTTTTGCCGACCGCGGTCGGGCCGACGATGGCGACGAGGGGCTTGCCCGCCGTCAAACGTGAGACGTGAGATGTGAGATGTTGGTCGGCCATGATTCGATAGGACTTCTTTCGTATTACGCCTAACGCCCAAAAATGCGCGCCAGTTCATCCTCCGACAGTCGCAGCGCCACGCGCCGTCCGTGCGGGCAGGTCGTCGGCAGGCCTTCTTCCACCCACTCTGCAACCAGCCGCTGGACTTCCGGCAGTTCCATCGCGCGTCCGGCACGCACCGCCCCGTGGCAGGCCAGCGAAGCCATCACGGAACGCAGCCGCGTCTCGAGCGGAGACGCCGTGTTCCACTGCGACAGATCGTCCACCAGGTCCAGCACCAGCGCGGCATAATCGAGCGGCTTCAACAGGGCCGGCACGGCGCGGATGACGAACGTATGCGCGCCGAACGGCTCGATCGTCAGCCCGGCCTGCTCCAGCTCGGGCAGATGCCGCTGCAAGAGCGCGGCATGCTGCGCGGGCACGTCGATCGTTTCAGGAATCAGCAGCGGCTGGGACGGCAGCCCCTGGCCGAGCCGTGCCCGGCACAGCCGTTCGAACAGCACCCGCTCGTGCGCCGTGTGCTGATCGATCACGTGCAGTTCCGATCCGACCTGCGCGACCAGATAGGTCCGGCTCAGCTGTCCCAGCGGGATGATGTCCCGCGCCGCGCCGGCCGCAAAGGCCTGCACCTGTTCGCCGGCCACTGTCGCGCCGGATTCCGTCCCGCCTTGCAGGCTGTAGAGCACCGGAGCGGGGCCGCCCCCGGCTGGCCCGGAGATCACCGGATACGCGGCAGTGCCAGACAAGGCGCCGAACGCGGGCCCCGGCATCCCGAACCCGCGCGGAGCCTGCGCTGCGCCCGTGTCGGCGCCAATCGCCGCCCGGACGGCCTGCCGCACCGCCTGGAACACCAGATCCTGGTCGGCAAACCGCACTTCGCGTTTCGTCGGATGGACGTTCACATCCACCCGCTCGGAGTCCACATCGAGAAACAGCACGAACTGCGGGTGCTGTCCCTTCGCCAGATACGCGCCGTAGGCGTCATAGACCGCATGCGACACCGCGGCATTCTTGACGGCGCGCCGGTTGACGAACAGTTCTTGTGGGTTCCGCCCGGCGCGCGTATGCATCGGCTGGATCGTCAACCCCTCCACCCGTACTCCGGCGCGCTCCCCGGACACGGGCGCCGCATGTTCCACGAACCGCATGCCGTAGACCTGCAGCATGCGGTCGCGCCGGGAGGACGCCGCCGGATAATCCGCCACGTCCTGCCCGTTGTGGGTCAGGCGAAATCGTACGCCCGGCCAGGCCAGCGCGGCCTGCTGGACGGCCTGGTAGATGTGGGAGAACTCCGTCGTCGTGGCTTTGAGAAACTTCTTGCGGGCGGGCGTATTGAAAAACAGGTCTTCGATGTCGATCTGCGTGCCGGGCGCGGCGGCCGTTTCTTCGGATTTCGTCAC
>MHEU01000029.1:33799-34608 GCA_001805245.1 Nitrospirae bacterium RIFCSPLOWO2_02_FULL_62_14 | reverse complement strand
TCGTTGCGGCAGGCGGTGACCAGCCGCACCTTCGAGACCGAAGCGATACATGGCAGGGCCTCGCCACGGAATCCCAAGGTCCGGATGATGGACAGATCGTGTTCGGATCGAAGTTTACTGGTGGCGTGGCGCTGGAATGCGAGCGCGGCATCAGCCGGCGCCATACCTTCCCCATCGTCGCTGACGCGGATCAGTTTTCGTCCGCCGTCCGTGACGTCGACCGTCACCCGCGTGCTGCCGGCATCCAGGCTGTTGTCGATCAGCTCCTTGACGACGGCTGCCGGCCGTTCGACCACCTCGCCGGCTGCAATCCGGCTGATGACCTCACCAGGCAACACCCGGATTTTCCCGACGCCGCTGGCGACGCTCATCGCAGTTCCGCGAGCTTGCCTTTCGCCAGCTTGGCTTCGTTGGAATCTTTGTAGTCCTGCAGGACGCGCTTCAGATATTCGCGCGCCTTGGTGGCATTGCCCGTCTCAGCCGACGCCAGCCCGAGCTTGTAAAGCGCCGCCGCGACCTTCTCGCTGTGCGGGTGATCCGCCACGACCTTTTCAAACGCCTGCATGGCCCGGACATGGTCCTTCATGCTGTAATAGGATTCGCCCAGCCAGTATTGCGCGTTCGGAGCCAGCGAGGTGGATGGAAAATCATGGAGAAACCGCTGGAACCCGGCCACGGCCAGTTCGTACCGCCCGTTGAGGTAATCGTTGTACGCCAGGTTGTACGCGGACGTGGGCGAGATGTCCGGGGTGCCGGGCAGCGGCAGCATGGGCTCGGCGCGGGGCGTGATGGCTGCCGGTTTGGACTGG
>MHEU01000029.1:30540-33780 GCA_001805245.1 Nitrospirae bacterium RIFCSPLOWO2_02_FULL_62_14 | reverse complement strand
GCTCGCCGGCCGCACCGTCCGGCTTGGCCGGCATCGGACGGAGCGCGCTTTCCAGATTGGCCAACCGGCCTTCAATCACCTTCAGGCGATCCAGTAATTCCTCTGTCTGCGGTTTGGACGCCCCCGCATCCTTCCCGGCGTCCCCGCTCAGTTTGGACTCGACGGCTTGCAGACGGCGCTGCACCGCCTCCTGCTGCTTGTGCATCTGCTCCTGGGACCTGGTCACCGCATGGAGATCTTCCCGCACCTCGACAAAATCGGCGTGCTTCGCGCAGCCGGCAACGGTCATGAGCAGCGCGCATGCAAGGTACGGTGCCGGACAATTTACGATAGATCGCATAGAACGCTCACTGTACTCGGGGTTCCGGTTGATGGTTACTGGAGCTGGGCCAGCTTTTCCTTTGCCTTTGTCGCTTCGGGACTTTTCGGATAGGACTCCACGACCTGTTTCAGCGTGGACGAGGCCCGTCCGCGATCGTTCAGGGCCACGTAGGCGAACCCCTTCTTCAGCAGCGCCGCCGGCACCTTTGCGCTGTCCGGATACGAACGTTGCACATGATCGAAGGCCTCGATCGCCTGCCCGTAATTCTTAGCCCCATAATAGCACTCCCCCAACCAGTATTGAGCATTGCCGGCAAGCTTCGAGTCCGGATGGCGCTGGAGAAAGTCCGAAAACCCCTTCCGCGCCCCTTCGTAGTCGCCGTTCTTGAACGCCTGCAGGGATTGCTCGTAGGTCTTGTCCTCGCCGTCGGCCGGCGCCCCTTCGGCGGACACGGCCGCCGGAGCCGGCGTCGCCACCGCACTCTTGGCCGGGCCGACGTCGGTCGAATCGCCCGCGCGCGGCGCCTGCTTGCCGCCCTTGGCCGGCTTGCCCTCTTTGACCTTGCCGGCCTGTGCCGCCATGCCGTGCAGCGCCTTCGCCACCTCGTCCAGGCGGCGATCCTGCTCCGCTTCCCGCGTCTCGATGGCCTCGCCGACCGTCCGCAACGCTTTCGCCACAGAGCTGACGCTTTTGTTCACATCGGCCAGATGCTCCGACGTGAGTTTGGCATCGGTGTCCACCTTGGCGGACAGATCCGTCAGCGTCCGGCTGAGCTGATCGAGGGTCTTGGCATGGCCTGCCAGTTTCGCGTCCACGGCCTTGGCCAGCGCGCCGACCGTCTCCGCCATCTTCGCCTGCTCCTCCTGCGTGCGATCACGGTCCGTTTTCAAGAGATTGGCCTGGTCGTGCTGGATTTTCTCGATTACGTTCAGCCGCGCCGCCGACTTGTTCTCCACGTCATCCAGGCGGCGCTGGATGGTCTCGAACCGGTTGGCGCCCTTGTCCATGTTCCCCCGGAGCGCCGGCAGCTCCTCCTCGCGGAGCGTCGCGATTTCCTGGTTGAGCCTGGCGCGTGTTTCGCTGATCAGCCGATCGAGATCCGCGCGGTCCTTGGCGATTTTCGCCGACAGCTCTTTCTCCTGCCTGTCCAGATCCGACTGCTTCGCAAAACAGCCGGCCAGCAGCACGGTCATCAGGACACAGCCGACCAGCGCCGCAACCAGGTTCGAGGTTCGAGATACGAGGTTGGGATTCCCCTCGCCCCGCACCTCGCGACCTCGCATCCGTCCTGCATCTATATCTGGCATCTCACACCCTGCGCCTCGCGTCTCGCGCCCTAGATTCCGCATCTCGAACCCCCACCCTTCCCCTCCCCCACTTGGGGGGAGGGATGGGGAGGGGGCACCTCTCACCAGTTATTTCACGCGCAGCACTAAATGCCCGCGCCGATTCTGCTGATAACAATCTTCGGTGCGCTCACGGCAGAACGGCCGGTCTTTTCCGTAGGACGTCACGGTCAACCGCTTGGCGTCGATGCCCAGATCCACCAGGTAGCTGCGCACCGCCTTGGCCCGTTTTTCGCCCAGCACCAGATTGTAGGCCTGCGTGCCGCGCTCGTCGCAGTGCCCTTCGATGGTCAGGGCCTTGCCATTGTTGGTTTTGAGCCACTGGGCGTCCGTCGCAAGCGCTTGTTTGCCGTCATCGGTAATGTTCCACTTGTCGAACCCGAAAAACACGTCCTGCAGCCCCGTGGTGGCCGTTGCAGCAGCCTCCTGCTGCATCTCCTGCGTGCGCTGCCGGGCCGCTTCCGGCTCGGCCTTCGCCACGACGATGTCATCGGACACGCGCTCCTCGCCCGGCAGGGTGACCGGCGCCTTCGGAATGCCCAGCCCCTGCTCCGTGGTTTTCGAGCCCGACGTGCCTTGAACCGTTTTCTCGCAGCCCTGCGCGAAGGCCAGCAGGCACCCGGCCATCAGCAGTCCGCATACTGTCTGGTACGCCTTTTTCATGTCATTACGCTCCTCTGTTGGTATGGACATTACTTCTTCTCCGTGGGTTGTGCATCCACCTTCTGGATTTCCGCCGGAGACCAGGCCGGCATACTGTTATGCGTCCCGCGGGACGTCAGCTGTTCCATCTCCTTGCCGTCACTGTTGATCATGAACAACTGCGTTTTCCCTCCGGACGTCGAACTGAACGCCAGGTGCCGTCCATCCGGCGACCAGGACGGAGAATCATCGATACTGGCCCCCGAGGTCAATTGCGCGCGTTTCTGCCCGTCCGGACTGACCAGACAGATCTTATACTGCCGCTGCTCGCTCCGGCAGACATAGGCGATCCAGTTGCCGCGGGACGACCAGGCCGGTGCCGCATTGTAATCGCCGTCAAAGGTCAACCGGCGCACGTTCGATCCGTCCGAGCTCATCAAATATACCTGAGGGCCGCCGCCACGGTCGGAGGTAAAGGCTATTTCCTTTCCGGTCGGCGCCCAGGACGGTGACAGATCGCCCGCAGAATGAACGGTCAGGCGCTGCAAGGCCTTGGTCTGCATATCCATCGTATAGATTTCCGAGTTGCCGTCCTGACTCGTGGCAAACGCCAGCTTGGTGCCGTCCGGAGACAGCGCCGGTGTGATATTCAACCCCGCCAGCGACACCAGCGGCGAGCGCTTTCCCGTCGAGAGATCCACGATCTCGATGTTCTGCCTCGTGCGGCTCTGGTAGGACGTGAACACCAGGAACTTGCGGTCCGGCGACCACTGGGGGGCCAGGTTGAGAAATCCATCGTAGGTGATTTGCCGGGGCGCATGCCCGTCGTAGTCCATGACGTAGAGCTCGCGAGCGCCCTTCTGCTCCGAGACGTAGGCGATCCGCGTCCGCGCAATGCCCGGCTCGCCCGTGTAGCGCGCGACCAGTTCG
>MHEU01000029.1:14892-30533 GCA_001805245.1 Nitrospirae bacterium RIFCSPLOWO2_02_FULL_62_14 | reverse complement strand
GCCGGTGCGTCATCTGCCGCAGCAATGCCGTGGACCCGACCAGCCGCCTGCTGGCGCCGGTCTCATCCCCCCCGTCATAGATGAACCGGTCCAGGAGGTAGTCGAGATCCCGCGTGCCGATCGTGCCCCAGACCAGGACTTTGACGCCCGACTCGACCGCCTGTTTGAGTTTGTGCTTGGCCGGGCCGCTCGTGCCGTTCAACGCGATGCCCAGCTTCGAGGCCTCGGCGACGGCAAACACCTGGGACCGGCGGAGATCGGCGCCGAGCACGTCCGCCGCTTCCTTGCCCGGGCGCGACGGAAGCGCGCCGTCATGAAAGCCCAATATCCCGATGGGAATTTTTTGGAAGTCAGGCCGCGTGGCCTCCAGATACACATCCGCGGCATCCGACTGCGGAAGGCTTCCCGCCAGGCCGAGGCCGGCAAGGCTGAGCGCGACTCCGGCGACGGTCTTCATCGCCAGATTTGCGTATGTCGTCATCCGACCTCCTCTCCCACCGTGAAGCTGAAATGCGTCTCCAGTGTCTCCTCGGCCACGTACGGAGGAAACGGCGGGAGCGGCCCCACCGACAGCACCGCCCGCTTCCCGGCATCATCGTAATACCCGTTCCCCGACTCCCGTTCAACCGTGACATCGCTGATGCGGCCTGAACGGTGCAACCGGAACTTGATGACGACCTGGTACGACCGGTTCTCCGCGTCCACTGGCGGGGCCACCCACTGCTCGCTGATCTTGCCCTGCACGATGGCCAGGTACCGGCTCAATCCAGACTCATCGCCGGACACCTGAATCGCCGTCACCGGCTTCGCGGCCGGCTTCGGCTTCGAGGCCACCGACGCTTTCGGCTGCGGGCGCGGCACCTGCTCCAGTTGCTTGGCGAGTTCGGAGAGCGATGGCTGCTTCTCCTGCGCTTTGGGAGCCGGAACCGGCGCAACGGGAACTGGAGCCGGCCGGTACTCTCCCAGCCTTGGAGCTTCCGGAGGCCGCTCGATGCCTCGCAGGGCATCCCGTAAACGGGTATCGGCCGCCTTCATCGTCATATTTTCTTTAATCGACGGCATCACCAGCACTTTTGCAGCAATGGGCGCGCTCGCTCTTGCTTGAGGTGCGACCGGTTTGGGAGGAGGCGGAGCAGGCTGGGCTGCCGGCGCAGCCGGCTCGACCGGGGCCGGAGCCGGCTGCGGCTGAGCCTGGGGCAAACTGACCAGCGTCACCTGCGTGGCCTGCAGCCGCTCGATTTTCGGAGTGAAGCGGACACTCGCGACCACGACCAGGCCGGCAAGATGCAATGCCAGCGAGACGGCCAGCATGCGCTTGACGAGGACGAACGAGTCCCCCGGAATGTCTGCTTCAAGCCATGCTGGGGAGATTCCTGCTGTCATGTGCCTTCGATGGCCGCCTACTGAATGTGTTCTTCCTGGGCTCGCGCGCCGGGAACGGGATCCGTTACCATGCCGAGCTTTTCAATGCCCGCCCGCTTGACCTCGTCCATGACCCGCACCACCGTTCCATACGGCACCGCGCGGTCGGCGCGCAGATAGATGGACACCTCCGCATTGTTCTGCTTGGCCTGCTTCAGCTTGAATTCAAGCTGCTCGAGACTCAACGGATCCTTGTCCAGATAGACTTTCTGATCCCGCTCGATGGTCAGCACCAGCCGCTCTTCCGGCTTGATCGTATTGCTCTTGGACGTAGGAAGCTTGACGTCCATCCCCCGATAGAGCATCGGCGCCGTGACCATGAAAATGATCAACAGCACGAGCACGACGTCCACGAGCGGGATGATATTGATCTCGGCAAGAAACCGGCGGCGCCGCGTGTCGAACATCATGTGCGCGACTCCGCAGGCTTGCCCTTGGCCGGCAGCGCATTCATGAACTCGATGCTGAACGATTCCGCGCGAAAGACCGACTTGCGGATCCGCGTCAGATAATAGTTGTAGGCAATGACGGCCGGAATGGCCGTGAGCAGGCCGGCCGCTGTGGCCACCAGCGCCTCCGCGACGCCGGGCGCCACCGCGGCAATGCTGGCCGTGCCCATTTTCCCGATTTCCTGGAAGGCGTCGATGATCCCGATCACGGTGCCCAGCAATCCGATAAACGGGGTGATGTTGCCGGTGGTCGCCAGAAACGGCAAATAGGATTCCTGCCTCGAAATCTGGCCCTGCATGATGTGCCCGACGACACGCTCGAGATACTGCCGGTCCGGGACCGGCGGTTCCTCCGTCTCTGCATGACGCCCCGCTGCGGCGCCGTCGCGATCGGGCGCCAGGCGATCCATGATGCCGAGAAACACGATCGCGCTCGGGCTGCCCGCCAGGCGGCGGGCCAGGCCCCGCAACTCATCGCGACTTTTGGTCTTGGCATAGGCGCCGAGGAACTGCTGTTCCTCCCGATCCGAGACGCTGAAACCGCGCCACTTCGCGATGATAATGGCCCACGAAACGACAGAGAAGACGAACAGGACGAGAAGGACGAGCTTGGATACGACTCCGAGCGACGCAACGGTCCCTAACGCACCGGACGGCATAATGCTCCTCTATGCATCCGTGCCTCAGCGTCGCATGTGCGCGACACGGTCACAGACGCTCACTCCGCGACACGTATTGAGAGAAAATGGCGGGGCCGAATAAGGTGGGGCCCGTTCCGGCCGGCTCACCAACTCGCCGGCGCGCCTGCGTCGACGCCTGGCGGCGCGCACACACGTGACGCGCGTTATTCCTCGCGTCGCGCGCCCCCTCGTACGCTCCCCACGAAGGGGACAGACCCACTTCGGAACCCCCGGTCGCGGGTTCAATCCCACGACAGGGCATTCCAAATAAATGGCGGGGCCGACGGGATTTGAACCACGCTCCGTCGCCAGCTCGGCCCTGATGCTCGCCTCGCCGGCTCCTACGTAGGGGGCCTGCCCCCTCGTATGCTCCCCACGAAGGGGGCGCACCCCCTTCGGAACCCCCGGTCGCGGGCTCAAATCCCGCAACAGACCTACGTGAACAATAAAAATGGCGGGGCCGACGGGATTTGAACCCGCGACCTCCAGATTGACAATCTGGCGTCCTAACCAAGCTGAACGACGGCCCCGTAAAGATCGATTTGCAAAGGTCAATGTTGGTAGGCGGAACAGGGATCGAACCTGTGACCTCTGCCTTGTAAGGGCAGCGCTCTACCAATTGAGCTATCCGCCCGAATGTTCAAAATTGCCGAGCACTTGCGGATGGTATCAAGGCCCCTCTGGGAAGTCAACCGCGCTCACGGGCAATGACGCGCGAGACGAGCGAGAAAGGCGAGACAAGCGCGAAACGATTCTTGCAAGTTCTCGCGAGTCGCGCCCGTCGCGCTTTTCCCGCCTCACGGTTCACGTCTTCGAAGGCGGCGCGCTTTGCGCGGGAAAAAATCCCGGTGCAACTGCTTGAGCCGTGCCCGCTCGACATGGGTATAGATCTGGGTGGTCGAAATGTCGGCGTGGCCGAGCATCGCCTGGACGGACCGCAGATCTGCGCCATGATCCAGCAGATGGGTCGCGAAGGAATGCCGCAGCATGTGCGGTGAGATCGGCTTCGTGATGCGGGCCTGCCGCGCCCGCGCGCGGAGCAGTTTCCAGAAGCCCTGCCGCGTCAGTTTGCCGCCGCGACGCGTGACGAACACGTTCGGCGAGGTCCGGCCCCTCAGCAACAGCGGGCGGGCTTCGTCCAGATACCGTTCCAGCTTGCGCCGGGCCGGATCCCCCATCGGCACGACTCGCTGCTTGTTGCCCTTGCCGATGACAAGCACATAGCCGACTTCCAGATTCAGGCGCGCCTGGTCGAGCCCGACGAGTTCCGACACGCGCAGCCCCGTGGCATAGAGCAGCTCGAGCATCGCGGCATCGCGCAGGTCCTCCGGCTTCTTCCCCGCCGCAACCCGGAGCAACCGGTCAATATCATCCATCGACAGCGTCTTGGGGAGCCGGAGCCAGGGCCGCGGTGTCGTCACATCCGTCGTCGGATTATCCCGGACGAATTTTTCTTTGCACAAAAACCGGTAGAATCCGCGCAGGGCCGACACGCATCGCGAGATCGAGGCCGGCGACAATTTGCCGCGCGAGAGTTGCCCGACAAACTCCGACACCGCGCCCGGCGAGACGCGCGCAAGGTCACGGAGGCGCCGGGCCGCGAGAAACACATGAAACTTCCCCAGGTCGTTCCGGTAGCCCTCGAGCGTGTTGCGCGAGACCCCGCCTTCGATCCGCAATTCGCTGAGATACCGGTCAATGAGCGCGAGCGTATCCATTGGAATTGCGACCGACTATAGCCAAGCCATCAACACAAGACAACCTCATGAGGCCAAGGATTGCAGGATGTTCAAAAAGGCCGTTCAGCAAGGCCACAGCGAGTGAAAAGCCGAGACGTACTTTTTGTCTGTACGTCGCAGGCTTTGAGCGATGCGAGAACGCAGCTGGCGGCCTTTTTCAACATCCTGTTCGCGACCTTGACACATTCGTGCAAGCCTTCGTATAGTGCCTTCGCAGCCGGACGACTGTCCGATGCACCACCGATGCCGAATCCTGCTGGCTTGGGAGCCTGTCCGACATTGACCTTTCTGCTGCGGCAAACGATCTGCAGCCATCTGCATTGTTCTCGGCCCGAAAAAATCCTCAATGTATTCCAGCGAATACACCTCCGGTTTTTTCAGGCCTGCGGCCTCGCATCTGGCCGCACCTCCTCCGCCTCGCTACGAACGGCAACGTCGGACAGACTCCTGCACCCATACGCCGCCTCCCTGCTCCTCCTTGTGTCCGTATTCGTCCCCCTGAACCTGGGCGAGACCGCCCTTGCGCAAACGGAGCCTCCCGGCCACCAAAGCGAGCGCGCCGCCCAGATCATCATCGAGCAAACCCAGGCACTGATCGAGACGCACCAGTACGACGCGGCCGCCGCCTCGCTCAAAACGTTTCTGGCCGGCTATCCGAACTCCGGCTACGTGGACGACGCATATCTATTGTTGGCCACCGCGCTGCTCAGGAACAAACAAGCCACGGAGGCGATTTTTTATCTGGAGCAATTGATGGCCGACCACCCGTCCTCCCCCCTCGTGGGACGTGCGCGCCTGCTTCTGGCCACCGCCCATGCCGATCTCGGCAATCCGGACCAGGCGCTGGCCATCCTCGCCGAAGCGCGCAGCCTCGAGGATTCGGTCGAGATCAAACGCGATGCGCTGAAGCTGAGCGGCGAGATCCTGATCACGAAAGGCGACTACCCGCACGCGATTCAATCCTGGCTCGACGACCTGAACCTGGCGCCGGAGGACGAACGAGCCGAGGTGCGGGCGCGGATCCAGTCGCTGATCAAGGACAAGATGGACCGGAAAGCGCTCCACCGGCTGCGCGACACCTACCCCACGACCTTTCCCGGCGACCTCGCCCTGATTCGCCTGATCGAGTTGTACACTATGAAAGGCGAGGACCATCAGGCGGAACGCAACCTGCGCATTTTCCTGAACCGGTTCCCGGTCCACGACTACGCGCCGACCGCCACGGAGTCGCTGAAGTCTCTCAAGGGCCGCCTCAAGGCCAGCCAGTTCGTCATCGTGGCCATCATCCCCACGTCGGGACGGCACAGCCGGTTCGGCACCGAGGTCTACAACGGCATCAAGCTCGCCCTCGAAAAGGGCAAGGAAACCCTGGGCCTGACGTCGATCGGCCTGATCGTCATCGACAGCGAAACCGACAAGACCCTGCTGCACTTCCAGCTGTCGGACGCGATTGCCGAATACAAGCCGCTGGCCGTGATCGGGCCGCTGTTCTCGCGGGACCTTCCGCTCATCGCGGAGTTGGCGGAGAAAACCGAAACGCCGTTTTTGACCCCCACGGCCGCGCTGGCCGACGTCCGGCGCCTCGGCACCTATCTGTTCAACACCTCGACCAGCTTCTTCCAGCAGGCGCACCGCATGGCCGACTACGCCGTGCAGTACCTGGGCTATACCCGGTTTTGCATTCTCCATCCCGACAACACCTACGGGCAGGAACTGGCCCGTCTGTTCGCCCAGGAGGTCAGGCAGTTCGGCGGCGAAATCATTGCCGTGGAATCGTACAAGGAAACGGAGACGGACTTCGGCGCCCAGATCAGGCGCCTGAAAGCCGAGGATCTCAAGCGCCACGGACGCGCGAAAACCGTCCCAATGAGCAAGGGCGGCACCCGCGTCGTCTACGAGCCCGGCTTTGACGCGGTGTTTCTTCCCGGACGCTCTTCCCAGATCGGACTGCTGACCTCGCAATTGCTGTTCTACGACGTCAAGGTCGGCTTCCTCGGCAACAGCACCTGGAATGCGCCGGACCTGCTGCGCGTCGCCGACCGGACGATCGAGGGCGACGTCTTCGTGGACGGGTTTTTCGCGGACAGCCCCAATCCGACGATCCACGATTTCGTCGTCCGGTACCGGCTGCGGCATCAGACGGACCCGACGAGCTTCGCCGCGCAGGCATACGATGCCACCCGCCTGGTGCTCGAAGCCGTGACGCGGGGCGCGACATCCGGCCGCGCGATCCGCGACCAGCTCACGCGCAGTCCCGACCTGCCGGTGCTCAGCGGACCGGCGGCCTTCGGGCCCAACGGCACGCTCGACCGCAAGCTGTTCGTGATCGAAGTCAAAAAGGGCAAGTTCGTGCAGGTAGATTGAGATGAATTCGCTGCCGCACATTCTGCATACGATCTCCTACATGGGGCTCCCGCTGCTGCTCGCCATGGTATTCCACGAATACGCGCACGGCTGGGTCGCCGACCACTACGGAGATTCCACCGCCCGCCTGGAAGGTCGGCTGACGATGAACCCGCTGGCGCACATCGATCCCTTCGGAACCGTCATCTTTCCGCTGCTCTGCCTCATGCTGCCGGGAGGGTTTTTCCTGGGCTGGGCCAGGCCGGTTCCCGTCAACCCGGCCCGGCTGCGCAATCCCCGGCGCGACATGGCGCTGGTCGCCGCCGCTGGCCCCGTCATGAATCTCCTGCTGGCCGTCGCCAGCGCAATGATCCTGAGCGCGCTGCTGGCCGTCGATCCCACGCTCATGGAGTCCTGGCCGCCCCAACCGGGACAACCTCCGCGAACGGACCTGCTCGGCATGCTGCTGCTGCCACTCGCCGCCATGTCGCTCTATTCCGTCTTTATCAATGTCCTGCTCATGGCGTTCAACCTGATTCCCATCCCCCCGCTCGACGGGGGACGGATCCTGACCAGCCTGCTGCCGGCGCAGCCGGCCATGGCCTTGAGCCGGCTCGAGCCCTACGGCATGATGATCATCGTGGCCTTGATCATGTTCGACCCCCAGATTCATGTGATCCGGACCATCACCGGCACGCTCGTCAATGCGATGGCCGGCACCATTCTCACGACCATACTGGAGTAGCCGCCGATGCCGCCACACGCACACACATCACGCGTTCTCAGCGGCATGCAGCCGAGCGGACTGCTTCACCTGGGCAACTGGCTGGGCGCGCTGGAGAACTGGAAAGCGCTGCAGGAACAATATGACTGTTTCTTTTTTGTCGCCGACTGGCACGCGCTCTCGACGAATTACGAGAACACGTCGCGGATCAAGGAATTCAACCGCGAGCTGCTGATCGACTGGCTGGCGGCGGGGATCGACCCGAATCGCGCCACCGTGTTCATCCAGTCCCGCATTCCCGAGCATGCGATGCTGCATCTGCTGCTCTCGATGATCGTGCCGATCCCCTGGCTGGAACGGAACCCGACCTACAAGGAAAAACGGGAGGAAATCAAGGGGCGGGACCTCTCCACCTACGGGTTCCTCGGCTATCCGGTGCTGCAGGCCGCCGATATTTTATTGTACAAACCCGACTATGTTCCCGTCGGGAAAGATCAGCTGCCCCATCTGGAATTGACGCGCGAGATTGCCCGCCGATTCAACAGCCTGTACCGGCCCGTCTTTCCGGAGCCGAAGGAGCACCTGACGAAATTCCCGAAAGTGCTCGGCACCGACGGCCGCAAGATGAGCAAGAGCTACGGCAACACCATCAACCTTTCCGACGCCGAGCCGGTCGTGCGCCAGAAGCTGAAGACGATGGTGACGGACCCGGCGCGCGTCAAACGGACCGACAAGGGCAACCCTGATATCTGCCCGGTCTACGACTTCCACAAGATTTTCTCGAGCCCGCAGACGATCGAGCAGGTCGGCCGGGACTGTCGGACGGCCGCGATCGGCTGTATCGATTGCAAAAAGCTGGTGGCCGATGGCATGGTGGGGCGGCTGGCTCCGATCTGGGAAGGCCGGGCCAGGCTGACGGCAACACCGGGGCGCGTGGAGGAAATTGTCACCGAAGGCAGCCGGCGCGCCTCGGAAGTCGCGCATCGGACGCTGGAGGAAGTCACCGACGCCATGAAGCTATGAGAGGGCACACCATGCACGCACGACCGTCATCTATTGCACCGCTGCTCGCCGGACTGGCACTGCTGTTGTCGGGTTGCGCCTCCTTGCTGCACTCCGACCACCAATCCGTCCGTATTTTCTCCGAGCCGAGCGAAGCCTCGGTCACGGTCGACGGCAGGGTTTATCTGACCACGGTCGGCACGGTCAACTTGAACCGCCGCGAAGATCATACGGCGGTGATCGAGAAAGACGGCTACGAACCGGCCACCGTCAAGATCGAACGCAGCATGTCTGGATGGGTGTGGTGGAACGGATGGTGCCTGTTCTGGGTCTATTCATGCGTGAAGAGCGACCGCGAGGACGGCGGCTATTGGACCTTCGACGACGACATCCATGTGACTCTGACGAAGCGCGGCTCAACCGTGGAATCATCCACCCCGCTGCCCCCGGCCCAACAGCCCCCGCAACCCTGATTTGGTATGGACTATGCCGATATCCGCCGGTGCCTATCCAATTGCCGGTTCTCGGATCATGCACGGATGGAAATGGACACCGAACCCCTTGGCCGGATTCTTGTCGATGAAGTCTTGCAAGCGCTCGACAGAGGTGAGATCATTGAAACCTATCTGGAGGATACGCCATATCCAAGTTGCCTGATATTAGGCGGAACGGTTGCAGAACAACCGATTCATATTGTCTGCGCCCCTGTTCAATCTGAAGAACGGTTGATTATCATCACGACGTATCGGCCCGATCCAAACCGCTGGGAAGCGGACTTCAGAAGGAGAAAGCGGCCATGAAATGCACGATCTGCAAACGCGGCGAGGTTAAGCCCGGCAAAGTCCAGGCCGAGATCAAAGTCGGCAGCGACCATCTTCTGGTCCCGGTGGAAGCTGACGTGTGCGCGGAATGTGGTGAAGCCTACTATTCAACAGAAACGATGCGTCACCTGGAACAAGTCAGGGATGACTTCACGCGGAAAACGATCGCTCCGCCCTCGATCGGTCACGTGTATCAGGTTTCATAGACCCCCCAAGAACCTGAGGTGCCGATGCCCGGATCGCCTCAACTCTTCCTCGCCCTTCCCCTCCTGCTCATTCTCGCTGCCCCCATTTCGGTTTACGCCGAAACGAAAGTCCTGACCGCCGAAGCCACCTACACGATGGGTGATGGGGAAACGCCCTCCTTCGCGGAAGCGATGGCGCTCCAGAAGGCCAAACAGATGGCTCTGGAACAAGCCGGCACCTACGTTGAAAGCTATACGAAGGTCCAGAACTACACACTGACCGCGGATGAAATCCAAACCATTGCCGGCGGTGTGCTACAGGTCGAAGTCTTGGACAAGAAACGCGAGTTGATCGGCGACGGCCTGCGCCACTACGTCAAAATCAAAGCCACCGTCACCACTGATAAGGTCCAAGACTTAGCTCAGCGAATTAAAGGAAGGAAGGTTGGAGAAGAATATAAGAGACTCCAAGAACAATATGCGCAACTTCTAAAGGAAATCGAAAGCCTAAAACAACAGGCAACAAAAGTATCGTCAGGGCCCGAGCGTTCCGCAGTCATAGACCAAATACGCGAAAAGGAAAAGGTTTTCACGTCTGTACAAAGACAGGAGACAGAATTCTTTGAGCGAGTATTTTCCGGGGAGACTCTCGTTAGTAAAGCCCTAACTCAACTTGCACAAAAAGAAAAGGACGAGCAGCGCAAGAAAGCGGTGGCAACGAAATTGTTGCAAACGATTCAGGAAGAAGGACACATCATCACGCTGGGCGAACCTAAAACCCACGTAGACCCTCAGTATCCTGATGAAATTTGGTTTTGGTTCTCTGTAACAGTAGAAATCAGCCCTTCGGCCATTTCAGCGCTATCTCAGGCGGCTAGGGAACTCGGTGGGGATATTGATGGTACGACCGATGAATCCATTGGAATGGACTCGAAGACGGCAAACCAATTTCGAAAAGATCTGGCATCATGGGAATTCAACCTTCAATGGGTTCTTGATAACGGGAAGGTGGCAGGTGCATGCCGAGACGAAGAACGAGTCATTATCCGTTCTATCTGGAATTTGAATGATTATATGCATTATATGAGTTCGTGGGGAGAAAGGAAAAAGAAGTTTGCCGTTGGCATTGAAGTCCCAACCAAACTAGCAAAACGGATAAAGGCTGCCAGAGGAAAATTTAATGGGGCGCTGACAACAGAAGCCTGTATGGTACAATTCGAAAAATCTTAGTCGGTGAGAATTCTCGACAGTCCAAACTAAGGCAGCAGCCTTTTTCAACTGCCTGTACCTTGACTTCCCGCGGTCGCCTCAGTACGATGCAGCCCTCGATGCCGGTCCGCGAGTCGGCCGGCATTTTTTGTTTGTCCACCTCATAGAAAACGGAGCACAATCGGCACATGAGTACCAGGATCGGCATCAACGGGTTCGGGCGGATCGGGCGCAACGTGCTGCGGGCCTCGCTGGGCGACCCCGCGCTGGAGTTCGTGGCAGTCAACGACCTCACCGACGCGAAAACGCTCGCCTATCTCCTTCAATATGACTCGGTGCACGGCACGCTCGCGGCCAAGGTCGAAGCCCGTGAAGATGCGATCCTGCTGGACGGAAAAGCCATCAAGGTGCTGGCGAAGAAGGACCCCAAGGAACTGCCGTGGAAGGATCTCGGCGTCGACATCGTGGTCGAATCCACGGGCCGTTTTACGGACCGGGAGGGCGCGAGCAAGCATCTGTCCGCCGGAGCCAAGCGGGTGATCATCACGGCCCCCTCGAAGGACCCGGACGTGACCGTCGTGCTGGGCGTCAACGAGAAAGACTACGATCCTTCGAAACATACGATCGTGTCCAACGCCTCCTGCACGACGAACTGTCTGGCGCCCGTGGCCAAGGTGCTGCTGGAGCAGTTCGGCATCAAGCACGGCGTCATGACGACGATCCATTCCTACACGAACGACCAGCAACTTCTGGACCTGCCCCACAAAGATTTGCGGCGCGCGCGCGCAGCCGCCCTGTCGATGGTCCCCACCAGCACCGGCGCGGCCAAGGCCCTGCATCTGGTTCTGCCTCAATTGAAAGGCAAGCTGGACGGAATGGCCATCCGCGTGCCCACGCCCAACGTCTCGATCGTGGACCTGTCCGTGGAAGTGGAGAAGGATTGCGATGCCGCATCGGTCAACGCCGCCTTCAAGCAGGCCGCGCAGGGCCCGCTCAAGGGCATTTTGAAATATTCCGAGGCCCCGATCGTCTCCGTCGATCAGAACGGAGACCCCCATTCGGCCACGCTGGATGCTCCGCTCACCATCGTCTCGGACCGCCGGATGGTCAAGGTGCTCGCCTGGTACGATAACGAGTGGGGCTATTCGTGCCGTGTGCGCGATCTGATCAAGTTCCTGGCATCGAAATCCTGAGATGCATATCTCGTCGCTCGCATCTCGTCGTTCGACAAACGCTTCACGCTTCACGAGATACGCTTCACGAGTTCGCGACTCGAGCTGAAAGATGAACCTGAAAAAACAGACCATCGAAGACGTCACCCTGCGCGGAAAGCGCGTGCTGATCCGGGCCGACTTCAACGTCCCGCTCGACGACGCGCTCCAGATCACGGACGACACCCGGATCCGCTCCACGCTCCCGACCATCAATCGCGCCGTGGACGAAGGGGCCAGGGTCATCCTCTGCTCGCACCTGGGCCGTCCCAAGGGTCCGTCCGATCTGAAATTCAGCCTCGCGCCGATCGCCAAGCGGCTGCAGCGTCTCCTCGGCAAGGAAGTCCAGTTTGCGCCGGACTGCATCGGCCCGGCGGCGGAGGCGCTCGTCGCCAAGATGAAACCGGGCGACGTCCTGCTGCTGGAAAACCTGCGCTTCCATGCCGGCGAGGAACACAACGACGAGGCCTTTTCGAAAGCCCTGGCCGCCCTCGCCGACGTCTATATCAACGACGCCTTCGGCGCCGCGCACCGGGCCCATGCCTCCATCGTCGGCGTCACGAAATTCGTCAAGATATCCGCAGCCGGCTATCTGCTCAAAAAAGAAATCGAGTACCTGGAGGGCGCCGTGGCCAACCCGATGCGGCCGTTCGTCGCCATTCTCGGCGGCGCGAAGGTGTCCGGAAAAATCGGCGTCATCGAAAACCTCGGCAAGCGCGTGGACAAGGTCATCATCGGGGGCGGCATGGCGTTCACCTTCATCAAAGCCATGGGCATGGAAATCGGCAGTTCGCTGGTCGAGGACAACATGCTGGACTTCGCGCGCGGCATTCAGGAGCACGCGATGTCGCGGGGCGTGAAATTCTACCTGCCGGTGGATTGCGTGGTGGCGGCGAGCCGGGAGCCCGGCGCGGAAACCAAGCTCGTGCCGGTGCAGGAAATTCCGAAAGGCTGGTGCGGGCTGGACATCGGCCCGGCCTCCGTCAAGCTCTTCAGCGAGGCCGTCGAGAACGCCAAGACGATTCTCTGGAACGGCCCGATGGGACTGTTCGAGACGGACGCCTTCTCGCGCGGCACCTACTCGCTCGCGCACGCGGTCGCCAACGCCTACGCGCTCACGATCATCGGCGGAGGCGACACGGCCCTGGCCGTCCATCGCGCGGGCGAATCCGAAAGCATGTCGTTCATCTCCACCGGAGGCGGCGCGGCCCTGGAGCTGCTGGAGGGCAAGGAACTGCCCGGCCTGGCCGCACTTCCCGCCAAAGACGCGTGAGCACCGCAACCGGCCGGCTCACTCCATCCGAGGTCCCGTGCGTCGGCATCTGATCGTCGGCAATTGGAAAATGCACAAAACGGCCGCCGAGGCCGCGGCGTACGTGCGGCGGCTGGCCGGACTGGTCCGCCAGAGCGCGAAGGTCGAAATCGTGCTGGCGCCGCCGTTCACCGCCCTCTCCGTGGCCGCCCTGCCGGCCGCGCGCCGGTTTGCCTTTGCCGGACAGGATCTGCATTGGGAGGACGCCGGCGCCTATACCGGGGAAATTTCCGCGCCGATGCTCAAGGCGCTGGGCTGCCGCTACGTCATCCTGGGCCATTCCGAGCGGCGCCGTCTGTTCGGCGATGACGATGCGGCGATCAACAGAAAAGTCCTGGCCGCGCTCCGGCACGGGCTTCGCCCGATCCTCTGCATCGGCGAATCGCTGGGCGAACGGCGGCGCGGGCAGACGACCCGCGTGGTGCTCCGTCAACTGCAGAACGGGTTGCGCGGAATTTCCAAAGTGGCCGGCCGGCACATTGCCATCGCCTACGAACCGGTATGGGCCATCGGCACGGGCCAGGCGGCGGCTCCGGAGCAGATTGACAGCGTGCACCGCACCATTCGCTCCTGCTTCGCCCGCAAATGGGGACGACGCGCCGCCGATCGCCTGCGAATCCTGTACGGCGGCAGCGTGAAACCGGACAACATCATCGATTTTCTGGGAACCGCGGAGATTGATGGCGCGCTGGTGGGCAGCGCTTGTCTGAACCCGCGCTCCTTTGCTAGAATCATCTCCCAGACACAGTCTGCAAGACAGTAGCGTGCGCACGATCGTGGAAGGAGCCCGATGTATACGTTAGCCGTTGTGATTCATGTGCTGGTGTGTTTTTTGATGATCGCATCCATCCTGCTGCAATCGGGCAAGGGCGCCGAGATCGGCGCAGCCTTCGGCGGGTCCAGCCAGACCGTCTTCGGCAGCCGCGGGCCGGGCACGTTCCTCAGCAAAGTCACCATCGCCGCCGCGATCATCTTTATGCTGACGTCCCTCGGCCTGGCCATCCTGTCCAAGGAACGGACCTTCTCCTCGACCGTCATTGATGTGAACAAGAAAGAGTCTTCCGCCACGCCGGACCATACGGGCGACGCCGGACACGACGCACCGGCTGCCGGCACGACGACACCCCCGGCATCCGAACCGGCGAAACCGTAGATAGCTGAAAAGCTGTCAGTTTTCTGGGTTCTGGGGGAAGTGTTTGGCCAGTTGTGCCGGTTAAGCCCGTATCAGACTGAACGAGCAAAACAGGCCTAACAGGCTAAACTTCCGCAGGTCAGACTCTTGTTAACCAGGACGAGTGGGCTTTATCCTCGCCGCGCACGATCTCGAAGAATGATTTCTGCAATGACTTGGTGATCGGGCCCGGCTTCCCGTTGCCGATTTTCCGCCCGTCCAACTCGCGCACCGGCGTCAGTTCCGCCGCCGTGCCCGTGACGAACGCTTCGTCCGCCACGTACATGGCATCGCGCGTGAACCGCTCTTCGGCCACGGGGATGTTGCGCTCGCGCGCAAGCTGCATCACGGAATTGCGGGTGATCCCTTCCAGAATGGACGTCAGCGGCGTCGTGATCAACCGCCCGTTGCGGACGATGAACACGTTCTCGCCCGTGCCCTCGGCCACAAAGCCGTCCGAATCGAGCAGAATCGCCTCGTCATACCCGTCCGCCTTCACCTCGCGCTTGGCCATGATGGAATTGACGTAGTGGCCGGAGATTTTGGCGCGCGCCATGGCCGCGTTCACATGATGGCGGGTAAACGTCGAAATCTTGGCGCGGATGCCCTTCTCCAGGCCTTCATCGCCCAGATAACTTCCCCACTTCCAGGCGGCGATGGACACGTGGATGGGATTGTCGCCCGGGTAGAGTCCCATCGCGCCGTAGCCGATGTAGGCCAGCGGACGGATGTAACAGGCCTCCAGTTTATTGACGCGCACGGTCTCCACAATCGCTTCCGAGATCTGCTTTCTGTCGTACGGCATCGTCATCATCGAGATGTGGGCCGACTCGAACAGACGATCCACGTGCTCCGTCAGGCGGAAGATGGCGGAGCCGCCCTTGCCCTTGTAGCAGCGGATGCCCTCGAAGGCCGCGAGCCCGTAATGCAGGGAATGGGTCAGGACGTGCACGGTCGCGTCCGCCCACTTGACGAACTTCCCGTCCATCCAGATTTTGTCGCTGGGTTCGAGCATCGAGCACGCTCCCCGCATGATGATCGCGGAATGGATCGGACTATAACAGCGGCCCCGAAGAACCGTCAAGCATTCCACCGTCCACCGGCACGCCCTGCACACACACTCTCTCTCGCATATCGAACCCACATTGAGATTGATTCGGCGGAAAAGAATCGGTAAGGTAGCGCCGCTTATGGACTGAAAAATCCGTGCGTATCCGAACAGAGATGAATAAGCTCGCAAGCATCTTAGGACTTCCCGCAGGATGGTCAAAAAGGCCTCGTTGCACCCACCCGCCCCGTGCGCGCCAGGACGCGCACCTTTCCCGTGGCAAAGCCGCAGCACGCGAGGGGCGAGGAGGTACATACCAAGCTTC
>MHEU01000029.1:14600-14878 GCA_001805245.1 Nitrospirae bacterium RIFCSPLOWO2_02_FULL_62_14 | reverse complement strand
CACATGCGAGCGGATAGTTATTTTGCCTCCAGTAGGTTTTCTCGGTACGTTGAGACTCCGAGCGAGGCGAGAACGCAGCCGGCGGTCTTTTTCAACATCCTGCTAATTTATGGCAGACCAACCGCAGAAAATCGGCAGATACGAGATCCGCGGCATCCTCGGCCAGGGCGCGATGGGCGTGGTCTATCGCGGATGGGACGTGCGCCTCGAGATGGACGTCGCCATCAAGGTGCTGCTGGCGGATCCCAAGGACCCCGCGACCAGCGAAGAACTCCAGC
>MHEU01000029.1:5189-14567 GCA_001805245.1 Nitrospirae bacterium RIFCSPLOWO2_02_FULL_62_14 | reverse complement strand
TCAAGCACCCCAACATCGTCTCGGTCTACGACGTGGACGACGATCCGGCCACCGGCCGGACGTTCATCGTCATGGAGTTCATCCAGGGCGTCCCGCTGGGATCGCTGCACACGAAGAAAATTCTCAGCTTTCAGGACACGGTCGAACTGATCGGCCACGTCGCCAACGCGCTCGATTACGCGGCGCAGGCCGGCGTCGTACACCGCGACATCAAACCGGCGAACATTCTCGTGGACGTGGACTCCCTGACCCCGAAGCTCGTGGATTTCGGCGTCGCGCGGCTGCAGGGGGCCAACATGACCCAGGCGCAAACCCTGCTAGGCACGCCCCACTATATGTCTCCGGAACAGTGGCGCGGAGAGGTCGCGGACGGGCGGTCCGATTTGTTTTCGCTTGGAGTCGTTCTCTACGAACTGCTGACCGGCCAGAAGGCATTTTCCGGCGACTCGCTGCCTGCCATCATGACGGCGGCGCTGGCTCCCGACACCCCGGTGCCGCCGGCGGACGTGCGTCCCGGCGTCATTCCACCCGCGCTCAGCAACGCGGTCATGAAAGCCTTGTCGAAAAATCCAAGCACCCGCTATCCCCGCGGAACCGAGATGCAGAAGGCGCTGCAGAAAGCGCTTACGCAGCCTCAAGCCGCCGAGCCGCCGAAAGCCCCGGCAACTCCCCGCCTTGCCACGCCGGCGCCCAAAGCCGCTCCCAAGGCGCCGGTCCAGGAGACGCCCGGCTTTTCAACCGGCGGCCTTGCACTCAAGATCAGCGAGCCGGCCGAGCAGGACGAGGAAGAGGGCAGGACCAGAAAATCCAGAAAAGGCGGCAGGAAATCGTTCCCGTCAGCCGCGCTGATGGCAGGGGTGCTGCTCGTGGTGTTGCCGGCAGCCGGCTGGTTTGGCTGGCCCGTCGCCAAAGCCGCACTGATGCCGACCGTGGCGCTTCATCTGGGCGTGCTCAGGCAGGACCAGCAGGGCGCCCCGGCTGTGCTGAAACAGGGCGATTCGCTGCTGCCTGGCGATCGCATGGCGGTCTACGTCAAACCGAAGGACACGACGTACATCTATGTGCTGCGCGTCTCGTCATCCGGCGAAGTGACCCGGCTGTTTCCCAGCTCCGCCGTCACTCCACAAGAAAATCCGGTGCTGGCCGGCACGGAACTCTGGCTCCCCGCCCCCAACAGCGTGCGGGGATGGTTTTCTCTCAACGACAAGGCCGGGCAAAGCGAAGTGATCGTCATCGCCACGTCCGATCCGATCCGAAGGCTCGAGGATCCGCTCGGTCTCCTGTCGATGGCAGGCCGGGTCGGTCCCGAAACGGACGAGAAACTGCTGGCGAATCTACCGCGGCTTCAAGCCAAACTGGTGGTGGGGCAGCACCGGGGCAGCTTCGCCCCGCAAGGCGGCTCCGTCACGGCGCCGACTCATCTTCTGGAAGGCAACGGGCAGGGGCTCTACTACCGTTTTCAGTTGAATCAGCTCTGAGAAAGCTACCGGACGTTGAGCCCGTTCGGCCTGTTTAGCCCGTTGGGCCCGTTACGGGCTTAACCGGTACAACCGGCTAAACGCTTTCCGTGAACGCTGACGGCTGTTTTTACTTTTTCCCGAGCACACACCACATCCGCCTAGTCTGTGACTTCTGATCCGAAATCACCTTCCCCGTAAAGAAGCTCACATAGTAGGCCAGAATGTCGTCCGTTGGATGCGGCGTCGAGGACCAGAAGATGTCCGAACGGATATTCGCGAACGGATGGCCTTCCGGCAGCGAGGGATCGTTACGGTCAGGATCGATGAGCGTGGCCAGTTCGTCCTTTGTCGGCGCCCGCCAGCCTTTCTGACCGCCAACGGTTTTAGTCGCGCACCGCGCCACGGACGCACTCCAGACATCGAACTCCTTATCCGGCGCCTGCTCCCAGACCAGGCCGGTCTTGCTGTCTTTCACCCCTTCGCCATTCAGCGTCAGAGTGAACCGATCACCGGCATGGCCAGTCCCCGCAACGCCAAAGAGAACGGCCAGTCCGATTGCCACTCCAAGTTTCTCGCCATTTCGCTTATGCGTGCGCTTGGCCATAAGTTGGACTTTTCTGACTTTCGCTAGCCGAGGTTTCTGCGAATCTGCTTGAACGCCCGCTCAGCCGGGACACCTTCCCGCTCGCCGCGCCGCCAGGCTGAAAATCGCCGTTCCGCTTCCTTCACCCACGCTTCCTCAACCTGTGTCAACGGAGCACGATTGACGCTTCGCATCAGCCGCTCAGCGAGCATTTCCCGATCCTTCACGGGCAGACCGACTGCCTTACGCTGGATTTCAAGCAATTTGGGGCTCATGTGTACGCCTCCTTGCACTACCTATGCGCTCACTACAATAGCTGAATCAGTTCTCCGTCGCAAATAAGGAACAATTCTCTTTTCCGATCAGCCGATTACCGCGCAAAGCTTTTAACATTCCACCAGCGCCCGTTCATCGCATGCACTCATTCCAAATAAGTAGCCTGTCCCTTTAATTCCGTCTGACTGCGCATATGCCGGGCAGGCATTCTCATATATTGATCCTCTCTTGCCTTAGCAGGGCATCGTGGTCACCTCTCATGCTAGAGGAGCGGGGACCCTGCCGCAAGGTGCCGCGAAGCTTCTTATTTCTGATTACCCTCGTGCGCTTGACACTCTGAAAAGGCCTGTGTTACAAAATACCTCGCTAACGGACTAGTGAAGTCACTTCAGGCCCACCAGTCACCGTAAGCATTACAAGCGCTTAGTTCGCAGGATGGTCAAAAAGGCCGTCCAGCGCGGCCGCAGCGAGCGAGGGACCGAGGCGTACGTTTTTCGGTACGTTGAGGTTCCAAGCAAGCGAGAACAAAGCTGGCGGGCTTTTTCAACATCCTGTCAGAAGGAAAAAGATGTACGCGATCGTTCAAACAGGCGGCAAGCAATACAGGGTTCAGCCCGGCGAAGTCGTCCAGGTCGAGTCCCTTCCGGGGGATGTCGGCGGGACCATCGAGCTGAAGCAGGTCTGCCTCGTTCATGGCGACAAGGGCCTCCAGGTCGGCAAGCCCTGGGTGGACAAGGCCACGGTGACGGCGGAAATCGTCAATCAGGGCCGCACCCGTTCGATGACGATCTTCAAGAAGCACCGTCGGAAGAACTACCGGCGCACGAAGGGCCATCGGCAGGGCTTCACGCAGCTTCGCATCACCGACATCACGGTGTAGCGGAACCGGAGCTTATAGCTGGTAGCATATAGCGAATAGCAGGAACAAAGAAGACTCCGACCATAAGCCATACGCAATAAGCTCTTTTCGAGGAACAACCCATGGCAACAAATAAAGGCGGCGGATCATCGAGAAACGGCCGGGATAGCAATCCCCAGTATCTCGGCGTCAAGGCCTACGGCGGCGAAACGGTGCCGGCCGGCTCGATCATCGTCCGTCAGCGCGGCACGAAGTTTTTCCCCGGCTTCAACGTCGGCATCGGCAAAGACCACACGCTCTTTGCCCGCATCGCCGGCGTCGTCAAGTTTGAAGGGGAGCGCGCCCGGCGACGGGTCAGCGTCTACCCGCCTTCTTCCTGATCCCATCCTCACGCGGTTTCTTCCAGTTTCTAACTAATTCCTGTATTCTCCTCCTGAAGCCGCGTTAAAGCGGTGAGCTCCGATCATTGGAATCACCATGTTTGTTGATGATGTCAAAATTCACGTGAAGGCCGGCCGCGGTGGCAACGGCGCCTGCAGTTTCAGGCGGGAGAAGTACGTGCCCCGTGGAGGACCGGACGGTGGCGACGGCGGCAATGGCGGCCACGTGGTCATGGTGGCCTCGCGCCGGCTGACGACGCTGCTCGACCTTCGCTACCAGCAACAGTACGAGGCCAAGGACGGCGAACCTGGCGGAGGCTCCCGATGCCACGGGAAGACCGCGGAGGACGTCGTCATCCGCGTGCCGCTGGGCACGATCGTCAAGGATGAGCACACCGGGGAAATCCTGGCCGATCTGACCGTCGAAGGACAGTCCCACATCGTCGCGCGCGGCGGACGCGGCGGACGCGGCAATTCGCACTTTGCGACGCCGACCGTGCAGGTGCCGACCCGTGCCGATCCGGGCGGACCCGGCGAAGAGCGCTGGCTCCATCTGGAGCTGAAACTGCTGGCCGACGTCGGCCTGGTCGGATTTCCGAACGCGGGCAAGTCCACGCTGATCGCGACCATCTCGGCGGCGCGGCCGAAAATTGCCGACTACCCGTTCACCACGCTGGTGCCCAACCTCGGCGTTGTGTCGTGGGGGGAGGAATCCAGCTTCGTCGTGGCCGATATCCCCGGCTTGATCGAGGGCGCGCACGCCGGCAAGGGCCTGGGCACGCAATTTCTCCGGCACATCGAACGGACGTCGTTCCTGCTCCACCTGGTGGACATTTCGGAATGGGCCGACGATCCGGTGACGAGTTTCGAGACGTTGCGGCACGAGCTGGGGGCCTATGATTCCACCCTGAAGACGCGCCCGTTCGCCGTCGTGGGCACCAAGCTCGACGTCAAGGGCAACGGCAAGCGCCTCGACGAGTTGAAGGCCTTCTGCAAGAAGAAGCGCATCAAGTTTTTTGCCATTTCGTCCGCCACGCGCGAGGGATTGGGCACGCTGGTCCCCTACGTGGGCGAGCGGGTGGCGACATTGAGGGCGGCATGCGAGACCGTGTCCTGAAAGACGCGAAGCGGGTGGTCGTCAAGATCGGAAGCAGCCTGGTGGCTTCCCGGGGCGCCGGTCTGCGCCCCGAACGAATCGAGCAGCTCGCCTCCGACATTGCCGCGCTGAAGACCGGCGGACGCGACGTGCTCGTCGTCTCGTCCGGCGCCATCGTTTCCGGCATCCAGAAGCTCGGCCTCACGGCCTATCCCAAGAACCTGCCAGAGAAGCAGGCCGCCGCCGCGGTCGGCCAGAGCCGGCTCATGTGGGCGTACGAAAAAGCCTTCGAGTCGCTGGGGCAGAAGGTCGCGCAGGTCCTGCTGACACATCAGGACCTGGCGGACCGGAAGCGGTTCATGAACGCCCGCCACACGCTGGCGGCCCTGATCGGATTCGGGGTGATTCCGATCATCAACGAAAACGACACGGTCGCCGTGGACGAAATCCGCTTCGGCGACAACGACAACCTGGCGGCGCAGGTGGCGCACCTCGTCGACGCGGACGTGCTGGTGATTCTCTCCGATGTGGCGGGGCTCTATACGGAAGACCCCCGCAAGAATACATCCGCCACGCTCATTCCGCTCGTGACCGACATCACCAAGGATATCGAACGGCGCGCCGGCGCCACGGACAGCTTTGAAGGAACCGGCGGGATGGCCACGAAGATTCAGGCGGCCAAGAAAGTGGCGGAGTACGGCGGGGCGACCCTGATCATGAGCGGGGAGCAGACCGGCCTTCTCCCCTCCGTGTTCGACGGCGCCGAAGCCGGCACATTCATCCTGCCGAAAGGCAGGCGGCTGACCAGCCGCAAGCACTGGATCGCCTTCACGCTTCGCGTCAAGGGCCAGCTTGCGCTCGACGACGGCGCGGTCGAAGCCCTCGTGCGTCGGGGCAAGAGCCTGCTGCCCTCCGGCATCACCGCCGTCAGCGGCGACTTCAGCGCCGGCGACGCCGTCGCCTGCACCAACCGCCAGGGAAAGGAAATCGCCAAGGGGCTCGTGAACTTCTCAGCGGACACGCTCAAGCGGATCAAGGGACTCAAGACCGCCGAGATTCAGAAAACCGTCGGCGCCCAGGAATACGAAGAAGCGATCCACCGGGATAATCTGGTGATCCTCTGAAGGTTAAGGTTCAGGTTGAGGTTGAGTCCGGAATGAATTAAAAGAGGTTCCTCCGATCTGCTGTCAAACTTAACCTTAACCTCAGCCTCAACCTTCACCCATGCGCATTGGCTTATTCGGCGGCACGTTCAATCCCATCCATAACTGCCACCTGACGATTGCGGCCCAGATCAGGGAACGCCTCTCCCTTGATCAGATTCTGTTCATTCCGACCGGCGACCCGCCCCACAAACCACACGACGGCCTCGCCCCCGCATCGCACCGCCTGGAGATGGTCCGTCTCGCCGTGGCCGCCGATTCCGCATTCGCCGTGGCCGACATCGAGATCCGGCGGCAGGCGAAGTCCTATTCAATCGACACCGTCCGGGCGCTTCGCGACCACTACGGATCCGAAGCAGACCTATCGTTTATCCTCGGCCTTGACGCCTTTCTGGAATTTCCAGGCTGGCGGCAGGCTCCGGACCTGCTGCGGCTCTGCCATTTCATCGTCGTGTCGAGAACCGGCGCGTCCTTCGCGCCACTGGCCGATCACCCTCCTTTGCCGCCCATCCCGCATCAGGCGCTCGAATCCCTGGACCGGCGGACGCAGGACCGGCTCGACGTGCCGGTGCCGGGAGGCACCCGCCTCACACTCATCCGCCTTCCGCCGTGTGATATCACGGCGTCGGACATCCGTCGACGGATTCGCAGCCGGATGAGCGTCGCGTCGCTGTTGCCTGCCCCTGTTGAATCCTATATAATGCGCACCAGGCTCTATCAGGAGGAACCCTATCGTCCCGGAATTCAAGGCTAAATCCATCGCCGCCGCGTCGCTCGACAAAAAAGCTGAGGACGTCGTGGTGCTTGACGTTGGGAAACTCACCTCCGTGGCCGATTATTTGGTGATCGGTTCGGGCGGATCCGACCGGCAGGTTCGCGCCATCGCGGATCATATCGACGCCACTCTGGCCCAGCAACGGGTTCACCCCCTCAGCATCGAAGGCACTTCAACGTCGCAGTGGGTCCTGATGGACTACGGGGACGTGGTCGTCCACATCTTCCGGACGGATGTCCGGGCCCACTACGCCCTTGAGCGGTTGTGGGGGGATGCCCGGCACGTCCGGCTGCAGAACGAACTTCCGCCGCAGGCAGCGACACGACCTTCGAGGGCCCGTCCGGCGCGGGTACGAGGTTAACGAGAGCGTATGCTGCGATTACTCCTGACAGTCTTTCTCGTGATCGTCGCCAGCGTACTCTACGATCACTTCCGCGAGTTGAACCCCGGCACCATCACGCTGCGCTTCAGCTCGGCCGGTGGACACGAGTTCAGCCTGGCCTCGCTGGTCCTGCTCTCCATGGCCCTCGGCGCCGCGGCCGTCACCATGATCGTCGGCATCCGGGAAACCGCGCACGCCATCGTGAACTGGCGGAGCGGGCGCCTGCGCCGCCGCGAGGAAAAAGTGACCACTCTGCATCGTGAAGGCACGCACGCGTTCCTGTCGAAGCGCACGAGCGAAGCCATCGGCCTGTTCCAGAAGGCGCTGGCGCAGGACCCCAACCACGTGGATTCCCTGTTGTGGCTGGGCAACATCTACCGGACCGAGAAAAACTTCACGGAGGCCATCCGGCTGCACCGGAAAGCCCGCAGTATCGAAGACGGCAACATCGAAGTGCTGCTCGCGCTGGCCAGGGATCTGGAAGGCGCCAAGCGTTTCGAGGAAGCCTTGCAAGTCCTCCGGGACATTCTCAAGCTGGATTCGGCCAATCTCACGGCGCTCATGGGCAAGCGCGATCTGCTGATCCGGCTGGAATCCTGGAACGAGGCGCTGGACATCCAGCACCGCCTCATGAAGGCCCACCTGTCGGAAGCCGAACAGCAGAAGGAAGGCGGCGTGCTCGTCGGGCTGACCTACGAAGTGGGCCGCCACCTGCTGGAGCGGGGGCAGCCGGACAAGGCCCGCCATTATTTCCGCGCCGCCATCAAGCGGGACAAGCAGTTTCTGCCGGCCTACATCGGTCTGGGCGAGATTCTCATCCAGGAAGGCAAAACCCGGGGCGCCGCGGAGATTCTGGAGAAGATCTATAACAAAACCGGCAATGTGATCCTGCTGCACCGGCTGGAGGAACTCTATCTGGAACTGGGCGAGCCCGGCGAGATCATCCGCATTTTCCAGCATGCCTCGCAGCGCGACCCGCGCAATCACGTCCTGAAGTTCTACCTGGGCAAACTCTACTACCGCCTGGAGATGGTGGACGAGGCCTACGATCTCCTCTCCAGCCTGGAGGGACCCTCGGATCAGATGGCCGACTACCACAAGATCATGGCCAATCTCTACCTGCGCAAGCAGCATATGGACCTGGCGGTGGAGGAGCTCAAGAAGGCCCTGGGATTCAAGAAGCGGGTCGTGGTCCCCTATCGCTGCACCCACTGCCAGCACGAGTCCGCGGAGTGGTCGGGCCGCTGCAGCCGCTGCGGCTCATGGAACACATTCGTCGCGCTGCCGTGGGTGGATGCCTCCAGCGCGGCCGCGCACGCGGAAGAAAGCATGCCCGAAGCCCGTTCCGTCGCCTATCACGGCTTCGGAACGCCATTTGAAACGGTGTGAAGGGACACGACTCCATGACATCCTACGATCTCTATGCCGAGAAAGCGCTCAGGGACGAAGTGCTCACGCGGGACGAGTGCCGCGACGTGCTGGCAACGCTGGATGAGCGCGTGATCGAACTGCTGACAGCCGCCTTCAAGGTCCGCGAACGTTACTTTGGGAAGAAAGTCCGCCTGCAGATGCTGCTGAACGCCAAGAGCGGCGCATGCCAGGAGGATTGCGGCTACTGCTCCCAGTCCGCCGTCTCCACCGCCGGCATCGAGCGGTACGGCCTGGTCTCCAAGGAACAGATGCTGGACGGCGCGCGGCGGGCCGCCGCCTCCAAAGCCCAGCGGTATTGCGTCGTCATCAGCGGGCGCAGTCCGCTCGACCGGGAAATCGAAGAGATTTCGGACGCCGTGCGCGCGGTCAAGAAGGAGATTCCGATCCAGGTGTGCTGCTCGCTCGGCCTGCTAAACGAGCAGCAGGCGCGGTTGCTCAAAGCAGCCGGCGTGGACCGGATCAACCATAACCTCAACACGAGCGAAACATACCACGCGGAGATTTGCACGACGCACACGTTTCAGGACCGGCTGGCGACCATACAGCACGCCCGGATGGCCGGATTGGAAATCTGCTCGGGCGGGATCATCGGCATGGGCGAACAGGACGAAGACGTGATCGACCTGGCGCTGGCGCTGCGGGACGTGAAGCCGGACTCGATTCCTCTGAACATGCTGCACCCGGTCGAGGGCACGCCGCTGCAGAACTGCCGGCAGCTGACTCCGCAGCGGTGCCTGAAAATCTTCAGTCTCTTCCGGTTCCTCCACCCGCGCACGGAAATTCGCGTCGCGGGCGGTCGGGAATTCAACCTGCGCTCCCTGCAACCGCTGGCCCTCTACGCCGCGGACTCGCTGTTCGTGAACGGCTACCTGACCACGCCCGGCCAGCTGGCTCCGGACGCCTGGAAGATGATCACGGATTTGGGGTTTGAGATTGAAGTGGACTACCAACCGGCGAACAACGCTCAAGCCTG
>MHEU01000029.1:0-5069 GCA_001805245.1 Nitrospirae bacterium RIFCSPLOWO2_02_FULL_62_14 | reverse complement strand
GCCGGCGGCCAGGCTTGTCGCAGCGGCGTATCGGCGGTTGCAGTAGAAGCTATCATGAATTATGCGGGTTAAGCTCGTTGGGCCTGTTGAGCCAGTTAAGCCCGTAAGGGCCAACGGGCTCAACAGGTATAACTGGCGCAACATCCGCCGCTATTCGTACCTCAACCCGTCAACCACCGGCTGTCTGGCCGCCCAGAGCGCCGGCAGGTAGCTGGCAATCAGCGCAGCACCGACCGCCAGCATCACGCCCTCGACCACCAGCCACGCTGGAAACTGGAAGTGAATCGTCCATCCGAACGACTGCTTGTTGATCACGTGGATCAATAGCAGCGACAACGCGACGCCGCCGATCACGCCGAGACAGGCTCCCAGCAGGCCGAGATACAGCCCCTCCCAGAGCACCAGCCGGCGAATCTGGCCGGCGCTGGCCCCGATCGCCCGCAGCGTGGCCATCTCCCGCTGCCGCTCCAGCACCGAGGTCAGCAGCGTGTTCACGATGCCCAGCAGCGCGATCGCGACCGCAATGAACTCCAATGCATAGGTGACCGTGAACGTGCGGTCGAAAATCGCCAGGATCTCCCGCCTGATCTCGGCGTTGCTAATGACGACGATCCGCCCGACCTGCGCCATCGTCTCTGCCAACCGCTGCCGCGCCAAGCCGGCATCGGCTCCGGGCGCCAGATACACGGCGATGACGGTCGTCGTATCGTCGTCCCACAGCGTCCGGTAGAGCGACCGGTCCATGACCAGCTTCCCGCCGTCGGTCGCATAATCATAGAACACCCCGGTGACGGGGAATGACCGTTCTCCGGCCGGCGTCATCAGCGCGAGCGTGCTGCCGGTCTGCAGGCCCAGGCGGCCCGCCAGCACTTCCGAAATCACGACACCGCGCGCCGCCACCGTTCGGGACAACACGTCCGGAGAATCGCCGTCCGTAAACAGGTACCGGCTGCGCTCGGCATGCACCTGGAGATTGCGCGAAACCAATGACACAGGCCGGCCGTCGAGCTCGACCGTCAGGTCGCGATAGGTATCCACCGCCGCCACGCCGGGAATCGCCGCGACCCTCGCCGCCCAGCCCAGCGGCATCCGTCTGGCTTGCATGCCGCTGGCTTCGCCCTCCAGCCAATCCGGAGGGGCCACGACCAGGTCCGCCATGACCGTCTGGTTGATCCAGATCTCGACCGTCTGCCGGAAACTCTGGATCATGATGCCCACTCCGACCATGATCGCAATGCCGACCATGAGCGCCGATACGGTGACGGCGTTCCGGCCCGGCGCCCGGGCAATCTGCTCGGCGGCAATCAGGCCGAGCGCACCGACTCTCCGCCGCTCCGCCGCGCCGCTCCCCGTCACGAACGTCCCCACGCCATAGACCAGCAGCGGAGCCAGGCAGGATAAACTCAGCAACAGAAAAAATGCGGAGGCGTACCCGAACAGGGGAAGCCCCGCCACCGGTCCCGGCAAAGCCAGCAGTCCGGCGAGGGCGAGGTTGCCGACGCCGAACCATGCCAGGGAGCCGGTGCGAAGGGTCTGTGCATCTTCATACTCGCCGGGGGCCAGGGCCCGCGCCGGCGCCGTCCGGCTCGCATCCACGCTCGGCGCCAGCGCGCCCAGCATCGCCACCACCAGCCCGAAGAGCCCGCCCTCCACCAGCAAGGCGGGGGTGAGCGAGGCAAGCGTTTCGGACGCCATGCTGACGGGCGCATAGAGGTCCGTCACTGTACGGCTGAGCGACGAGACGAGCCGGTTCGCCAGCAGGACCCCGAAACAGGTTCCGGCCAGGCCGCCGACCAATCCCATCACCGCCGCCTCGCCGACAAACAGCGCGGCGATGCCGGAACGCGAGAGTCCCAGCGCGCGCAGAATGCCGATCTCCCGGCGGTGCCGGACCACCGAGAAGGCAATCGTGTTATAGACCAGCAGCAAGCCGACCAGCAGGCCGACGCCGCTCAATGTCGCCAGGTTCAACTGAAACGACCGGACCATGCGCTCCACCTGTTCGTTGCGATGCGCCGGGCGATGGACCGTCAACGGCGGAGGCAGCAGCGGAGCGATCGCCGCGGCGACCGCCGATACAGAACGAGCCGGGTCCGTGATCAGGTCAATCCGGTCAAGCCTGCCGACCGATCCGAACAGCGCCTGCGCCGCGGCTATATCCATGACCGCCAACTGCTCCCATGCCGTCCGAACCCCGGTGCTCGACTCGACCACCCCGCGCACCACCACCCGGTGCGTTGCGGTTCCGGACAACAGTTCTAATTCGCTGCCCGCCGAAAGCGCCCATTCGGAAGCCAGACGTGCGCCAACGAACACCGCGTTCGGTTCCAGCAGCGGATCGAGCGCCGGCTCCGCGCCTGTCTCGGTTCGCAGGCGAAACGCCCGGTGATCGGCAGCCTCGAGCAGGTCCAGGCCCATCACCGTCAACGGTTTGCCGCGGTGCGATCCCGCCGCCACCTGCGTGTATTGCTGCACCACCGGCGAGGCCGACAGGATGTCCGGCCGGCTCCGGAGTGCGGCAATCACACGCTCATCGAGACCCAGCTCGCCGCCGGAGACCTGCAGGTTCGCCCGGCCAGCCACCGTCAGGACAGCCTCTTCAAAAGACTTCAGCACTTCCACGTTTGCCGTGCGGATGGCCACCGAAACCGCCACGCCGAGGGCGATCCCCAGGACGGTCATGGCGGTGCGGACGGGCCGCTCCATCACATGAGAGCGGGCGATTATTCGGAGTGCATGAAACATATGGAACGCTCGAGTGCCTTCAGCAAGATTGCCTATTTACCGGTACGAGTTCGCGTGTTAGAGTGATTACCTATCCGCCACGAAGGATGCTGCAATGCCGCGTGCGACACCGAGACACAACCGCGGGGGGCGTTCGACCAGGAAAAAGGGCTCTCCCGCCCTCACGCCCAGGCACAAGCAAATTCTCCATCTTGTCGCAGAGGGACTGACGAACCGGGAAATCGCCCGCCATTTTGGGATCAGCGTGAGGACCGTCGAGGTCCATCGGTTCAATTTGATGCGGCGACTCAGAGTGCGTAACGTGGCTCAACTGCTTCGCCAGGCGCTGATGCTTCGCCTGCTGCCGAAAAGTTTTTTCTCCTAACTAGACTCCGCAAGCAGTCGAAAGTCGTAAAGTCCTACTGGGTTCGTGTCTATCAAGTCAGAAAGTCCGTCAAGTCATAAAGTCCAAATGACCTGAAGACTTTACGACTTTAGGGACTTGATGACTGGAAAGAAAACTTGATGACTTTCTGACATCCAATTAGAGCTCCTTGAGCTTGCCGATGCAGGCGGCAGGCGACGAGTACCCTTTCTTGTCCAGCAGAGCCGCCAATTCGGATTGAAGCCGGTCAAACACGCCCAACCCCTCCTCGACCAGCACCGTTCCCACCTGGACTGCCGTGGCCCCGCACAGGAGATGCTCGAAAATATCGCTTCCGGAGACGACCCCTCCGGTGCCGATAATCGGCAGACGCCCCTTGAACTGCTTCCAGAAGGCGCGCACGTTCGCCAGCGCCACGGGCTTGATGAGCGGGCCGCCCAGTCCTCCGAAGCCGCCCTTGGGCTTGATCACCACGGTCTCGCGTTCGGGGTCCACCACCAGCCCGTTGCCGACCGAATTGATAAGCGAGAGAAAATCCACGCCGACCCGTTCGATCACCTTCGCCGTCTGTTCGTGATGGGCCGGATCGAAATACGGCGGAAGCTTCACGCCCATCGGGACCGTGATGACCTTCCTCACCCGCTTCATCAGCCGCTCCGACGCCTCCAGGTCGTAGCCGATCTGCGGTTTCCCGGGAATGTTGGGGCAGGACAGGTTGACTTCGATAAGGTCCGGCGCGCTGGCGTTGATGGCCTCCGCGATCGTGATGAAATCGTCCTCGCAGAGACCCGCCACGCTGGCCACGACCGGCTTGCCGAATTTTTTCAGTTCCGGAATGAGCGCGGCGTAGGCGCGATAGCCCAGATTCGGCAGGCCCATGGAATTGATCGAGCCGCCGGGGAATCCGTAATACCGCGGCTCCGGATTGCCCTGGCGCGGCTCGACCGTCATGGACTTGGTGACGATGGCGCCCGAGCGCGAACGGCCGAGCGCTTCCAATTCCTCGCGTGTGACGCACAACGCGCCCGCCGCATTCATCATGCAGGCGGGAAAGCGCACGCCGGCGATGGTGACTGAAAGGTCCATGGGTTCCTCAGATCAGAGCATATGGCGAATGGCTTATGGCAGATGGCAGGAAGTTCGGATTATCAGCGCTCCGCCATAGGCTATATGCCATCAGCTCTCAGCTTTCCACATAACCGTCCCGCATCGTATGAATGTGATCGGCGGCCGCCGCCGCTTCCCGGCTGTGCGTCACCAGCAGGACGGTCTGCTTCAATTCCTTCGACAGCGACTGCAGCAACGCAATGACGTCCGCGCCATTGCGCGAATCCAGATTGCCGGTCGGCTCGTCCGCCAGGAGCAGGCGCGGCCGGTGGACCAGCGCGCGCGCGATCGCCACCCGTTGCTGCTCGCCGCCGGACAGTTCGCCGGGCCGGTGCCGCGCCCGTGGTTCCATCCCGACGCGCGCCAGGCTCTCGGCCGCACGCCGGCGAACCGATCGGCCGTTCTCTCCCTGCAACAGGAGGGGAAGCGCCACATTGTCCTCAGCCGTCAACGTCGGCAGGAGATGAAACGATTGGAACACCATGCCGATGAGGGATCGCCGCAGCCCGGTCCATTCCCTGTCGGACAGGTTGCTCGTCGGGCGTCCCTCGAGAAACACCTCGCCTGAGGTCGGATGATCGAGTCCGGCCACGATGTTCAGGAGCGTGCTTTTCCCGCACCCGCTCGGCCCCATCAGCGCGCAAAACTCGCCTTCCGCCACGTGCAGACTGACGTCCCGGAGCGCCGCCACGCCGGCCTCGCCCCTGCAATATTCCTTGGAGACATGATCGAGCCGGACCACTTAGCCGCCTATGTGAATTGATGCGTTTCTCCTATATCATAACCGCCGATAGGCTCACAACCGCGCCTGGCCCGCATTATACATGGAGGTTCGCGACGAAACTGCGGAGAC
>MHEU01000028.1:19334-24970 GCA_001805245.1 Nitrospirae bacterium RIFCSPLOWO2_02_FULL_62_14 | reverse complement strand
GGGCGTGCGAACCGTCCGTCGCCCTCGGCGGGCGGCTACATGAGGGATGTCCCCATTTACTTGTCCCGGGCAAAAATCTTCACGGATTTTGTGACGGTTTGAGTCAGCGCATCCCGTTCCTGAAAAGAATAGGCCAGGAATTTGAGGCCGACCCGATTGCCGTTGACCCCCATAACCGTTGCGAGCTGCTGCGGTGTGCTGTTGGGTTTCCCGGCTGTGCTGGCGGGAAGATTCAATTTAATGACGAGCCCTGACCGGAGGTTTTGCTTTGTGTCTAGCGTGCAGCCGTACAACGACATGTCGGTCAGCATTCCTTCGCCTGAGACCTCGTTGCTCTCAAAGGTCACAGGAATCTGTACAGGCACCCGAAGGGATTTGCGGCGCTGATCCTGGCCCGAGGAGGACTGTCCTCCCTGCTGTTTTATCCGGAAACGCTTCTTGCACGCCTCGCACTGGAAAGGGTGAAGGGAAATCAGAGTCGCGAGCGTATCCATCAGGCTTGCAGGCGGGACTCGTGTGACGAACGGGCTTTCACAGAACGGACACAGTGTTTTCGTCGTCGCCATCGTGCTAATCCTCCCAGTCGAATATAGCACAGCCTCCCTGATCCGTCTCCGGTCGTTACAATGCCTTCTAAAGGTTGGGCAAGGCCTAGCTGACTACAATAGGAGTCAAGCGGACGCGCCCCTCGACAGGCTCAGGGCAGGCGGGGGTGGGGGAGGCGGGCTATCCGATCGTCCGTCGCCATCGGCGGGCGTCTCACGCAATTCTGAATATCCCCATTTTCTTCCTCCTGAATGTCCCCATTATCTTTCCCTCTACTTGGGTTTCCAGCTTCGGATCGTTTCCAGAAGTTTTAATGCCAGTCCTTCGGCCTTCGGCGGTGTCGCCGGTCCCGCAGGCTGGCCGGAGGCGGGAGCCGCGTCGGAAAGCGCGGCAACGAGACATTCCTCCGCCTGGCATTGGATCCGCGTCGGTTCATGTGCCAGCAGCAGGCCAAAATTGGCCACCAGTTTCTTGTGCAGGCCGCTGGATTCGAACGTGCTCGCCGCGATGTCGTTGTCCCAGAGATCGATGCTGAACGCGCGATCCCCTTCCTGTCCGACCAGCCAATACGCGCCCTTGAAATCACGCTGCTTGGACAGGAACGGCAGCACCCGTTCCTTCCAGATGGCTGTCGCCCGCGATTTGCTGCCGGGGCTCAGTTGATAGATGACCATGCCCGCCCAAACCGACATCGCGACTTACCTTCCTGCCCGACCACCGAAGAGATGCACAGATGCTCAGGCTTGTGAGTTGAAGTGGTGACGCGTGTTCCTTACCCGATTCCACTTGGATGGGTAACTCTGAACACGTGCTGAAGGAAGGGTAGGCCGATCACAAAATGGAGTCAAGCGGACGCGTGGGGGAGGGGGAGGGGGTACCGAAGAGCGTATGGCCTAATCGTCTAAGAGCCTATGGCATATGGCTTATAGCTCAGACGAAACAGGGGCGTGAAGACCGTCCGTCGCCATCGGCGGGCGTCAGGCTAGTTGATGATCTCAAATTCGCCCGTGACCGCATGACTCGGTGCATTTTCTCCCCACATTCTGAACATGATAGAAAATGTGTTGAGGTTGGGAGGCGCGAAGACATCTATGGCATACCGAGATGGCGTTTGAGAGGTGTTATAAGGTGGCATATCCATAACAGAGAAGCCGCCGATTTGCAGAATGTTTGGGTCCTTTGAGCGCTGTCCTTGACCGTGTTCACTCAGGGCCACGTTGGCTGGTGTCGCTGAGGCGCGTAAGATGGGACGTCGCGCGGTCGCATCACCAACATTTTTTACGCTCAGCACGAGTTCCACGACACGTTGTTCATTCGCCCGCACCCGGATGCGCACTTTACTCAGTGCGTCTTCCGGGATTGAGCCGAGCGCAAACTCAAACTTGGGCTTCTGGGCGAGCCTGCGGATTTCTTCC
This sequence comes from Nitrospirae bacterium RIFCSPLOWO2_02_FULL_62_14, assembly GCA_001805245.1. Classification (GTDB taxonomy): domain Bacteria; phylum Nitrospirota; class Nitrospiria; order Nitrospirales; family Nitrospiraceae; genus 2-02-FULL-62-14. The sequence continues at coordinate 23,009 of MHEU01000028.1, read as the reverse complement.
TCTTGCTGCTGGCGGACTAATTCGAGATGCGCGGAAGCAATTTTAAGATTCTCGTCTAACAGCTGTTGTTGTTTTTGAGCCGTGCCGACGACAGACTCAATCGCCTTTCTGCTGGCGTCGAGAGCGGCTCGCTGTTCGTTGCCTGCCTCTCTGGCAACGTTGAAAGCTGCCAGCGCTACGAATAGCGCCACCAGTGAGATGAACAAGAGCGAGAGATTGAGCAGGAAGGTGATGACATCGAGAGGCACGGACATTTTGAACGAGGATGTCAGGTTCCGCAGATCCAATCGTGACAGTAAATAAAATGCGGCGACAAAGCCGATAGTGCCCACGATGGCTGCAAGAAGTAGTTTCATGCTAGTGAGTGTGGCTGGATCGCCGGCTGCAAAATAATGGGCGGACTCCATCATTCCTGACTTGATTTGTCAAGACCATGACACCACAAAGTGCAAAGGCATCGTTCTGGAGAAACGGCAGAACACGTTTTCTCATCAGTCTTGGAAGGCCGTACGCATGCCTACGGAGGCAAGGCTAGACCGAGCGTCTGGAAGGTGTCAAGGTTTGCGTTGGGAGTGTGGGAAAGGAGCGTCCGTCGCCAGCGGCGGGCGCCTCGCAAGATGCCGAATATTCCCGTGTTCTCCCCGGCTAAAAGAAAGGGTGCGGCGCGGCGCCAAACACCTGAGTCTTGGGAGCCTTCCCGCGATGCCCGCGCACGCGCCACATGCCGTTCTCGTTGACCATATGATGCACTTCACCGTACCAGCTGTCGATGTTGACCTGTTCCCCGGTCTCCTTGGAGATTGCCCACAGGCTCCCCGAACAGGTGACCTCGGCACTCTGCGGTTCACCCGGAACTGCGACAAAGCGGGAGAGAATATGGTTGCTTCTGAACTCCCGATGCTGCTGCAGGAGTTCCTCCCAGATCTTTCGCAACTCCTGTTTCGTCAGCCCGTGATAGCTGTATCCGTTGGAATAGAGATCCATTAACTCGTCCAGCTTGCCGGCCTGAAGGGCAGACTCGGCCCGGTTGAACGCAGCCAGGATGCCGGCGACAGAGGCGTTGTCGATCTTCACCTCGGCCCAGCTGTCCACCATGATTCCGCCCCGATGCATCAGCGGCGGGACGCTGCAGCCATGGAGTCCCCACAGCAATCCCAGGACGGCAATGAGCATTGTGGCAGGATGCATCCAGCGCATGATTCTCTCCCTCTTCATCTGTGTCCACACGTAGACTCTGTCATCTTCTGAAATAATGGGCTTGCCAGGAGCAGCAATCAAGAAAATAGTTCGGAAGGAATGACCGTCCGCCCGGGGGTGGGGGAAGAAAGCAATCCGATCGTCCGTCGTCGTGGTTGAATCGGGCGAATCGGTTCTCGTATAGTACAGATACACAGGGGATGGAGTCCCCCGGGTAACCGCCCTGGCCGGGCTGATGACTCCTACGCTACCGGTCATCGGAGCGGGGAGTTGTCACCCATGACGTGGCAACCGCTGCCAGGCGGTTTTTTTGTGCCTTCAACCGAACGGAGGACTCCTGCATGGAACACATCTTTCTGACCGCATCCCTGTGGCTTGCCGTTGCCGTGCTTTCCGCCCTCATCGCCAACCGGCTCGACCTCTCGATCGCATTGGTGGAAATCTGCGCCGGCGTCCTGTTCGCCTACGTCGCCGGGTGGCTCGAGCTCGGGGATGTGCTGGGCGCACAGTCCGAATGGGTGCGGTTTCTCGCCTCTGCCGGAGCCGTCGTCCTGACCTTCCTGGCCGGCGCCGAGCTGGATCCGGACGTCCTGCGGTCCAAGTTGGCCGAGGTGAACACCGTAGGGCTCGTAGGGTTCCTGGCGCCGTTTCTCGGGTGCGCGGCCCTCGCATTTTATGGGCTGGGCTGGAGCGCCGATGCGAGCTGGCTGTGCGGGGTGGCGCTCTCGACCACCTCGATGGCGGTGGTCTACGCCGTCATGCTCGAAACCGGCTTCAACAGGACGGAGTACGGAAAAGGCATTCTCGGGGCCTGCTTCATCAACGACCTGGCCACGGTGATCGTCCTCGGCCTGCTGTTCGCACCGTTCACCTATAAAACCGTCGTGTTCGTCGCGGCCAGCGCCGTGGTCCTGATCTCGTTGCCGACCCTGACCGGCTGGCTGACGCAGAAGTATGCCCATCGCACGGCCGCCATCAGGACGAAATGGGTGGTGCTGGTACTCTTCGGGTTGGGCACGCTGGCCCTGTGGTCGGGCAGCGAAGCCGTGCTGCCGGCGTATCTGGTCGGCATGGCGCTGGCCGGCAATGCTGCGAGAGATGTCCAGTGGATTTACCGGCTCCGGACGCTCACGATCGGATTTCTCACGCCGTTTTATTTTATTCGCGCCGGCACGCTCGTCTCGGTGCCGGCCCTGCTGACGGCCCCGGCGGTCTTTCTCACGCTCCTGGGAGGGAAAGTGGCGGCGAAAATCTTCGGGCTTTATCCCGTGATCGGCCTCTTCCGGCAGGAGCGCAAGGAACGCTGGTACTACACGCTGTTGATGTCCACCGGACTGACCTTCGGCACCATCTCGGCGCTCTATGGACTCGCCCACGGCATCGTCACGCCGGAACAATATTCCTTCCTGGTCGCGGCCGTCATCGCCAGCGCCGTCGTACCGACAGCCATCGCAGGCCTGGCATTTGTCCCATCGCACCTTTTGCAGGAAGCCACTCAGCCGGGTCAGCCGGTCAAGTCTCTGAACAGTTTCAGCGACGAAGGTTAGGCGAGGGCATGTGAGCCGGATCGTGGGGTGGGGCACTCGGGGCGTCCGTCGCCATCGGCGGGCGGCTCACAAAATTCTGAATGTCCCCAGTGTCTTCCGCGAAGAAAGTAAGCTATCAAAGCCTGACCCCTGACACGGCCCCTGACACGAGACTGGTCTCCTAGGTTATCCGTGTCTCAACGAGGATCAAGCCTAACGGGGGGGCTTGAGGGATGCGCGGTGCCTTTCCGCCGAGCCAGGACGACCTGCTCAGCGAGCAACCAATGCTCAAGTTCATTTCCTGAATGGCCGCCTGATTCACAGTAAATCTGGTAGGCCACTTTTCTGATTTCCTCCTGGAGCGAGTCTTCTTCTGCTCCAGTCGTGCATGGCTCGGCGGCAGGCCGGCCGGAATCGGCGTTCTTCATAAGGTCCCCCTGTAAGGCGTGCTGGCTGCATAGGTCTCTGTCTACGGATGAAACGTATACCATGCGAACCAGAAGGCCGTCACTACCGATGGGTTTTCCGTTCGCATCGGTGACGAAGGCGCTCTGAGTCTGCCTGTTGAAATGAACGTGGACCGTCCGTCGCCAGCGGCGGGGCGTCAGGAGGCCCGGACGAGCGGCAGGTCGTGCCAGTTGGTCGTGTAGGCCGGAGAACGATGTGCAAACTTGGTGCGCCAGCCCTGCCGCTGCCCGGTCGCGCCGAAGCGCAGAGTGTCGGCGCCGAGCTTGGCGTTGAGGCGGTCGAGGGTGGCCGATAACCGGCGGACCTTCGCGCGATCCTCCCCGTCGAACAGGCCGGTTTGCACTTCGCCCGCCGGCACCAGCGCCGTCAACAGCACGCCCGCCTTCTTGTACCGGTAGCCGTCCCGCCAGAGGCGCGGCAGGAGGTCCAGCGCCTGCCGGATCAGTTCCGCCGAGGCGTCCGTGGCCACGGGTAGCTCGATGGT
>MHEU01000028.1:11223-19309 GCA_001805245.1 Nitrospirae bacterium RIFCSPLOWO2_02_FULL_62_14 | reverse complement strand
GTCAGGTGGACGGTGAGCGCGCCGGCGGCCAGCCGCTCCTCGCGCAGCTTCTCCGCCGCCCGCGTCACGTACGTGGCCACGGCCTCCCGCATGTCGCCCGGCGCCGTGACCGGCCGGCCGAACGAGCGCGAAACCGCGATGCTCTGCCTGGACGGCGGGCACTCCTCCAGCGGCAGGCAGGAAATGCCGCGCAACTCGTGCACGGTCTTCAACCCCGTCACGCCGAACTGCGTCCGCACCCACTGGTCGTCCGCGTCGCGCAGCGCGCGCGCCGTCGTAACGCCCGCGGCCTGCAGGCGGCGGGCGATGTTCGGCCCCACGCCCCACAATTCCTGCACGGGCACCTTTCCCAGCAACGCCTCGCGATCCGGCACGGCGATCAGGTCGAACACGCCACCGGTGTCCTTGACGCACTTCGCGATGTGGTTGGCCAGCTTGGCGAGGGTTTTTGTTTCCGCGATGCCGACCGAGACGGGGAGACCGGTCCAGCGCGCGACTGTCGCGCGGATCGTCCGCCCGTAGTCCGCCAGGTTGCGGTCCGCAAAGTCCGCCAGGTCCAGAAAGGCCTCGTCGATCGAATAGACCTCGAGGTTGGGCGTGAACGTCGCCAGCGTGTCCAGCACGCGCTGGGACATGTCGCCGTAGAGGACGTAATTGGAGGACAGGACGTGGACGCCGTGCCGTTGGATGAGGGCGCGAATCTGGAAGGCGGGGACTCCGCGGACGATGCCGAGCGCTTTCGCTTCCTTCGTCAACGCCACGACGCAGCCGTCGTTATTGGACAGCACGACAACCGGCCGGTTCAGCAGCCGGGGATTGAACACCCGCTCGCAGGAGGCATAGAAACTGTTGCAGTCCACCAGCGCGACGCGGAACATGGGGCCTCAGACTTTATGGATGACGTGGGTGACCACACCCCAGATCTGCAAGGAGTCTTCCCGCACTTCCACCGGCGGATACTTGTCGTTGTCGGGGAGGAGCCAGGGCCTGCCTTGGCGCGTGCTGAGCCGCTTCACCGTCAGCTCGCCGTCCACGATCGCGATCACCACGCTGTTGTCGGCCGGCTCCAGCGACCGGTCCACCACCAGCAGGTCGCCCGAATGGATCCCTGCACCGATCATCGAATCGCCCGTCACGCGGACGAAATAGGTCGCCGCCGGATGCTTGATCAGGTGCTGGTTGAGATCGAGCTTGCCTTCCAGGTAATCGTCCGCCGGGGAGGGGAACCCCGCCGGTACCCGCGCCAGCCACACCGGCCGCTCCACCGCCGTCGCCGTATCCGGCTCATAGGCTATCTCCACCTTCGTCGTCATGGACACCATTCTAGACTTCCGCACGGAGCAAAGGAAGGGCTTCAGAGGAGCTTCACCAAACGCGCGGGGGTGGGGGAGAGAGCTGCGAAGAGCGTATGGCCTACTCGTCTAAGAGCCTATGGCATATGGCTTATAGCTCAGACGAAACAGGGGAGTGAAGACCGTCCGGCGCCATCGGCGGGCGGCTCACGAAATTCCGAATGTCCCCGTTTTCTGCCCCAGGCCATGACTTTGCTTGCCGGTAATGCTACCATGATGCACGCGCGAGCCGATGCAGATTGACGAAATTCGCAAACTCATCAAGGCCGGTCGTTATGAAGTCAGTCTACATGCCCAGCGGAGAGGTTGGAGGATGATCTCGACATCAGTGAGATCGAAGCGGCCATCCTGTCAGGAGAGATTATTGAGGATTATCCCAATGATCCTCGCGGCCCCAGTTGCCTCATCTCGGGACAGACTGGGAGCAAGGCTGTGCATGTGGTTGCCGGGTGGGCACGCATGCGGGGCGCGGAGAATCGGACATTGAGGTTGATCACCGTCTATATTCCCAAAGCGCCGAAATGGAGCGATCCCCGGACGAGAGGAGAGAAATCATGACGACTTTTGCCGAATGCACCTTTTGTAGGGGCCCCGTGGAAGAGCAGCGGATTGACTACGATTACCGCCGCAAAGGCCATCTCCTTATCATGAAGAACGTGCCGGCCGGGGTCTGTCGGCAGTGCGGCGAGAAATACTTCAAGCCCGATGTGCTGAAGAAGATGGATCAGCGCTATCACGATATTGTTGATCGGCACCAGAAACCGGAGCAGGTTGTCGAAGTTCCCGCCGTCTCGTTTTAGCCGGTAACTCTTCTGGATTCATCCAGTCCGTCTTCCAGACCCGCTGCAGCACGCTTGGGAACCCACCCGAGCAGACGCGCCCCTTCGGCAAGCTCAGGGCAAGCGGGGTGGGGGCAGGGGCGCTGTTCGTGAAGCGTGAAGCGTCGTTCGCGGTGGCGGGAATCAGGGGAGGATCGTCCGTCGCCATCGGTGGGCCCTTCGGCAGGCTCAGGATAAACCGTCAGGCCTCAGCGGAAAAGTTTTCTGACACCTTTTCTTGTTCCTTCCATACGTTGGCCTTGAGACATTTGTCTCGAACCGACCGTTGCCCTAAGCAAGCAGCGCCGAAGAGGGCAATCCAAAGCCGCCATCCTGGTTGCGAACTGGTTCGCGAGACCTCGCCTCTAAGAAGGAGACTTCACACGTGACGGTGAGCAGCAAGATCAATCTCGGGAGCTTGCTCCATTTGAGGGCGAGCTTCCCCGAAAACGACTTGGCAGAAAAGTACTCCGGCGACGAGCCACCGCTGCGTTCGGAGCTCTTCAGCGTCGATCAGATGGAGCAACACGGCAGAATCTTGGCCGGCCTGCACACGCTGAGTTTGGAACAGGCTCCGGACCAGCTTCTGGCCAGGCTGACTGAGAATGAAGACGTCCTGATCGGAGTCCGCGACCTGTTGGCAGAGGCGGTGAAGGCAAACCGCCGGATTACGCCGGCAGGGGAATGGCTGCTCGATAACTTCTATCTCATTGAAGAGCAGATTCGCATGGCCAAGAGACACTTGCCAAAGAGGTACAGCCGGGAGCTGCCTCGCCTGCTGAATGGCACGTCGGCTGGGCTTCCGCGCGTGTATGACATCGCGCTCGAAACGATCTCGCACGGCGATGGACGAGTCGATCCTGGAAGCCTCAGCAGTTTCGTCCTCGCCTATCAGACGATCACCGACCTCACATTGGGAGAATTGTGGGCCATCCCTATCATGCTGCGTCTGGCGCTGATCGAGAATCTCCGGCGTGCTGCAACGCGGATCGCCGCCCACAGGATCGACCGCAATCACGCCGACTACTGGGCGGATCAGATGATGGAGATTGCCGAAAAGGATCCGAAGAGTCTGATTCTGGTGATCGCGGACATGGCGCGGTCGAGCCCGCCGATGGCGAGTGCGTTTGTGGCGGAGTTCGCGCGCCGGTTGCAGGGACAGAGCCCCGCCTTGGCATTGCCGCTCACCTGGATCGAGCAGCGGCTCTCCGAGTCCGGCCTGACGATTGAGCAGTCGGTGCAGTCGGAAAACCAACAGCAGGCCGTCGATCAGGTCACCATCAGCAACAGCATCGGCAGTCTCCGATTTCTGGGCGCAATGGACTGGCGCACGTTCGTGGAGACCATGAGCGTGGTCGAGCGGACACTGCGCGAGGATCCCGCGGAAGTCTACGGCAAGATGGATTTTGCCACCCGTGATCGCTACCGTCATGTGGTGGAGAGGATGGCGAGGAGGAGCCGGCTCTCGGAATGCGAAGTGGCGCGCCACGCGATCCGCCTGGCGCAGCAGGGCGCGAGCGGGAACGGCGGCGATGATCGAGAGGCCCATGTTGGTTTCTACCTGATCGACAAGGGACTGCCACAGCTCGAACGAACGGCGGAGGCGCGCCGTTCCACAGCCGAGGCTCTTCAGAGAATGAGCGGTCGGTTTCCGTCGCTCCTCTATGTCGGCACGATCGTCTTGATGTCGGTGTTTTTCACCGGCGGCTTACTGGCACAGGCGTCTGCCGGGGATGTGGATGGTTGGTTACTCGCGCTGGTCGGTCTCCTGTCACTGCTCTGTACAAGTCAGCTGGCGGTCGCGCTGGTGAACTGGCTTGCGACGGTGCTGGTGATGCCGCATGCGCTGCCGCGAATGGACTTTTCCGAAGGCATCCCCCCGGAATCGCGCACGCTGGCCGTGGTTCCGATTATGCTGATCAGCGTTCAACATATCGAGGATCTGATCGAGGCGCTCGAAGTCCGGTTCCTGGCCAATCGAGACGACAACCTGGACTTCGGCCTGTTGAGTGATTTTCGAGACGCGCACGAGGAAACGCTTCCGGAAGACGAGCCCCTGTTGCGGCTGGTCCAGAAGAGGATCGAAGAACTGAATGGAAAATACAGAGATACAAAACGCGATGTGTTCTTTCTGTTTCATCGCCCGCGCCGGTGGAATCCTGGGGAGCGGATCTGGATGGGATACGAACGGAAACGAGGAAAACTTGCGGAATTAAACCAGCTTCTGCGAGGCGGCTCACAGGATCGCTTCTCACTCATCGTCGGTGAGACGGCCGCGTTGTCGACCGTGAAGTACGTGCTCACCCTTGACACAGACACACAACTGCCGCGCGATGCGGCGCGGCAGTTCGTGGGAGCGATGGCGCATCCACTGAATCGTGCGCGGTACGACGAAGCCAAACAGCGGGTCTCCGAGGGGTATGGCATCCTGCAGCCGCGCGTCGCCGCGAGCCTGCCAGGGACGAACCGGTCGCGCTATGCGCGACTCAACGGGAGTGAGTCGGGCATCGACCCGTATACGCGCGCCGTCTCCGATGTGTACCAGGACCTGTTCGGTGAAGGCTCGTTCATCGGCAAGGGGATCTATGAGGTGGATGCGTTCGAACGCGCACTCGCGGGGCGCTTTCCCGAGAACCGGATTCTCAGCCACGATCTTCTGGAAGGGTGCTACGCGCGGGCCGGGCTGTTGAGCGATGTGCAGTTATACGAGGACTATCCCTCTTGCTACAGCGTGGACGTGAGCCGGCGGCACCGCTGGATCCGTGGGGATTGGCAGCTTGCGGGGTGGCTGCTGCCGCGCGTTCCCGGTCCCGGCGCGCGTCGCCAGAAGAATCCGCTCTCCGGGCTGTCCCGGTGGAAGCTCTTCGACAACCTTCGGCGCAGTCTCGCGCCTTCGGCGTTGACCGTCCTGTTGCTGCTGGGCTGGACGGTCTTGTCGCCGTTCTGGTTGTGGACCTCGGCGGTGATCGGAATCATCCTGATTCCTCCGTTGCTTGCCTCTATTCTGGATCTGTTTCAGAAGCCGGAGGATGTGTTGCTGCGGCAGCATTTCTCCGCCGCGCTGCGCTCGGCCGGCCGGCGCATCGTTCAGGCGGTGTTGACGGTCGTATGTCTTCCCTACGAAGCGTTCTTCAGTGTGGATGCGATTGTGCGCACGATCTGGCGGATGTCGGTCACGCGTACACGACTGCTCGAATGGAGTCCGTCGAGCGACCCGGATCGCGATCGCCGCACAGACCTCGTCGCCTACTGCCGGACGATGTGGATCGGGCCCGTTCTTGCCGCTGCCGCGGTGATGTATCTGACGCGGACTGATCCGGGCGCGTTCGATGTGGCGCTGCCCATCCTGGGCCTCTGGTGTGCGTCCCCCGCGATCGCGTGGTGGATCAGCCGACCGCTCACTCGGCGCGAAGCAAATCTGACGGCCGGCCAGACCATCTTTCTCCGGAAGCTTGCCCGAAAGACCTGGGCGTTCTTCGAGAAGTTCGTCGGTTCGGACGATCACTGGCTGCCGCCTGATAACTATCAGGAACATCCCGTTGCCGTGGTCGGGCATCGCACCTCGCCGACCAATATGGGGCTGGCGCTGCTCGCGAATTTGTCCGCGTACGACTTTGGCTACATTTCGGCGGGACAACTCATCGAACGCACGGCGAATGCGCTCCGCACGATGGAGGAATTGGAACGGCACCGAGGCCACTTCTACAATTGGTACGACACGCAGTCTCTGAAACCGCTGCTGCCGACCTACGTGTCGACGGTGGACAGCGGGAACCTTGCGGGCCATCTGCTGACATTGCGGCCGGGTCTGCTCGCACTCCCCGATCAGAAAATCCTGGGGCCGCGATTCTTTGACGGGCTCAGCGACACACTCAGGGTCCTCGAGGATGCGGCAGGGGAAACCGCTCCAGCCCAACTCGCTCAATTTCAGAAGCATCTGGAGTCTGCCTGCGAGTCCCGGCCGGCCACGCTGACGACGGCGCGGCTCTGCCTTGAGCAACTGGCGACGACCGCCGAGGAGGTGCTCGCCGGCTTGAAGGCTGCCCCCGAGAGCCAGGCGACCTGGTGGGCGGGCGCACTCGCCCGGCAATGCCGGGACGCCCTCAATGATCTGATGCTGCTCGCTCCGTGGGCATTGCTGTCGGCCGCACAGAATAGGCTCAGCGGATTTGACCATCTAGACGAGATCCCCACGCTGCGCGCATTGGCACGACTTGACGTGGTGTGTTCGCCGGCAATCGAACATCGGTTGGGCCCGGAGGCGATGCACGCGGAGCGCACGTGGGTCGATGGCCTTCAACGGCTCATGGCGAAGGCCAGCCAGCGCGCCAGAGACAGGATCGCGGCCGTCGAAGGACTGGCACGTCAAGCCGGTCGCTTCGCCGGCATGGAATATGATTTCCTGTTCGACAAGGACTGTCATCTGCTGGCTATCGGCTACAACGTCGGCGAGCGCCGGCGGGACTCGAGTTACTACGATCTGCTGGCTTCGGAATCACGATTGTGCAGTTTCGTGGCGATTGCCCAGGGACAACTGCCGCAGGAGAGCTGGTTCGCGCTCGGGCGTCTCCTCACGACCGCCGGTGGCGGGCCGGTGCTCATCTCGTGGAGCGGGTCGATGTTCGAATACCTCATGCCGCTGCTGGTGATGCCGACCTACGACAACACGCTGCTCGACCAGACCTGCAAGGCGGCGGTGGAGCGGCAGCTCGAGTATGGGAGGCAGCGCGGCGTCCCGTGGGGCATGTCGGAATCCGGCTACAACACGATCGACGTTCATCTCAACTACCAATACCGCGCATTTGGCGTGCCCGGCCTGGGACTCAAGCGCGGGCTTGCCGATGATGTGGTCATTGCGCCGTATGCCTCGGCGCTCGCACTGATGGTGGCGCCCGAGGAGGCATGCCTGAATCTGCAGCGACTCGCGGCTGAAGGGGTTGAAGGACAATTCGGATTCTATGAAGCCATCGACTATACGCCGTCCCGTCTCCCGCGCGGACAATCGAGCGTGGTGGTTCGGTCCTATATGACCCATCACGAGGGCATGAGCCTCCTTGCCCTGGCCTATCTGCTCCTGGACCGTCCGATGCAGAAGCGATTCGAGTCGGATCCGTTGTTCCAGGCGACCACGCTGTTGCTCCAGGAGCGGATTCCAAAGGCCACGGCATTCTATGCGCACACCGCCGAGCTGTCCGACGTCCGGACGACTGCCAGTGGATGGGAGACGCCGGTGCGCCAATTCAGCAGCCCGAACACTCCGGTTCCGGAAGTGCAGTTATTGTCGAACGGCCGATACCACGTGATGATCACGAACGCGGGCGGCGGGTACAGTCGCTGGAAGGACATGGCCGTCACACGCTGGCGCGAAGACAGTACCTGCGACAACTGGGGCACGTTCTGTTACATCCGCGACGTGAGGAGCGGGGAGTTCTGGTCGACGGCCTCTCAACCGACGCTCACACCACCGAAGGACTACGAAGTCATCTTTTCCGAGGGACGGGCTGAGTTTCGCCGCCGTGACCATGAGATCGAGACGCATGCCGAGATTGTGGTGTCGCCGGAAGACGATATCGAGCTGCGCCGAATCCGCATCACCAACGGCTCCCGGACCAGCCGAACGATCGACATCACGAGTTACGCGGAAGTCGTACTCGCATCGTCCGCCGCGGACGCGTTGCATCCGGCGTTCAGCAATCTCTTTGTCCAGACCGAGATCGTCCCCCAGCGGCACGCGATTCTGTGCACACGCCGCCCCCGCTCCCTCGACGAGCAGGCGCCCTGGATGTGTCACCTCATGGCCGTGCATGGAACGGACATCGGAACGATGTCCTATGAGACGGACCGCATGCAGTTCATCGGCCGCGGCCGCACCGTCGCCGATCCCCAAGCGGTGAGCGATTCCGCGGCGCTCTCGGG
>MHEU01000028.1:8060-11212 GCA_001805245.1 Nitrospirae bacterium RIFCSPLOWO2_02_FULL_62_14 | reverse complement strand
CGATTGATATGGTGTCCGGCATCGGTGAAACCCGCGACGTCTGCCTGGGCCTGGTCGAAAAATACCACGATCGGCGTCTCGCGGATCGCGTCTTCGATCTGGCGTGGACTCATAGCCAGGTGGTCATGCGGCAGCTCAATGCCACCGAGGCCGACACGCAACTCTATGGGCACCTGGCCGGCTCCGTCCTCTACGCCAATTCCTCCCTGCGGGCCGACCCGAGCGTCCTCGTCAAGAACCGCCGCGGGCAATCCGGGCTCTGGGGCTACGCGATTTCAGGCGATTTGCCGATCGTGCTGCTGCAGATTGGAGATCCGGCCAACATCGATCTGGTGCGCCAGCTTGTACAGGCCCACGCGTACTGGCGCTCAAAGGGATTGGCCGTGGACCTGGTGATCTGGAACGAAGATCACGCCGGTTACCGGCAACGGCTCCACGAACAAATCATGGGGCTGATTGCCGCGGGCGTCGAAGCGCATGTAATTGATCGACCGGGCGGAATTTTCGTGCGCCCTGCGGAGCAGATATCGAACGAGGACCGCATGCTGCTCCAATCGGTCGCTCGCGCCATCATCACCGACAGGCGGGGATTGCTGGCGGACCAGCTCATCCGTCGCGGCCATGCGGACGTCACCGTGCCGCGCCTGACGCCGACCCGAACCCGCCGCGTCGAACCCGTGCCATCCGCCGCGCTGCCGCGCCACGATCTCGCCTTTTTCAACGGGCTGGGCGGATTCACGCCTGACGGGCGCGAGTATGTCATCACGACCGCGCATGGGCAGGTGACGCCGGCGCCGTGGGTGAATGTCCTGGCGAATCCGCACTTTGGAACCGTCGTCTCGGAGAGCGGCCAGGCCTATACCTGGAGCGAGAACGCCCACGAGTTCCGCCTCACGCCGTGGCACAACGATCCGGTGAGCGATGCGAGCGGAGAAGCCCTGTATCTCCGTGACGAAGAGAGAGGCCACTTCTGGTCTCCCACGCCGCTGCCCAGCCGCGGGGCGACGCCGTACGTCAGCCGGCACGGCTTCGGCTACAGCGTCTTCGAGCATACGGAGCGCGGCATCCGCTCGGAGCTGTGGGTGTACGTGGCCCTGGATGCACCGGTTAAGTTCATGGTGCTCAAGGTGCGGAACGAGTCAGGTCAAGTGCGCAAGCTGTCCGCGACGGGCTACATGGAATGGGTGCTGGGAGATTTACGGCCAAAATCGGTGATGCACGTCGTGACCGAAATGGACCCCAAGAGCGGTGCCCTCTTTGCGCGGAATCCCTACAACACGGAGTTCGCCGGGCGGATTGCCTTCTTCGACGTGGACGAGACGACTCGGACCATCAGTGGCGACCGGACCGAATTTATCGGTCGCAACGGCACGCTTCGCAGTCCGGCCGCGATGACCCGGTTGCGGCTGTCGGGGAAAGTGGGGGCCGGTCTCGATCCCTGCGGCGCGATCCATGTTCCATTCGAGCTGGCCGCCGGGCATGAGCGCGAGATCATCTTCAGGCTCGGCGTGGGGCGGGACGCCGAGGACGCTGGAAACCTGGTCCAGCACTTCCGGGGATCTGCTGCCGCGCGCGGCGCGCTCGAAGCGGTGTGGCAGTACTGGAAGCAACGGCTCGGTGCCGTGCATGTGGAGACGCCCGACCAGTCACTGAACGTGCTGACTAACGGCTGGCTCTTATACCAAACGCTCGCGTGCCGTCTGTGGGCGCGGAGCGGATACTATCAATCGGGGGGTGCCTTCGGTTTCCGCGACCAGCTTCAAGATTCGATGGCGCTCATCCACGCCGAGCCGCAACTTATGCGCGAGCACCTCCTCCTCTGCGCAGCCCGGCAGTTTCAGGAAGGCGATGTCCAGCACTGGTGGCATCCCCCCTCAGGCCGTGGCGTGCGTACGCGCTGTTCGGATGATTACCTCTGGCTGCCCCTGGCGGCATGCCGCTACGTGCTGAGCACGGGGGACAGCGGGGTATTGGATGAACCCATCCACTTCGTCGAAGGCCGCCCGGTCAATACGGAGGAGGACTCGTATTACGATCTACCGGGCCGGTCCGACAAAACGGCCAGTTTGTACGAACATTGCGTGCGGGCCATTCTAAGAGGCCTCACACGCGGGGAGCACGGCCTTCCACTCATCGGCTCCGGTGACTGGAACGACGGCATGAACATGGTCGGCGAACACGGCCGGGGCGAAAGCGTCTGGCTGGGATTTTTCCTGTATGAAGTCCTCATGCGGTTCACTGAGATGGCACGTCTGCGCGGTGACCTGTCCTTCGCTGAACGTTGTCAGAGGGAGGCGGCTGACGTGCGCCGGAATATCGAACAGCATGGCTGGGATGCAGAGTGGTATCTCCGTGCCTTCTTTGATGACGGCTCGCCGCTTGGGTCGGCGAGTAATCCCGAATGCCAGATCGATTCGATTGTGCAAAGCTGGTCGGTGCTCTCCGGGGCGGGGGATGCCACGCGCTCGCGCATGGCCATGGACGCGGTGGATCGGCGCCTCGTTCGCCGGGACCATGCGCTGATCAAACTGTTGGATCCGCCGTTCGACAAGTCGAATTTGAATCCCGGCTATATCAAAGGCTACGTCCCGGGGGTGAGAGAAAATGGCGGGCAGTATACGCATGCGGCGATCTGGGCGGCGATGGCGTTTGCCGCATTGGGGGACAGACGGCGCGCGTGGGAACTGATGGCCATGATCAACCCGGTGAGTCATGCGCGATCTCCGGAGGGAATCGCGACCTACAAAGTAGAACCCTACGTTGTCGCAGCCGATGTCTACGCGCTCCCGCCGCACACCGGCCGCGGTGGCTGGACGTGGTACACGGGCTCGGCAGGCTGGATGTACCGGCTGATCGTCGAATCACTCCTTGGGCTGAGGCTGGAAGTAGACAGGCTCAGCTTCGCTCCGTGTCTCCCCGCGGATTGGAAGGGGTTCACGTTGCACTACCGATACCGGGACACGCTCTACCATATCACCGTCTTGCAAGTCAGCGCCGGGAACGGCGGGACGAGCGTGACCGTCGATGGCGTTGAGCAACCAGACAAGGCTATTCCCCTTGTTGACGACCGCCGGGAACATTCGGCCGAGGTGAAAATACAGGCCGCAGGCAGTTAACACGGAAGGACACGCCGGTCGTCCGTCGCCATCGGC
>MHEU01000028.1:5804-8049 GCA_001805245.1 Nitrospirae bacterium RIFCSPLOWO2_02_FULL_62_14 | reverse complement strand
TTCCACACATCGATGACATCGAATATCAATGAGATGGCGATACAGAGCGACAAGATAATCAGGTAGCTTCTAAATACGCCATCGGCGGTTGGCAACTGGCTCAGCATATAGATCAACAATGGAATCCAGGGGAGGTGGCCCAAGCCGAGGATCTTCTCGAATCCGAAACGTGAATACAGCGCCATCATCAACATGGCCGAAATCATAAAGATGACGAAAATCAGTTTCGCCAGTGGCTCGCTCCAGAACCCGACACTGGCAACATTGACGATCATCAAGGCGAACACCCAAATCGGAATCCCAATTGGTTGTTGCAGTAATTCGATGAAAAATCTGAACGGGTTTCTCATGGGCATTGTCTTCCCCCTATATCCGGTCGGTCTCCTCGAATCCGGGTCGGATAATCGATCGCGCGAGAGGGAAGACTTGCTCGACGCTCCGGCGCAGCCGATCCAGGTGCACCATCAGGTCGAGCAGATCGTCATCCGCGCCTGGTGTGTGTCTGCGGATCACGCCCCATGCCGCGAGTGAACGGTCGATGCCCATGAGGGTGATCTTGGCTTGCACGCCGGCATCATCGGGGATTTCATCCGGGCTCCCGTCCGGTTGGTCCCAATCACTCTGGAGCGCCCGCATCACTTTGATGTAGATCTGGTGTTGATACCAGCGGATGACGTCGAGGGCCTCCTTCAGACTGATGTCGTGCCCGGCCGATACGGCTTGCACCGTGTCCGCCGTCATGCGGTCGAGCCATGCCTGAGCCATCTCCGCATAGCGTTTCGCCATCACGCTGCAGACATGGTGTTGCGCGGCTTCCCTGTGGCGCTCTTCCTCGTCGGGATCCGGGTCCGTGATGGACTCAAGATCGAGGCATTCCTCCTCGGCCCGCTTGCGCAGAAGCTCGGTTGTCGCATGCAGCAGCCCGGCCAACTTTTCCCAAAAGGCCGCATTCCGGATATCGACGGACTCGTGGTCGGCAAACAGCTCGCGATCCATGGCGAACACTGAACAACGTGACGACATCGGACACCGCTCACACCACCAGTCGCAGTAATTGTAGATACCCGGGATGAACTGCCCGTCCTGAGCGAACATCTTAAGGTCGTCCATGTCCATCAAAACTCACGCGTGGCAAGATGGCGGGATTAGAGCAGATGTGACGAAACCCTGCAAGCGGCGGTATTCAGCGCGCGCGCCCCTTCGACGGTTCGACACGCTCACCGCAAGCAAGCTCAGGGTAAACGGGGGTGGGGGAGAGAGCTGCGAAGAGCGTATGGCCTACTCGTCTAAGAGCCTATGGCATATGGCTTATAGCTCAGACGAAACAGGGGAGTGAAGACCGTCCGGCGCCATCGGCGGGTTGACTAGAGATCTTCGGGCTTGAGTCCCGTCCGTTTGGCTAACGCTCTGCCAAGACACAGCGAGCCAGCGTCTGGACCGCGGCTAAAGCTTCTTTCTGAGTCGTTCTGTAGGCCAGAACACCTGGCAGGTCTAACACTTCGGCAATCCAGCGCCCATCCTCTTCCTGTTCGAGATCAATCTGAAATTGCATCCGGCTCATTTTAAGCAGCGTGCGAAGCGGCCTTTTCCAGCAGCTCGTGAATCAGGGTCTGATAGGGCTTGTCCTGTCTGGCCGCCATCTTCTGCAAGGTGGCCAGCAGGCGTGGCGAGAGGCGAATGGCGATCAATAGCTTAGCCATGCCGCTTTTAGGCCGGCCCACACGGCGCGCCCGCCTGAGCTCTTCGTCAGTGGACGCCGGGATATCCGAATAGTCAATGTCTCGGTCCGGCATAGGCCTTACGCTCTTTACGGTTAGCCGACCGTGCGCTGATGATGCGGAGCGTTTCTTTACCATGGGCTGTCCTCCTTACCGTGTACACGATCAGAAGCACCCGGCCAGTGACGGATAGTCCGAGCCGCTTGAACCGGCGTTCGTGCTGGGAGTGCGTAAGATCTTCCCAGTCCAGACCGCTCGGATCACCGAAGGCCGTCGCCGCCTCCTCGAACGGGACACCGTGCTTCTCGAAATTTTGGATGGCCTTTCGGATGTCCCAGGCGAACACATTACTGTATATACAGTAATTCGACCGGTTTGCGCAACTGGCGTGGTTTTGTCAGCTAACTAAGTGGCACTGACGAAGGGCAGCCAAATCACCGGACGCGCCCTTCGACGCGCTCAGGGTAAACGGGGGTGGGGGAGTAAGGAGCGGAAGGGTGGATGGACAGGCATCAGGGGGCGTCCGT
>MHEU01000028.1:3192-5791 GCA_001805245.1 Nitrospirae bacterium RIFCSPLOWO2_02_FULL_62_14 | reverse complement strand
GGCGGAGCCATAGGTAGGCGCCGGAGATGGCGAGCGTCACGAGCGTGACGGGGACCCCCACGCGTGCGTGCCGGCGCCAGTCGATGCGCAGGCCCCGCCGTTCGGCGGCGTCCACTACGATGATGTTCGCGACGCTCCCCACGATCAGCAGATTCCCGGCCAGCGTGCTCGCCAGTGCCAGCAGGGTGCCGGCCATGGGATGCGTCGCGAGCGGCAGCAGGAGCATCACCGCGGGGACGTTCGACACGATGTTGCTCAACAGGAACGTCAGCACGAACAGCGGCCCCGGCTGCTCCAGATGCAGGCCGGTCTCTGCCAGTTGCTTGACGGCCTCGGCCGGCAGGCCTGTCTGCTGGAACGCGTGATTGATCACAAACAACCCCACGAAGAGCACCAACAGCTCCCAGTCCACAAGCCCGATCATGTGCCGCGAGTGCAGCCGGCGGCTGAGGAGCAGCAGCCCGGCGCCTGCGAGCGCGGCCAGTTCGCGAGGCCACGGCGCGGCGAGAAAGACGACGAGAAGAACCGCTGCCACGGTGAGCCCCTTCGTCGTCTGCCAGCGGTCGAAGTGCGCGTAGCCTTCCGTCCGCCGCTCCAGTTCGGCCGGGTCGGCCTGGAGCGCCGCCGGGCAGGCCCAGCGGCCACGCACGTGGAGCAGGATCACGCCCCAGGTGGCCGCGAGCCCGAGCAGGACCGGCAGCGCCGCCTCGCGCAGGTAGCCGCCGAAGGAGAGATGGAGCGCTTCGCCGATCAGCATGTTTTGAGGATTGCCGATGAGCGTGAGGGCGGACCCGACGTTGGCCGCGCAGGCCAGCGCGAGCAGGTACGGCACGGGATCGAGCCGGCGCTGGAGGCAGGCGTCCACGAGCACCGGCGCCATCGCCAGGCAGATGATGTCATTGCTGAACACTGCCGAGAGCGCCCCGACCGCGGCGATCAGCGCTCCCAGCAGCAGCGGAGGCGTGGCCGGCAGTGCCGCGATCCGGCGTGTGACGAAAGTGTAAAAGCCTCCCAGGCGGAGTTGCGCCGAGAGCACCATGAACGCGAAAAGCAGAAGCAGCGTCGGTGCATGGATCGAGCGGCCCGCTTCTTCGAGGCTCACGTCGCCTGATGCCACGAGGACGATCGCGCCGAGCAGCGCGATGCCGGTGCGATCGAGCTGAAACAACGGCAGCCCGCCGAGGATCATCCCGAGATATACCACGGCGAACACGATGATGACGGTAGTTGTTGTCATGCCATGTCGTGAGGCAAGAACGGATTCATGGTCGGAGGGAGCACGCCGCCGCGCGTGGGTTCATCGGCGACGTAGGCTAGGCGGATTGCAGCAGAGAGTCAAGCGGACGCGCCCCTCGACGTGCTCAGGGTAAACGGGGGTGGGGGAGGAAGGAGCGGAGGGCGGGCAGCGGAGGGGCGTCAGGGGGCGTCTGTCGCCATCGGTGCGTCGTCAGCAGTGTATGGCAGGAGGAGAGCTCAAAAAGACTCCCGACCTATTCCCTCTATCCTTCAGTTCCACGGCAAGCCGAACAGCTCATCCAGGATCAGGCCCGGGGCAGTTTGACGTTGTGTTGCTGGGGAGTTAGCATAAGCTAGTTACCGGGAGAAGCTACCTCGCATCATTAAAAACGCGGCAGGCAAGATAACAAGACGAGTGCCTGCCTATTGTTCTGGTTCCCCGGGCGGCAACTATGGACGACGAAACCAATAAGAATGCCGATGAGGGAGAACGTCAAATTCCAGAGTGGGAGATTAAAGCAGGAAAAATCATCTTCTATATCACCTGTGCGCTGAGTCTATGGTTTTTCTATTGGTTGAATGGGATTCAGTGTCCCTGCTGAGCGGCAACCCGCTTCTGAGAATAAATAGATGCCCCCCTCTTTAATAAGCCATTTTACAAAGGAGGGAAGCCATGTCACAGCCCAAGAGCGCTTCGATGTTTGGATCAAGCGAGCCCACGAAGGGGTGCGTGCTCCTTGTGGAAGATGATGTCATGGCCAGAAATGGAATCCGCGACACGTTGGAGAATGACGGCTATGCTGTGATTGAGGCGGAGGATGCACAGAAGGGAATGGAGATCATCAATGCGGGGGAAAACCCCTTGGTGGTCGATACGGTGATCACCGATATCGACATGGGAAAGGGGATGGACTCCGTGACCTATTTCAAGGAGCATTATCCCAGCGTGCCGCTCATTGTACTGACAGGCCTGCCAGTCCGCTCACAAAAAACTCCGCAACGCACAAGGATCGCGATTCTTGGAGCCGGGAAGGGAGGGTCGGCTCTTCTTGATATGTTCAGCCATCTTCCAGATGTGGAGATTGTCGGGATCGCGGACAAGTATCCCGCCGCGCCTGGATTACAACGGGCCCGCGACCTCGGCATCCCGGTTGTGGACGACGTCGTGAACCTGATCGCGCGCGAAGACACGCATCTCATTCTCGACGTGACCGGAGATTCGAAAATGGAACGGTTGGTTGCGGACCGCAAGAGCCCAGCCGTGGAAGTGCTTGGTGGAACGGCGGCAAAGCTCCTTTGGACTTTGGTGCTGCACGCATCGCAGATGGAGAAGCAGGTGCTGCAGTCTGAGAAAGTGGCGGCT
>MHEU01000028.1:1448-3116 GCA_001805245.1 Nitrospirae bacterium RIFCSPLOWO2_02_FULL_62_14 | reverse complement strand
GAGATCTTCAGGCTTGAGTCCGGTCCGTTTGGCTATTGATCTGCGAGAACGCGAAGGGCGAGAGCCTGAACCGCTGCCGATGCTTCTTCCTGGGTAGTTCCGTAAGTTAATACGCCAGGGATATCTGGGATTTCGGCGATCCAACGGCCGTCTTCTTCCTGTTCAAGCTCAATCTGAAATTGCGGCTGACTCATTCTTGGGCACACCTATGCCGGCTGCTTATGAGCGTGCTTGGCGAGGATCTCATGGATCAGCGTTTGGTAGCCGACGTGATGTTGTTCGGCTTCTTTCCGAAGGTCGTTCAAGAGCTGCGGGTCAATGCGAATGGCAATGAGCTGCCGTGCCACCTCGCCGAGCGTCGGACGGCCCACGCGCCGCATCGCGCGCAACTGAGCATCGGACATCTCCGGGATATCTGAAAAATCAATTTTGCGGTCCGGCATATGCCTGACGCTCTTTCTTGCTCGCGCGCCGCGCGCTGATAATGCGGATCGTTTCTTTCTCATCGTCCTGCCTCCTCACGGTATAGGCAACCACCATGAGTCTGCCTAAGATGGACAGACCCAGGTGGAGCCGCCGTTCCTCCGAAACAGAATGGCCAAGGTCGGGACCGTCGAGCCCTCGAGCATCCTGAAAGACCGTCGTGGCTTCCTCAAATGAAACGCCGTGCTTGACGAGATTGCCGGCAGCCTTCAGCGGGTCCCACTCAAACACGGATTAAGTATATACAAAACTAGGGGGGAAAAGCTAGAGCCGCGCGAAGGCGGGGGAGGAGGGATGGGCTAGGGGCGGGTGGACCGTCCGTCGCCATCGGCGGGCCCTTCGGCGGGCTCAGGGCAAGTGGTTCGACACACTCACCACAAGCCGTCAGGATTCAGCGGAAATGGTTCCGCCGCTGGTCTTTCTCCTTACATCGGTGCGGGGCATGAGTGACTTGCAAAATGCAAGTCACACGCTGGCAGCATCAGAGAGGTTGGGAAGTAGCAGGGCAGCGTGTCAGACGGTGAGAATCTGCGGGGAAGGGCGCTAGAGAGCGGCGGAGTTAGGAGGAGGGGCGTCCGTCGCCATCGGCGGGCTCGATCAAATGTGTGAGTGCAAGACCTGACCCCAATTTTTTTACAAGCCGTCGGGGCGCCACCGGCGTTCAGTCTTCCACGCCCACGCCGATCACGATTAGAACCGCATAGTCCTGCTTCGTGCAGCCCTCGACCGGAGGCATCGCTCCCCCTGGCGCAACTGGAAACGCAGTCTTCTGCGCGTTTGCCGGCGAGCACGAACCACCAACCTCCGCCGGTGTATAGCGCGCGGAGCGGCAGGCCAGGTGCGTCACGTCGTAGAGCGTCGCGCCTTTATCGAGCTCCCAGCGCCTGTCGCCATTCCTGTCGGCGGGATGAATGGTCAGCACAGCCGTCACGTCGCGGGCGCCCGTGACCACGTATTTGCCGGGAGGGAGCGGAAAGGTCGGCTGCTCCATGATCAAGCCGTGTTCCTCCAGCCACCAGTCCGTGCCGTCGAATTTCCATCGCGCCGGGGCGACGCCGCCTGCATCCTGCAACGGTTTATAGCTGTTCAGCTCGACGCCCCGAGGACCCGGGTCCAGAGGCCACAGACCCCACGATTGCGTACCGCTCCCGGAGGTCGCACCTGGATCGCCCAACGCCGCGATGA
>MHEU01000028.1:0-1428 GCA_001805245.1 Nitrospirae bacterium RIFCSPLOWO2_02_FULL_62_14 | reverse complement strand
CCGCCTGCGGCGTGAACCGCCTGAGCCATGAGAGACGCGGGTGAAAGGATGTGAACTCCAAGAGTAATCATTGTCCAAATCACAAAATATGTACGGGGTAAAGCTGAGTGCGAGGCGGACATAACGCTTCCCTATCTCCGCGCCAAGGGTGCATGACAAGGCTAGG
The DNA here is from genome assembly GCA_001805245.1 of Nitrospirae bacterium RIFCSPLOWO2_02_FULL_62_14. Lineage (GTDB taxonomy): Bacteria > Nitrospirota > Nitrospiria > Nitrospirales > Nitrospiraceae > 2-02-FULL-62-14. Next base: position 1,262 of record MHEU01000028.1, on the reverse strand, counting down.
CCGACGGTGGGGAGGAGTCAAGCGGACGCGCGGGTGGGGTTGGGTTGGGTTCCTCAGAGCGTATGGCTAATAGCGTATGGCTTATAGTTCGGAACGAAACGGGGGAATGAAGACGTCCGTCGCCATCGGCGGCGTCCGGCGTGTGATATTAATACGGGAGGTCCCTCGTTTTCCTAGGCAGGCGAAAAGTGGCGAACAATGACCTGGGGAATTTTTTGAAAATCGCGGTCGGATGTCAGGATCGGAAGCCCATGCTGCATGGCGCTGGCGGCAATCCAGATATCGTTGACGGCAACCGGAGTACCGGCTTTCTTCAACGCAACGCGAATGGTTGCGTAACGGTCTGCTGTCTCTTCGTCCACGATAAGCACGCTGACGCGCGAGGATTCCAGAAACGTTCGTAACTCGCGCTCGTTGCTCTCTTGTTTACTCCCTTGGAGAAAACCCGCGCGAAGCTCTCCGAGTACAATCGGGCTTATGAAGATCGCCTCGGCTCGGAGGAGGACGTCGAGGACGGCAGGGTGGTTTTTCTTGAAGGCGATGTACGCGGAGCTATCCAGAAGCAGCCGAGTCATTTCCAGAGATCTGGATCAATCGTGCGCTGCTCGGCAATGAGCTTGTCGAACGCGGCGGCCTCTTCCTTCGTCCAGGTTCCGGCCAGATGATCCAGGTCATGGTAGCGGACCGGTTCCTTCTTTTTTGCCTTGCCTCCCGCCGATTCTTCCAGTAACTCGATCACCGCCTTATTGACGCTGGTTTTCTTCTGCTTGGCCCGTTGCTGAACCGTTTTGGCGACGTCGGGCGGAAGGTTTCGCAAGGTAATCGCTTTCATGGCTGTACACCTCCGTGCATCATCGGTGCATCACAGTGATGCACATTCTACTGCATGGAGCAGAGCTCGTCAAACAGGTACGGACGCGCCCCTTCGGCAGTTCGACGAGCTCACCGCAAGCAAGCTCAGGGCAGGCCCTTCGACGCGCTCAGGGTAAACGGGGGTGGGGGAGAGGGTGCGAAGAGCATATGGCCTACTCGTCTAAGAGCCTATGGCATATGGCTTATAGCTCAGACGAAACAGGGGAGTGAAGATCGTCCGTCGCCATCGGCCCTTCGGCAGGCTCAGGGCAAGCGGGCTCAGGATAAACCGTCAGTCTTTAGCGGAAACGGTTCCTGTGTGCATTCAAGGTCCTAGCGCAACAGTTTCGTGAAGGCATGAGCAGGGCTATGCCAGTTGAGCACTTTCCGGGGCCGATCGTTGAACATGG
>MHEU01000027.1:28034-30063 GCA_001805245.1 Nitrospirae bacterium RIFCSPLOWO2_02_FULL_62_14 | reverse complement strand
ACCATCGGTCTGTCACGTCTGGGTTGCCTGAGGACATATCGTGAACGAACACGGAACTAAGATACAAGGCACCGTCGAGGACGACGGAGCCAGTCCCCAAGCAGTATGTTGACCGACCAAGCGGCGAGCCCGCACGCCTGGTCGCTGAAACTGCGCGACCAGGCTTGTCGCAGCCGCGACTCCGCGATTGCAGCAGAAGCGTTCATGGATAATGCGGGCTAAGTTTTCCTGCCTTCTTCATCCACTTTGTCGAGCACGGCCATATAGGGGAGATTGCGGTACTGCTGCTGGTAATCGAGCCCGTACCCGACGACGTACTTGTTGGAGATTTCAAACCCGACATAGTCCACTTTGACCGAAGTTTTCCGCCGATCCGGCTTGCTCAGCAACGCGCAGACCTTGATCGACCTCGGCTTGCGTTTCGACAGGGTCTTGATCAGATACTGGACCGTCAGGCCCGAATCCACGATATCCTCCACCAGCAGGACGTCGCGCCCCTTGATGTCCTCCGTCAGATCGGTGACCATTTTCACCTTCCCCGACGTCTTCGCCTTGGAGCCGTAACTGGTGACGATCAAAAAATCCACGCGGAGCGGCGCCCGGATGGCGCGGGCCAGGTCGGCATAGAACGCGAACGCCCCCTTCAGGATCCCGACGAGAATCAGCTCCTTCCCCGCGTAGTCCGAGGCGATCTGGCGCCCGAGCTCCTCGATGCGGCGCCGCATGTCCTCCTGGGTCACGATCGGACGTCCGAAAATCTTTTCCATGGTGTCAGCCTCTGCCTCCCCTCATGATGTCCGCCGGCACGATTTCCACCGTCACGACACGCTTCGTGGACGGCGTCACGCGAAAACGATGGTCCGTTCGATAGCCCACGACCCAGAGAATGCCCTCCGGCGCAACCAGCAGCGGCACGCCGGCCCGCTGCCCGCGGGGCAGCTTGATGTCGCAGAAAAAATCCTGGATTTTCTTCCGCCTCCCGCCCATTCCCTGCGGGTGAAACACGTCGCCCGCCTTCCAGGACCGGATGGCCAGTCGGGGCGTGAACCGCTCGGCATCGAAATGCGCGACCTGCCGTCCGGCAGCCGCCTGCGCATCCGGCGTCTGCGAGATGCGCGCGCGAATCACCTGCCCCGTCGGAGGCCAGACAACGGCGGACGGAATCCCGAGGTTCACGATGACCGCCTGATCCGGCACAGGACTGCCATCGGAACGGCCCGTTTCCGACCCGGGGGAAAAGCTGATGCGATCATAGCCCCGCGCGACGCGCGCCCCCCGGAGCGCCAGCGACGAACCGGACCGCCCACGCACGATTTTCTCCAGGACGGCTTCGGCCGATCCAAACGTGGAGCCATAAGGACCGCCTGCCGCCTGCTGCATCACCCGGCGGATGACACGACGCTGGAGCGCGACCGGCAGTTCCAGCAGGGCTGCGCGCGGAACCGCGAGCGACCGGTCTTCGTCCGGGTGCACGTGCCGGGCGACCCACTCCGACGTCCACTGCTCCAGGCAAAGGTCTTCATCACGCACAATGGCGGCCTGGCGCGTCAGCGCATCCACCACGGAAGGGTTGAACTGTTTGAGCAGAGGCACCAGCTCATGACGGATGCGGTTGCGCAGGTACACCGGCCTGGCGTTGCTGGAATCCGTCCTGAATGCCCGGCCCTTCGCCTTCAAATACGCCAGCACCTCGGTACGGCTGACGTCGAGCAGGGGCCGCACATAGAGGCCGTCGCGCACGGGACGGATGCCGCCCAGACCGGCGGCGCCCGATCCCCGCAGCATCCACATGACGAGCGTTTCCGCCTGGTCATCGGCCGTGTGGCCGAGCGCGATTTTCGACGCGCCGCGAGCCGCCGCCGTGCGCTGCAACGCGGCGTAGCGGGCGTCACGCGCGCGCGCCTGCAGGGACGTCCCCTTGCGCACGCCGGCCGCACGGGAAAGATCGATCCGTTCGCAGGTCAGCGGCACGCCCAATTCGGCGCAGAGACGGGAGACAAATTGCGCGTCTTCTTCGGACTCCTCCCCC
>MHEU01000027.1:24902-28005 GCA_001805245.1 Nitrospirae bacterium RIFCSPLOWO2_02_FULL_62_14 | reverse complement strand
CGGCCACCAGTACATGGTCGCCGGCGGCAAAGAGCTTGCGGGCCCGGGCCGACGCGGCCACATGCCGTTCGAGTTTGTGCCGGACGGCTTTGCGCTCGAGTTGGGGCGTCATCACCATAAAATTATCACGCGCCGGTCACAGGCTGGGGCTCGGCCTTCAGGACCTGCCGCGCCTGCTGGACATCGCGTGCAATACAGGCCGACAGCTCTTCCGCGTTGCGAAAGGTCTGATCCCCCCGCACCCGTTCGACAAACTCCACGCGGATCGTCTGTCCGTAGAGATTCTCCTGAGCGTCGAGCAGCGAGACTTCGAGCAGCCGCTCCCCCGCCCCGAACGTCGGCCGCGTCCCGATGTAGGCCACGGATTCGAAAACGCGCGTCCCCCACAGGGTTTTCGTCGCATAGACACCGTCCGCGGGAATCACCCGGTCCGGCGGCAGCCTCAAATTGGCGGTCGGCCATCCGAGCGTCTGGCCGCGCTGCTCGCCCGCCACCACGGCCCCGCTCAAGGCATAATGCCGCCCCAGGCATTTCGACGCGCCGCGCACATCGCCGCCCTGAATAAGCTGCCGGATGCGCGTGGAACTGACGATCTCGCCGGCCACGCGCAGCGGCTGAACGGGATGCACCTGAAATCCGGCGTCCCGGCCGAACCGGATGAGATCGGCAATCCGCCCGGTCCGGCCCTTGCCGAACGCAAAATGCTCGCCGACGAACAGCTCTTTCACGCCGACACCGTCGCGGAGCACCAGCTGCATGAACTGATCCGGCGTCAGCGCCGCGAAGGCCGTCGTGAATTCCAGGAACAGCACCTCGGCGATGCCGGCCTCCCTGAAATACGCCAGCTTCTCATCCGGCGTCGTGAGAAACCGGAGATCCACCTGGGGAGCCAGCACTTTCACGGGATGGGGATCGAACGTCAGCACCATCGGCGTCCCGCCGGCCTCCCCCGCCAGCCGGACCACGTCGCGGAGCAGCGCGCGATGGCCGAGATGCTGGCCGTCAAAATTGCCGATGGTCAGAACCGGATGGGGAACCCGCCGGTGAGCGGCCAGGCCTTGCGTGATGTCCATTCAGCGATTCAGCAGCCGGGCCGCATCTTTGGCGAAATAGGTCAAGATCATGTCGGCGCCAGCCCGCTTGATGGCCAGCAGCGATTCCATCATCGCGCGGGACTCGTCCAGCCAGCCGGCCCGCGCGGCCGCCTTGATCATGCTGTATTCGCCGCTGACCTGATAGGCCGCGATCGGCACCGTCGTGTGGGAGCGGGCCGCGGCGATGATGTCGAGGTACGGAAGCGCCGGCTTGACCATGACGATGTCGGCGCCCTCCTGGATGTCCGAGCGGATCTCGCGCAACGCCTCGCGGACGTTCGCCGGGTCCATCTGGTAGGACTGCCGGTCTCCGAATTGGGGGAAGGAGTTCGCCGCGTCCCGGAACGGCGCGTAAAAGCACGAGGCGAACTTGGCGGCATAGGCCATGATCGGAAGCTCGGCGAAGCCGGCCCGGTCCAGTTCGTCCCGGATCGCGAGCACGCGGCCGTCCATCATGTCGGACGGCGCCACCATATCGGCTCCGGCCTGGGCATGGATACGCGCCATCGCCCGCAGGCAGTCCAACGTTTCGTCGTTGAGGATACGTCCGTCCTTCACCAACCCGCAATGCCCGTGAGACGTGTACTCGTCGATGCAGACATCCGTCACAACCATGAGGTCCGGCACCTGGTCTTTCAAGGTCCGGACGGCTTGGGGCACGATCCCGTTGGGATCGTAGGCCCCCGTGCCGCGCTCGTCCTTCTTGTCCGGCACGCCGAACAGGATCACCGCGGGAATGCCGAGCAGCTTGACCTCGGACGCTTCCTTGACCAGCAGGTCCACCGACAACCGGTACTGCCCCGGCATCGAGGCGATCTCGTCCCGGCGGTCCTTCCCGACCGTCACGAACATCGGATAGATCAGATCGGACACGGCCAGCCGCGTCTCACGGACCAGCCGCCGCAGCGGTTCGCTCTGCCGCAGCCGCCGCAGTCTATGCCTTGGAAATGCCACGCGCGGTTCCTCTACTTCCTGGGGAGATTCGTCAGAAACACCACGAGATCCCGCACCGAAATCATCCCCACCAGCTTTCCCTTCCGCGTAACGCCCAGGTGCCGCAAGTGCGACTTCGCCATCAGGTCGTTGGCATCCAGCAGCGTCTTGTCCTCTTCAATCCCCAGAATCGGCGCGGACATCAACTGCTCGACCGGCGTTTTGGAGGCATCCAGCCCCACCGCCACCACACGGCGAACCATGTCGGTATCCGTGAGTATGCCGATGATTTCCTTGTTGCGCGCCACGAACAGACTGCCGATGTTACGGTCCCGCATCAGCGCCGCCGCCGTCCGGGCGTCCGTGTCGCGATCCACCGTGATGAACTTCTCGATGGGCACCATGAATGATTTCACCGGAACCATACGAATCTCCTCCGTTGAGTAAGTGAGTGACCCGGACCCCTGCCCACATTATTCATGAACGCTTCTGCTGCAATCGCGGATTCGCTGCTACGACAAGCCTGGCAGCAGGCGTGCTCGCCGCTCAGTCTTTCGACGTACTGTTTCAAGTACGCCTCAGTCCTTCGCGGCTGTGCCTGCCTGTCTCGCAACGCGACCCCACGATTTCGCGACGAACCGTCATAAATAATGCGGGCTAACACCGCACCGGCACGCTTTCCTGGCACGTCGAAAAATACTGGACGATGGCGTCCACCAGCGCCGGAATCGTATTCTCGGCCGCCGTGACCGTCACCGAAAGCCCCTCCTCCGCGGCCGTCTTCGCCGTGATCGGCCCGATGCAGGCGACGACGGCGCCGCCGGTCAACCGCCGCATCTCCTCCCGGCCGCCGAACAGCCCGCAAAAATTCCGCACCGTCGACGAACTGGCGAAGGTCAGCACATGGAGCGCCTGCTTCCGCAGCAGATCCTTCACGCGGTCGGCGTCGACCTCCGGCAGCTCCGTGCGGTACGCGGTCACCACCCGCACGTCGGCCCCCAGGCCTCGCAACTGATCCGGCAGAATCTCCCGCGCCACAGCCGCGCGCGGGATCAACACGCGCTGTCCCTTGACGC
>MHEU01000027.1:0-24877 GCA_001805245.1 Nitrospirae bacterium RIFCSPLOWO2_02_FULL_62_14 | reverse complement strand
GCGCGCGGGATCAGCACGCGCTGCCCCTTGACGCCCGCCGTTTTCATCGCCTCGATCAGCCCCTCCGCCTGATATTCCGATGGAATCACGTCGGCGCGCAGCCCGTACGCTGCCAGGGCCTCGGCCGTGCGGGGCCCGATGCAGCAGATCCGGAGACCGGCGACCGCCCGCCCGTCCAGCCCCTTGCGCCGCAGGCGTTCCATGAACGGCGTGACCCCGTTCACGCTGGTGAACACCAGCCACTGATACCGGGACAACCCGGCGATCGCATCGTCCAGTTCGGCCCAGCTCTCGGGAGGAGCAATCCGGATCGTCGGACACTCGATTGGTTCCGCGCCCTGCTCAACCAGCAGACGCGACAGTTCGCCGGCCTGCTCGCGTGCCCTGGTCACCAGCACCCGCCTGCCGAAGAGCGGCTTCGTCTCGAACCAGTTCAACTGTTCCCGCAGGCGCACCACCTCGCCGATCACGATGACGGACGGCGGTTCAATCCGGGCCTCGGCCGCCTTGCCCGCAATCGTCCCCAACGTGCCGATCACCGTGCGCTGGCTGGCTTTCGTGCCCCACCGGATGACCGCCGCCGGCGTGTCGTCCGGCTTGCCTTCGCGCCGGAGATTCGCCACGATCGCGGGAAGGTTCTTCACGCCCATGAGAAACACCAGCGTCCCGTGCGCCGTCGCCAGCCGGGGCCACTCCAGCGCCTCCGCCTCTTTGGTCGGATCCTCGTGGCCCGTCACAAATGTCACCGTGGATGCCAGCGTCCGGTGCGTCACGGGGATGCCCGCATAGGCCGGCGCCGCCACGGCCGACGTCACGCCGGGCACGACTTCGAACGGCAATCCTGCGCCGGCCACCGCTTCGGCCTCCTCGCCGCCCCGTCCGAATACATACGGATCCCCGCCTTTCAACCGCACGACGATTTTTCCGGCGCGGGCTTTCTCGATCAGCATCCGGTTGATCTCGCCCTGGTCCTGATACTGTCCCCGGCCGCGCCGGCCGACGTAAATCCGCTCGGCCTGGGCCGGCGCGAACTCCAGCAGCGCGGGATTGGCCAGGTAATCGTACAGGACCACGTCGGCACGCTCCAGACATTCCTTGCCGCGAAGCGTCAGCAGTTTCGGATCGCCTGGGCCGGCGCCGACCAGATAGACGATTCCGGTTTTCTTTGCCATCGCCTCAGGCTCTCCCGTAGATCTCGTTCAGAATCGCCTCGCCGCCCCGGCGAAGCAGTTGTTCCGCCAGGCGCATCCCCAGTTCGCGTGCGTCCGTCGCCGGCCCCTCGACACGGTCCTGAACGAGCCGCCGGCCATCCACGCTGGACACCCGTCCGTCCAGGCATAACCGATCCCCGGAGAGCGTCGCATGCGCGGCAATCGGCACCTGACAGCCGCCCTCCAGCCGGTCCAGCAGCGCACGTTCGGCCGTCACGGCCGTCCGTGTCGACGGATGTTCCAGCGCCGAGACAATGTCGCGCACAAACTCATCGTCCCGCCGCCCTTCAATTCCCAATGCGCCCTGGCCGATCGCCGGCAAACTCACCTCGGGGGACAGGTACTCCGTGATCTGCTCCGCCCATCCCATCCGCGTGAGGCCGGCCGCCGCCAGCACGATCGCGTCAAATTCGCCGTCCCCCAGTTTCCGAAGCCGTGTGTCGAGATTGCCGCGCAGCATTTCGATCTTCAGGTCCGGCCTGCGATGCAGCAACTGCGCCTGCCGGCGCAAACTGCTGGTGCCAATCCGGGCGCCCCGGGGCAACCGATCCAGCGGCATGGCGTCCCGGCTGATCAACGCATCGCGCGGATCTTCCCGCTCCGGCACGCACAGAATCTCAAGTCCGTCAGGCAGCGCCGTCGGCACGTCCTTCATGCTGTGGACGGCCAGATCGATGGTGCCCTGCAGCAGGGCCTCTTCGATTTCCTTGACGAAGAGCCCCTTCCCGCCGATCTTGGCGAGTGGAACATCCAGAATGTTGTCGCCGGACGTCTTGATCCGCTGCAGCGTGACCGTGACATCCGGGGCGATTTCCCGCAGCCTCGCCTGCACCCACTCGGCCTGCCAGATCGCCAGGCGGCTTCCGCGCGTTCCCAGCACCAGCGGCCGGCGCGCGGCTTTCACGGCTGCCATCAGCGCGCCTCGCACCCCGGCCTACCGGCCGGATTCATGATAGGGTCCCGCCGAACCGGGCAGCTTCTCTCCCGCTTCGGAGACCGGCCGCAAGGCGCCCCCCATCCCCGCAATGCCGCTGCGGTAGTTCGACGAGACCAGGAAATAGCTGACCAGCCCCAGAATCGCCAGCAGGTAGACCACGAGATCCCATCGCACGCCTTCCTTGACCGGATAGTCAAACCCGCACCGCGGGCAATCGGGAAGCGGATCATGCCCGAGGTACTGATGGCGGCATTGGGGGCACGTAAAGAGCCTGGGATTCAGTGGCACTGCGCTGCGCCTCCATCGCACCGGCTCCCGTCTCCACGCTACGCCTGCCGCTTGCCCGCCGGGCGCCGCTCCGCCGCACGCCCTGCCGCCGACTCGTCCGGATCCGCCTCGTCGAGCGCCTCCGCGGACGATGCGGCATCCGGACGGCCGGCGGCCGTCTGGTCGTCCAATCCGAAAAACCGCCGCGCCGCTTCGACGAACAGGGCGCCGCCGCCTGCCGTGGACTCGGCCTTCAATGTCACCAGCGGGCCGTGCAGCAACTTGTTCACGATCGACGAGGCCAGCCCCTCCACGACGCTGCGCTCCTGCGCCGACAGGTTCTGAAGCCGCGCCAGCGCCTTGTCGATCTCCGCCTGCTTGATCGTCTCCGCCCGGTTGCGCAGGGCCACGATGGTCGGGGTGACTTCCAGCGATTTCATCCAGTGGAGGATCTGCCCCACCTCCTCCTCCACCATCCGTTCCGCCTTGCCCGCTTCCCGGCGGCGCTCCTCCAGGTTCTGCTCCACGCGCATTTCCAGATCGTCGACGTCGAATAAAAAGGCGTTGTCGATATCCTTGACGGCCGGATCGATGTTGCGCGGCACCGAGATGTCGATCAGGAAGATCGGCCGGTTCATCCGGCGGCGCACGGCCTGCTGCACGTCCTCGACGCCGATGAGATAATGCGACGCGCCGGTCGAACAGAGCACGATGTCGGCATCCGCCATCTCGTGCCGGAAATGCTCGAACGGAATCGATGCCGCGTTGAACCGCCGGGCCAGTTCGACCGCGCTGGCGGCGTCGCGGGTCGTGATGGACACCTTCCGGACTCCCTGATCGACGAGATGCTGCGCGGCCAGCTTGGCCATTTCTCCGGCCCCCACGAGCAGCACGGTTTTTTCGCTCAAGTTCGAGAAGATCTTCTTGGCCAGCTCGACCGCCGCATAGCTCACGGACACCGCCGTCTCGGCGATTTTCGTCTCCGTCCGCACGCGCTTCGCCACCGAGATGGCCTTCCGGACCAGCTTGTTGAGCACCACGCCGCTGGCCTTGTGGTTCAGGGCGACTTCGAAGGCGTCCTTCAACTGACCGAGAATCTGAGGTTCCCCGACGATCATCGAGTCGAGGCTGGCCGCGACCCGGAACAAATGTCCGATCGCGCGGTCCCCGGTGTATCCGTACAGGTGCGGAGTCAGCTGCTCGGACGACAGCGACAGATGCGTGTCGGCAAAAAAATCCTGGACGCGCGCATGCCCCTCTTCGGCCTGATCGACCACGGCGTATACTTCCACGCGGTTGCAGGTCGAGAGCAGAAATCCCTCCCTGATTCCCGCGTACGTGCGGAGCCGGGCCAGCGCTTCGTCCAGGCGGCTTTCCGGCACCGCCAGCTTCTCGCGCACTTCCACCGGCGCGGTCTTATGGCTCAATCCAACGACAATGACGTGCATGGAATGTTCAACCGATTTTCGATTACTGTTCGCATAACCCAGGATGTTCAAAACAGTCCTGTTGCACCCGCCCGCCCCACGCGCGCCAAGACGCGCGTCCTCCCCGTGGCAAGGCCGGAGCGAACGAAAAGCCGAGACGTACTGTTTGTCGTACGTCGCAGGCTTTGAGCGACGCGAGAACGACGCTAGAAGTTGTTTTCAACATCCTGTCACATCACCGGGGCGTGGCCCTTCAGCACCACGCCGATCAGTGTCAACACCACCCCTCCGAATCCGATGATCGTCAGATACGCCGCCCGCTTCGCCCGCCAGCCGACGGTCATCCGGCCCATCAGCACGATAAAATAAAACACCCACGTGACGAGCGCCCAGACCTGCTCGGGATTCCAGCTCACATAGGCGCCCCGCGCGACCTCCGCCGACAGCGCCCCGGTGATGATGCCGAGCGTGAGCAGCGGAAAGCCCGTCACGATCGCGAGTTGATTGAGGTGATCGAGAAAGTCCAGCGGCGGCAGCTTGGTGTAGAGCACGTTGAACTGCTTGGATTTCAGCAACCAATCCTGGATAAGATACATTAAGCCCGCCGCGAAGGCGACGGCGAACCCGACCGTCCCCAGCATGCTCAGCGTGACGTGCACCCAGACGGTTTTGAGCATCGGCGCCGTCTCCCTGGGCAGCGCAGCAGCCCAGACCAGCGAGAGCAGCGCAATCGGCAGGAGAAACGCCCCCATCACATGAATCCGATGCCGCACATCCACCCACAGAAACACCAGGACCAGCGACCAGGCAAAAAATGACAGCGCGTCGTGAAGGCTCGTCAGCGACACCGAGCCGGCCTCGACCATCCGGGCCAGCAGGGCGATCGTATGCATGAGAAACCCGACGCCGGTGATGCCCAGAGCAATCTTCGAGAGAGTGTCGTCGCGCCTGGACAGGTAGGCCGAGGAAAAGGCGGTCCCCCCCAGATAGAGGGCGATCGTGGCCATAAAAAAGATAGCCGGCATCCTGCCTATCCTCGCAAATTATCAGAAGAAATTCGACGGCTGATTATAGCCTCAGGAAATCGAGCCCGTCAAGAAAAGCCACGAGGAATGCGGCTGTTCAAGCCCTCGCCAGGTAATCGCGAAGAGCCTGCGCCGTGCTCGGGAACGCCAGATCGGCCCACGGAATCGCCGCCGGATCAAACGTGCCCGCGTCAATCGTCTCATCGCCTGCCGCGAGCACGCCTCCAAGCACCTCGGCCGTGTAGACGATGATGATGACGGGATGGTCCGAATAGGAATAAATGTTCAACAGGCCGGTGAGCCGGACCTCGAGACGGCTCTCTTCCCTGGTTTCGCGAACGGCGGCCTCCTCGACCCGCTCGCCACGGTCGACGAACCCGCCGGGAAACACCCATTTGCCGTAGGCCGGCTGGATGCCGCGTTTCAGGAGCACCAGCTTCCCGTCGATCGAGGCAATGGTGCCAACCGCCACTTTCGGATCGAGGAAGAAGACAAACCGGCAGGACTGGCACACGAGGCGTTCCGGCTCGGCCGCCTTGATCGCACGGCGGCCCAGTTTCCCCCCGCACTTCGGGCAGAAGGAATAGTCGCCCCTGATCCACTCTTCGTGCGGCTCGATTAAAAATTTCGATTCCATGGACACTTTCCCGGAGCCGGATGCATCGTAGCACAGAGCGCATCCGTCGCCTAGACAGGCGGGACCGGCCGGAAACGCCCGTTCGACTTTCCGCCCCGGACGCGCTAGGATGCCGCCGCATTGCCGGCGCAACCACCTATGACGGGCTCCCTCTATATCGTCAGCACCCCGATCGGAAACCCCGACGACATCACCCTGCGCGCGCTCAGCACGCTCAAGACCGTGGCCGCCATTGCCGCGGAAGACCCGCAATGCACCCAGGCGCTGCTGGCCCGGCACGGGATCACCACCCCGCTCACCAGCTACCACAACGAGAACATGGAGGAAAAAATCCCGGTGCTCATCCAGAGGATGAAGGAAGGACAGAGCATCGCCCTGGTGTCGGATGCGGGAACGCCGGCCATCGTGGATCCCGGCGCGCGGCTCATTCACGAAGCCCTGAAGCAGAATATTCCCGTCGTGTCCGTTCCTGGCCCGTCTGCGCTCCTGGCCGCGCTCACGGCATCGAATCTTCCCGGCGAAGCATTCGTCTTTATCGGGCCCCTGCCTTCGCAGCCGGCCGCCTGTCGGAAGCTCCTCCGCGCGCTTCGCCCCGAACGACGGACGATCGTCGGTTTTGGTTCTTCCGTCCGCCTGTCGGCAACGTTAAAAACACTGCGTGCTGAGCTTGGAAACCGCCGAATCGCCGTCGCTTGCAATCTGACCACGCCGACGGAACGATGGATCCGCGGAACGATCGACGGGATCCTCCACGCGCACACGGCACAGGCTGCCCGGGGAGAACTGACGCTAGTCATTGAAGGCGCCCGGCCCGGGAGAAAAAACCGTAGCAAGCGGAAACAGAACTAGCAGTTATATGTCACGCTTCTTGATGAACACCCGGTGCGAGCCGTTCAACGGCTCCTGCCGCAGCACGGTATGCCCGTCGTCGCTCACGCTGCGGGGCACGTTTCGAATCGGCTCCCCGTCGTCCAGAATGACCGCCAGCACCTGCCCGGCGTCCATCGTTTCAAGCTTCAATTTTGTTTTGACAAAATTGTAGGGACAGATCACGCCGCGCAGATCCAGCACGGCATCCGCCTGCACTTCAATTTTTTCACCCGTCCGCGTCTTGTCGGTCATGACCAGTTTCACGCTTCGGCCCATTCACTGTAACAAGGCAGACGGACGCGGGACAAGCCCTGCAGCGCCCCAAAATGAATCGGGGGTGGCTGGTCTCCAGCCACCCCCGATATCACAGACCTTCGAACGAAAGACTTACTGCTTGACGAGATTGGGCTTGGTCGTATCCGTCCCGTAGTCAGACTTGTTCCCCTGCCCGTTGTCGCCCCAGCCCGGCTGCGGCGCGCAATTCCAGCAGGGAGCTGCGCCCGTGAAATCGCCGATCGTGGTGTGGACTGAACCACCCTTGACCTCGCCCGGCAATACCTGCCCGACCACGCCGCCATGGCTGGAACCGGAATTCGTATCGATGCCGCGCTCCGTCATGGGATTCGGCCTTTGTCCGAGACCGCCAAAGCCGGCCTGAGTCGCCGCGCCACGATAGACGGTGGCTTCAAGAACCATCTTTCTCCCTGTCCCGAACGGCTGGGCCGCCGTTGTCTCCTCGCGAACCTCGACGTAGACCTCGTCCCCCGCGGTGAGGTTCCTGATGTGCTCCATGTTGGAGCGTTCGTTCATATACAGGGTGACGACCGTCCGCGCCCCCGCTCCGGCCTTCCCCTCCTGCCCTTGATCATTCACGTTGCCGACTCCACCCGTCTCAATCATGAGCCGGTGCTGGGCAAGATCGATGGCAAACACGCGGCCCATGACTGTCTCCGGCTGCGACAGACGCTCCAGGAAGGCGTTTTTGTCAAACGCCTGGCTCCGACCGGGGCTGCCGGAGATGTCTCCTACACCAGTTCCGACACCGAATCCTGATGTCTGCTGCCCGCCGCCGCGCTCCTGGGCCACTGCCACACTCACGGAGCCGACAAAAAGAACCACAGCTCCTAGTGCCAACACGTTACGCATGTGCTGCCTCCTTAGTGAGTTGAACGATGAAAGGGTCAATAAGTGACGACAATTGATGGTTAAATCCTTGTTCAAGCAGGACGCACTATAGGCCAAGCTAAAAGCCGTGTCAAGGGGTATTCTGGGCGTCTGGCCAGGGACAGGATTTCGCAGAAAACAGGCGGACATTGCAACCTCTGGAGGGGGTATTCGTCGGCTTTCATTAGCTTATAAAGACTGACTAAGACGCCTGCTCAACCGAAGTGAAGAATCTAAGCCTTCTGGTGGCAAAGTACCACTCCGCCGCGATGTGACCCGTCGAGAGCCTCTGGGTCGAACGATTGAACGCGGCGGCTCAAGCGAAGTGCGGTATTTCCATTAACTGCACGACACTTGAGGGGTTTATCCGCTCGCGTCAATTTCGATAAACCGATAATAAGCGAGCGGTTCAACCGTTAAGGTTGGTATGGTGCCCGGAGGGAGGATCGAACTCCCACTCTCTTGCGAGAACCAGATTTTGAGTCTGGCGCGTCTGCCAGTTCCGCCATCCGGGCGCCGTTTCTTCCAGGCGCTCGTTCATTTCCTAACATGATCGTTCCAACCCGTCAACCGATGGAACCGCCTCTTTTCTTTCCGCAGATGTGAGTGCTACAATCCCGCCGTTCGCTCTCACCTTACCTGCGCGAAGGAGCACCCCATGGCCGTGCAATGCGTCAAGTGCGGAAAAGACGGCGAGTCCATTACCGCGCCCCTCTTCATGGGGCGGCTGGAAGCGGAGATCAAAGCCAAGGTCTGCCAATCCTGCTGGAAGGAATGGGAAGGCATGCGGGTCATGGTCATCAATGAATACCAGATCAATCTCGGTGACGAGAACGGCCGGGACATGGTCAAAAAACACATGCGCGCGTTCCTCAAGCTCGGCGAGGTCGTGGACATTTCCAAAGTGCAGGAAAATTTCAAGCCGCAATAGCTCCGCCGCCCTGCTGCCTCGCAAGCGTGCGCCGCCCATGAGACGCTCTCACCCCTCACGCAGGTCCGTCCCGCGGCCGTCCACCAAAAGCCGGAGTATCCAAAACGCCGTCGTCATCGTCACGGGAGCCGGGCGCGGCATCGGACGCGCCACGGCCGAACTGTTTGCGCGGGAGGGTGCGCGTGTGGTGCTCGGCGCGCGGACCGCCAGGGAACTCCGCGCAACCTGCTCGGCGATTCGCGCCGCCGGAGGCGACGCCGTCGCGCGCGTGACCGATATCGGGTCGGCCCGGCAGGCCCGCGCGCTGGTCACCCTGGCGCTTCGCCGTTACGGCCGTGTGGATCTGCTCATCAATAACGCCGGCATCCTTGGGCCGCGGGTCCCGCTCGCCCGCTATCCGCCACGTGCCTGGGACAAGGTCCTGCGCATCAATCTCACCGGAACATTTCATGTCACGCAGGAAGCCGCCCGAATCATGGCGCGGCGGCGAAGCGGATGCATCATCACCGTCTCCTCGTCGGTTGGGCGAGTCGGCCGGGCCGGGTGGGGCGCCTACGCCGTCTCCAAGTTCGGCGCCGAAGGCCTGTCGCAAGTGTTGGCGGATGAACTCCGTTCCACCGGCGTCTGCGTGGTCACGTTCAATCCGGGCGGGACCCGCACCAGGATGCGGGCCGAGGCCTACCCGCGCGAAGACCGTAGCAAACTGCGCGACCCCGCCGTGGCCGCCCGTGCCCTGCTGCGTCTCGCCGCACGTTCCTCGACGACCCTCTCGGGGCGCGCCTTCGATCTCACCAACCTTCCCGGCGGCCCTTTGCGGTGATTTGGATGCCAAATCGGGCTCCCGTTTCGTTGACAAAGCGGAAAACCAAGTGCTACAGTGGCGCTGAATTCTCAGTGTGTTATGCAACGAGGTCGACGGCACCCATGATCGCGCAAATGAAAGTCCATGGCCTGATGTTCGACCCCTATAACAACACGTTTATCGTGATTTTACGGGACGAAGAACAAAGCGAAATGCTCCCGATCTGGGTGGGCAAACCCGAAGCCAGTTCGATCAGTTTCGCGCTGGAAGAGGTCACCACGCCCCGCCCCATGACGCACGATTTGATGAAAGCCGTCCTGGACGTGGTGGGCGCCAAAGTCATCAGCGTGGTGATCTCGGACTTGAAGGACAACACCTATTACGCCAAGGTTCATCTGATGTACGAGGACTCGGAGTATTCCATCGATGCGCGTCCCAGCGACGCCATCGCGCTGGCGCTCCGCACGAAAGCTCCGATCTTCGCCAACGAAGAGGTGATTCGCAAGCAGGCCTCGGACGAGCTGGACCAGTGGCTGGAGAATCTCAAGCCGGAAGATTTTGGAAAATACGAAGCATGACGTGAGCGGCACCGCTCTCCCGCGGCCTTCTCGATCGCATCGAAATTCCATCATCCGGAACAGACACAACCGTACGATTGGGCACACGCCCGGAATCATCAGTCGACCAGTGGGATTGGGCGCGTCATGGAACAAAGCGGGCTGAAAGAACTGACGAAACTGACCGTGCACGGGGTGGTCGCCGACCCCAACACCGAGACGCAGATCGTCATCCTGCGCGACGAACAGACGGCACAGATCCTCCCAATCTGGGTGGGCGCCGCGGAAGGCAATGCGATCAAGCTGGCGATGGACGACGCGCCGACGCCCCGTCCGATGAGCCACGACCTGCTCCGCAGCATGATGGAGCATCTGAACCTGACCGTGTCGCGGGTAGTGGTGACGGACGTAAAAAACAACACGTACTTTGCGTCGGTCCATCTGCTGTCGCAAGGCACGGAACGCACGGTGGACGCGCGGCCCAGCGACGCGATCGCGCTGGCGCTGAGGAGCAACAGCCCGATTTTCGTCACGGCGAACGTCCTCCAGCAGCGGGGCGGCAACTCGCTGGAAACCTGGCTGGAAAAACTGGGCACGAAGAATACCAGCGCCGGCGGGTGACCGGCGGCACGCAACGGAACGCACCGCAACGAGGAAAGGCAGGAACAGGAATCATGGGAAGCTATCAGGCGAAGCCGATGGAGATGGAGACGACGCGCAAGTGGTACGTGGTGGACGCGAACGGCAAGACGCTGGGGCGGCTGGCGGCCCGCGTCGCATCCGTGCTGCGCGGAAAACACAAGCCGATCTTCACCCCGAACGTGGACACCGGCGATCATGTCGTCGTGATCAACGCGGGCAAGATCCATCTGACCGGCGGCAAGTTCAAGACCAAGACCTACAAGCAGCACACGGGCTATCCGGGAGGGCTCAAGTCCGCCACGGCCGAGCACGTGCACAAGAAGGACCCCACGGCGCTGGTCGAAACGGCGATCAAGGGCATGCTGCCGAAGAACCCGCTGGGGAAGCAGATGGCGAGGAAGCTGAAAATCTACGCCGGGGCCGAGCATCCGCATACGGCGCAACACCCGGAATCGCTTGCCATATAGCGACAGTCATATTATAGAGACAGCACAAAGGAGACGACGGAGATGATGGGAGCAGCAACGCAATACGCGACAGGCAAGCGCAAAAACGCCATCGCCCGGGCATGGGTGACGCCGGGGGCCGGCCAGATGGTCGTGAACACCCGCCCACTCGAACAATACTTCCCCAGGCCGACGCTCAGAACCATCGTGCAGTACCCGCTCGAAATCGCCGGGCTGCTCGGCAAGTTCGACGTGCGTGCCACCGTCCATGGCGGCGGAACGACCGGACAGGCCGGCGCGCTGCGGCATGCCATCGCCAAGGCGCTGGTGACCATGACGCCGTCCACCCGCGAAGCCTTGAAGAAGGAAGGCTTGCTGACACGCGACTCGCGCGTCAAAGAGCGGAAGAAATACGGACAGAAGGGCGCCCGTAAGCGCTTCCAGTACTCGAAGCGGTAATCACCTGAAGCAGAGTTCGAGAAAAAGGGAAGGCTTCAGGCCTTCCCTTTTTTGTATGTTCACATTATAAAGAGCGGCACACAGGGGTCGTGATGGGATCTGAGACGATTAAAGTTGCCGTCGTCGGAGCCAGTGGCTACACGGGCGGGGAACTCTTGCGCCTGCTCGCCGGACACCCAAAGATGAAGATCGCGGCGGTCACGTCGGAGCAATCCGCCGGCAAACCGGTGGCGGCGATGTTCCCATCCCTCGCGTCGGTCGTCTCGTTGAACTTCGAAGCCCTGGCGCCGGACTCCATCGCCAAGCGGGTGGACGCGGTGTTCCTTGCCCTCCCCCACACCAAGTCGTTGCAGCCGGTTGCGGTCTGCATGGCAGCCGGCAAACACGTGGTGGACCTCAGCGCCGATTACCGGCTCAAGGACCCGTCCGTCTATGAAACCTGGTACAAGGCGCCGCACGACCAGCACAGCCTCTTGAAACAAGCCGTCTACGGCCTGCCGGAATTTCATCGCGAGGAGATCAAAAAGGCCAGGCTCGTGGCCTCGCCGGGCTGCTATCCGACCGCGGCCATCGTGCAACTGGCGCCGCTCGTCGCGAATGGCCTGATTCATCCCGACACCATCGTCATTGACGCCAAGTCGGGAATTTCCGGCGCGGGCAGAAGCCCGGCCCTGCCCTATCACTTTCCCGAGGCGCACGAATCGCTCGAAGCCTATAAGATCGGCCAGCACCGGCACATTCCCGAGATCGAGCAGGAACTCTCTCTGCTGGCCTCGCGGCACGGCAAGGCAAAAGGCGCGGCGACACACCTTACGGTCGCCTTCACGCCCCATTTGGTTCCGATGAACCGGGGCATCCTGAGCACGGCCTACAGCCGGCTGGTGGAGCCGATGCCGCTCGATCAACTGCGCGCGCTGTACCGGGACTTCTACAAGGGAGAACGGTTCATCCGCATCCACGACGGCGACGTCTCGGCCAATCCACGCCATGTGCGGGGGTCGAACTTCTGCGACGTCTCGGTCTTTGCCGACACACGAGCCGGCTGGGTTGTCACCGTCGCGGCGCTGGACAACCTGATCAAGGGCGCGGCCGGCCAGGCGATCCAGGCCATGAATCTCATGCTGGGCTTTCCGGAGGACATGGGAATCTCCGGACCGGGAGTCTATCCGTGATATTGCTGGCCGTGATATTGCTGGCCATGATATTTCCGGCCGTGATAATTCCGGCCATGACCCTGCCGCATCCGTTCGCCCTGCTTCCGACTCACCCGTCATGACACGCCATTTCGTGACGACAGTCCGCGGTGGCGTGACCGCGCCGCGAGGGTTCACGGCGGCCGGCATCCATTGCGGCATCAAGAAGAAAGGATTGCCGGACCTCGCCCTCCTTGTCTCCGAGCGGCCAGGTCCCGTCGCCGGCGTGTTCACGACCAACCGGGTCGCCGCCGCGCCCGTGCAGCTCGGCCGGCTCTATCTGAAAAAGAAGACCGCCCGGGCCGTCATCGTGAACAGCGGCTGCGCCAACGCCTTCACCGGCGCGCGGGGAATGGTTGACGCCAAGGAGATGGCCGAGCTGGTCGCGCGGCGGATGAACATCCCCGCCCATACGGTCTTCGTCGGCTCGACCGGCGTGATCGGCCGGACGTTGCCTATGCCGCGCATTCGGCGCGGCATGAGCGAGCTCGTCAGACAATTGCGCCGCGCGGGCGGGCACGACGCGGCCAGGGCGATCATGACCACCGATCTCCGGCCCAAGGAAGTCGCCTATAGCGCCCGCATCGACGGCAGGATGATTACCGTCGGCGGCATGGCGAAAGGCTCGGGCATGATTCACCCCGACATGGCCACGATGCTGGCCTATGTCACGACCGATGCGGCCATTGAGCATCTGGCGCTCCAGCAGGCCCTGGCCGCGGCCGTTGCCAAGTCGTTCAACTGCATCTCCGTGGACGGCGACTCGAGCACCAACGACACGGTCCTCTGCCTGGCCAACGGCCTCGCCGGCAATCCGGTCCTGCGCAAAGGATCAGCCGCGCTCGCCGCCTTCCAGCAACTGCTGGACCGGGTTTGTCTCGACCTGGCCATGAAAATCATCCACGACGGCGAGGGCGTGACCAAGGTCGTGAAACTGGCCGTGACCGGCGCCCGCACACCTGCCGACGCCAAGCAGGTCGCCAGGACCATCGGCACATCGCTGCTCGTCAAGACCGCCCTGTTTGGCGAAGACGCCAACTGGGGCCGGATCGTCGCCGCCCTGGGCCGGGCCGGCGTGGCCATCGACCCGCGGCGGATCGGGCTGGCCTTCAACGGCGTGCCGATGGTGAAGGCCGGCAGGCAACTCGGACCCAGGGCCCAGCGGAAGATCGACCAGATCGTCAAGAACAAGGAGTTCACGATCACGGTCGATCTCGGGCTGGGCTCGTCCTCCGCCACGCTCTGGATCACCGACCTGTCCTATGAGTACGTGAAAATCAACGCGTCCTATCGGACCTAGTCCGTCCCGGGTGTTTCCCCTCCCGCCATCCGTCACTTGCAACAAACCGGACCTCTGTGCTAAGTTTTCAAGGCTTTAGAGATACGGGCCTGCTTCTGCCGAGCGACCCACCGGTCCGCGCGACACCAGGCTGAATATCCAAATTCACAGTGGCGTGTAGGCACGCCTCTCCGCTTGGGAATAAGGGGAGCAAGACCTCTCGTCCGCTCACGCGGGCGCTCCGCAGGCGAAGGAAGGGGGAAGGAATGGGCGCAGCAACAATCAAGGAACTCCTGGAAGCCGGGGTGCACTTCGGCCACCAGACGAACCGTTGGAACCCGAAGATGAAACGCTACATCTTCGGCGAGCGCAACGGCATCTATATTATTGATCTGCAGCAAACCGTCCAACGCTTCGAAGCGGCCAGCGCCTTCGCCCGCGACACCGTCGCCGGCGGCGAAACCGTGCTGTTCGTCGGCACCAAACGCCAGGCGGTGGAGATCATCGAAGAAGAAGCCAAGCGGGCCGCCATGCCCATGGTCACCCAGCGCTGGCTGGGCGGCATGCTCACGAATTTCGGGACGATCCGCAAGAGCATCGACAAGCTCAAGAAGTTCGAAGGCATCCTCGCCGAAGGCACCCAGAGCGGGTTCACCAAGCGGGAACTGCACCAGATGGAAAAGGAGCGCGTCAAGCTCGAGAAGAACCTGAGCGGCATCAAAAACATGGGCGCGCTGCCGGGTTGCGTCTTCGTGCTGGATACGCGCGTGGAACGCATCGCGGTGATGGAAGCCAACCGGTTGAGCATCCCGGTCGTCGCCATCGTGGACACCAATTGCGATCCCGACGGAATCGACTACCCGATCCCCGGCAACGACGACGCGATCCGGTCGATCAAGCTGATCGCCTCCCGCATTGCCGACGCCTGCATCGAGGGCATGCACCTCCGCACGCAACGGGAGGAAACCGTGCCGACCCCGGGCATGGCGCCGATGGAAATGGTGGAAGTCCGGACCAGCCGGTCGGCGTCCTACGGTGTTGCGCACGTCCCCGCGTCCTAAGCCTGCGTCATCCATGAACGCTTCTGCTGCAATTGCAGATTCGCGGCTGCGACAAGCCTGTCGGCGTGCGGGCTCGCCGCTCGCTCCCTCGACGTACTCTCCGGTACGCCTCGGGCTTTCGCGGCTCCACGCGCCCGTCTCGCTTCGCGACGAACCGTCATGAATAACGCAGGCTAGCGCCCCTGATCACGATTGCACGAGTACGGGCCCGCCTCTTCGAGGGGGCGGCCTGAAGAAAGGACACGCATCCGCATGGCAAGCAACACCGATCTGGTTAAGAAACTCCGCGAGCAGACCGGCGCCGGCATTCTCGATTGCCAGAAAGCGCTCAAGGAAAGTGGAGACGACATCGAAAAATCCGTCGAGTACCTTCGGCAAAAGGGATTGGCCGCCGCGCAAAAGAAAGCCGGGCGGGAAACCAACGAGGGCCTCGTGGACGCCTACATCCATCCCGGCAGCCGCATCGGCGTGCTCGTCGAGGTCAACTGCGAAACGGACTTCGTCGCGCGCAACGATGAATTCAAGGCCTTCGTGAAGGACCTCTGCCTGCAGATCGCCGCCTCCAATCCCGCCTTCGTCAAGCGCGAGGACATTCCCGCGTCGCTGGTCGAAAAGGAAAGGGCGATCTACCTGGCGCAGGCCAAGGAGATGGGCAAGCCGGAGCCGGCCTGGGCCAAGATCGTCGAGGGTAAGCTGGAAAAGTTCTACCAGGAGAGCTGCCTGCTCGAACAGGCCTTCATCAAGGATCCGTCGGTATTCATCAAGGATCTGGTCGCGCAAAAAATCGCCAAAATCGGCGAGAACATCAGCGTCAGGCGGTTCACACGGTATCAGTTAGGCCAGGAATGAGCGCACCCAAGTACCGGCGGGTTCTCCTCAAGATCAGCGGTGAACTATTGGCCGGCCAGCAGGGGTACGGCATCGAACCCGCGGTGCTGGACTCCATCGCGGCCGAGATCGCGTCCGTCGTCGCGATGGACGTCGAGGTCGCGGTCGTCATCGGCGGCGGCAACATCTTCCGCGGCCTTGCCGCCAGCGCCAAGGGAATGGAGCGCGCCTCGGCCGACTACATGGGCATGCTCGCCACCATCCTGAACGCCCTCGCCCTCCAGAACGCCCTCGAAAAGAAAAGCGTCATCACGCGCGTGCAGTCGGCCATCGAGATGCGCCAGCTCGCCGAAGGCTACATCCGCCGGCGCGCCATCCGCCACCTCGAAAAAAAGCGGGTCGTCATTTTCGCGGGCGGCACCGGCAATCCCTACTTCTCGACCGACACCGCGGCCGTCCTCCGGGCCATGGAGATCGGCGCGGAGGTCATCATGAAGGGCACGAAGGTCAACGGGATCTACGAGGCGGACCCCGTGACGAACCCCTCGGCCAAGATGTTTTCCGAGATGCCGTTCCTGTCCATCATCAATCAAAAGCTCAAAGTCATGGACTCGACGGCCATCACCCTCTGCATGGACAACAGCCTCCCCTTGATCGTGTTCAACCTGAAGGAGGGCGGGAACTTCAAGCGCCTGGCCCAGGGCGACAAGATCGGCACCCTGGTAACCGCCACCAGTCGCTGAACCCCCGCGCGACACTATGGACGCCGCCTTTCAAAAAAAAATCGCCGAACGGATGGAATCCACGCTGGAGCATTTGAAGCGGGACCTGGCCGGCCTGCGCACCGGCCGCGCGTCGCTGGTCCTGCTCGATAACATCAGGGTGGATTATTACGGCACCCCAACTCCGCTCAAGCAGGTCGCCAACCTGGCGGTGCCGGAAAGCCGCCTCATCACGATCCAGCCCTGGGAGCCGTCGCTGATCAAAGAAATCGAAAAAGCGATCACGTCGGCCGAGCTCGGCTTGAATCCGTCCAACGACGGCAAGCTGATCCGCGTGCCGATTCCGCAACTGACCGAGGAACGGCGCAAGGACCTGATCAAGGTTTGCAGGAAGTACGGCGAGGAAACCAAGGTCAAGCTGCGGGCGGTCCGACACGAGGCCAACGACGAATTGAAAAAGCAGCAGAAGGACGCAAAAATCTCCGAAGACGACTTGCGGCGCGGAGAAGCCGAGATTCAGAAACTGACCGATCAGTACGTCCAGAAAATCGACCAGACCCTCAAGAAGAAAGAAGAGGAAGTCCTCGAAGTCTGAGGCGCCCTCCTCGCTGGCGGCCACGTGTCACCGACCGAGCCCCATTCGCCCACCGTTGCAACCATCGATCTCGGTTCACTGGCTCACAACCTCGGCCAGGTCCGCCGCCGTCTCGAAGCCTCCTGCCAGATCATCGCCATCGTGAAAGCCGACGCCTACGGCCATGGCGCGGCAACCGTCGCCAAAACCCTCGAGGCGCTGGCCGTCACGCGGTTCGGCGTGGCGACGCTGGATGAAGGCATCGCGCTCCGGGAAGCCGGCATTCGCTCGTCCATCCTCCTGCTAGGCGCGCTCTTTCCCGATCAATTTACAGACGTCGTGGCCCACGACCTCACGCCGGTCCTGTACGAACAGTCCCTCGCGGAGGAATTCGCCGAGCACACGAAGGGACGTTCCGTGCCCTACCCGGTCCACCTCAAAATCGAGACCGGCATGGGACGGCTGGGCCTCGCTCCGGAGAACGTCGTGACCCTGCTTCAATCTCCGGCGTTTCAGGGCCCGCTGCAGGCCGAAGGGCTGATGACGCATCTGGCGGACTCGGACAACGCCGACCCGGCCTACACCACGGAGCAGCTCGAGCGGTTTCGCGCCGTCATCCGGTACATGCAGGCCAAAAAACTGTCGCTGCCGTTGATCCATGTCGCGAACAGCGGAGCGATTTTGGGCCACCCCGGGTCCCGCTTCACCGCCGTGCGGCCCGGCATCATGCTCTACGGCTACCACACCGCGACTCATTTGAATCCGGCGCCGGATCTGCAGCCCGTGTTGTCGTTGACGACCAAAGTGGCGCAGGTGCGCAAGCTCAAGCCGGGCGAAAGCACCAGTTATAACCGGACCTACATCGTGCGACGTCCCTCCCGCATTGCCGTGCTACCCCTCGGCTATGCCGACGGGTACAGCCGGTTGCTCTCCAACAAGGGCGAGGTGCTGATCAACGGGAAGCGCGCCCCCGTCGTCGGGCGCGTGTGCATGGATATGACGATGGTGGATGCCACGGACGTGCCCGGCGTCTCGACTGGAACCGACGTGACGCTGATCGGCAGGCAGGAGGAGCAGCAGATTACAGCTTCAGACTTGGCGGCCTTGCAGGGAACGATCCCCTACGAAGTCCTCTGCCGGATCGGTCAAAGAGTCATGCGTGTCTACAAATAACTCTTATATGCCAGTTGGTTGTGACTAGGACTTCACTTTTCGCTTGAGACGCTTTTCGACGCTCGCCACCTTGCTGTCCAGCCGCCCCCTGTGGCCCTTCCGGTAGTCCACCTTGATCGTGCAGGAGATGCG
This sequence comes from Nitrospirae bacterium RIFCSPLOWO2_02_FULL_62_14, assembly GCA_001805245.1. Classification (GTDB taxonomy): domain Bacteria; phylum Nitrospirota; class Nitrospiria; order Nitrospirales; family Nitrospiraceae; genus 2-02-FULL-62-14. The sequence continues at coordinate 6,540 of MHEU01000027.1, read as the reverse complement.
GTTGCAGTCCTTCCTCATCCGTTCGTAGCACTTCCGGACCACCCCGAACACCTTGTCCCACTCCCCTTCGAGCACCGTTCCCATCGGATTGAGCTTATAGGGCACCCCGCTCCTATCGATGATGTCGAGCGAGCGGGACACGTACTTCCCCACGCTCTCCCCTTTACCCAACGGCGACATGCTGAATTCCAAGAGCACCATTTCCATTGCTCCTTTATGACTTGGCCTTGGCGCGTTCTTCCAACCACGCCTTGGGGTATTCGATGCTGCCCTTCAGCTTGAACCCGCTGACCGCATCCCTGAGCAAATTTCTCCGCCGCTCCGCGTCCGACTCGGATCCCTGCACGCTCTCGCGGACGGACGACAGCCATTCGAGAAACGTCTGGAACGTCCCGTCGAAAATCTCCTCCAGGTCCTGCCGCAGGCGGCTCGCCAGCGCCGGCGCCGTGCCGCTGGTGCTCACCGCGCAGCGCAGATGCCCCCGGCTCACCACCGCCGGCAGCCAGGCATTCGAATAGGCCGGCTGATCCAGCGAGCACAGGAGAAACTTCTCCTTGACCGCCAGCTCATAGAGCGAGCGCGAAAAATCCTCGTCGGTCCGCAGCGTGTTGATCACCAGGAAGGCGCCCTCGGCATCCTGCCCCCGGAACAGCCGCACGCGGTGGATCACCTTCGCCGCCGCCGTCAGCTTGCGCAGCGCATCGTTCAGCGTGGGGCTGACGACCGTGACCTTCGCCCCGGCATCCACCAGCCGTTGCACCTTGTCGGCCGCCTCCTCATCGCCGCCCAGCACCACGCAGGGCCGCCCCTTCACATCGAGTGTCAGCGGAAATCCCGGATTCGCCATGGTTCCCTCTCAAATAGAAGAGTCAAAAGTCATAAAGTCTATAAAGTCATCAAGTCCGAAGACTTTCGACTTGAAGACATGACGACTTTCGGACCAAGAATTTTGCAACGGACCGTATCATACAACATCGCTCTCCCCTTTTTCACACCGGCCCGGTATAATGCGCCGCGTTCGACAGAGGAGAATATTTGTGAAAAAGGAAACACTGCAGTCAATAGGAATGGCCGGGGGCATCATCGGATTGGCTGCCATCGCCGCATGGATGGGGCTGGCGCACGGATGCGAGGCCCCCAACACGCAAAGCACCATCTCCGGCCGCGTGACGCTCGCGCCCGAACTGGCCTCCAAGATCAGCCCGACCGACACGCTGTTCGTCATCGTCCGCCGGCCCGGCGGCCAGCCACGCCCGCTGGCCGTGAAGCGCATTGACGGGCCTCAGTTTCCGGTGAGCTTTGAAATCACCAGCGCCGACGTGATGGTGCAAGGGACGGAACTGCGCGGCATGGTGGACATCGTGGCGCGCGTGGACAAGGACGGGAAAGCCGGCCAGCCTCAGCCGGGAGACCTGGAAGGACAGTACGAGAAGAACCCGACGTTACCGGGCGGAAAAGACCTGGAGATCGTAATCAGGAAAGTCTACTAAAACGGAGCGGCGTCGAAAGTCTATCAAGTCCGTAAAGTCATCAAGTCAGAAGACTTTATGACTTGAAGACTTTTCGACTTTCGGACCTAGGGGCCCGTGTCCGCGTCAAGTTCCATGTTCCAGTAGAGATAGTCCCGCCAGCTTTCCGGCGCGTTCCGAATTCCGATCGTAATCGTAATCACCGGATTCCATCGCGGCTTGACCGGCTTCCGGATGAGCTTCATGTTCGCCTCTTCCGGCGTCCGCCCGCTCTTCCGGTTATTGCACCGCCAGCAGGCCGTCACGATGTTCTCCCACGTCTTCTTGCCGCCCTTGGCGATCGGCACCACGTGGTCGAACGTCAAGTCCTCGGTCCTGAACTTGTGCTTGCAATACTGGCAGTTGTATCCGTCCCGCGTAAAAATGTTGATCCGCGAGAACTTTACCGCCCGGTGGCTGTCCTTCAGCTTGACCAGCTTGAGGAGCCGCATCACCGCCGGCAGCTTGAACGTGATGGAGACGCCCCGGATGTCCCGGTCATAGACTTCCAGGACTTCGACTTTGCCCTGCCAGAGCAGCCCGATGGCTTTCTGCCAGTGAACGACACGGAGCGGTTCGTAGGTCGAGTTGAGGAGAAGGGTCAGTTCCATATGCGTCGCGACGTCGCCTCCCTACTTAATGAATCAGCATGAAGGGGCCGAGCCCTGATTGTTCATGACAGTTCGTCGCGAACACGCGGAGCCGTGTCGCGAGACAGGCCAGCACAGCCGCGAGGAAGGGAGGCGTACTCCTAGAGTACGTTGACCGACTGAGTGGCGAGCACGCCTGTCGCAGCAGCGGATCCACGTGTGCAGCAGAACTGCTCATGAATAATCCGGGCTTAGACACAACGCTTGAGTTTATGCCATAGGACCGGCGTCAAATCAAGCAGTTGAACATTACCTTAACATAAACGGGCTTGCAGTATTCCACCTGCTCGCAGTATCGTACGCGGCTTTGAGGTCCCCATGTCCAGGCGTGTCACCGTCGCCAAACTCTCCGATCTGCCGCCCGGCCAATGCCTCCCGGTCAAAGCCGGCAGGATCGGCATCGCCCTCTGCAACATCGGCGGCACGGTCTATGCGCTGGATAACTGCTGCCCCCATGCCGGAGGCCCGCTCGGGGAGGGATTTCTTGACGGCGACTGCGTCGAATGTCCCTGGCACGGCTGGCGGTACAACGTCAAAACGGGCGAGAGGACGGAAAACCCTCAAATCAAGGTCGACTGTTTCCCCGTCCACATGGAAGGCGACTCGATTCAGGTCGACCTCCCCTGAAACGGGCCGGAAGTGCTTATGGCATATGGCTTATAGCCTATGGTCGGAAGCTCTTCGCTCTTGCCATTAGCCATAAGCCATAGGCTCTTCGCCCGTGCGCTCAGCGAACGGGCGGCAGGATCGGCATCCGTCCACTTTCATCAATCGGCATCAGGCTCTCGGCCGGCATCGAAACCGCCATCACCGCTTTCTTTCCCACATCCGCTTGCCACTGGTAGTCGCGCTCGAACCACTGTTTCGTCGAGCTCTGCTCGCGCATCGTGACCGAAATCATATACCGGTCTTCGCCGAGATGTTTGACCGTCCACTCGCCGATTCGCACCGCGCGGTCCTGTTGCGCGACCAGCCGGACGTGCTCGTTTAAGGCCTGCAGCAAAGTCGGCGCACCCAGCGCGCGGTGCGTCTGCACCAGGGCCATCGCCTCCGCCGCCCGCGGATCGGCCATGGGATTGAGCGTCGCCGGCTTCAGCGCCCACCAGACAGCGCCGCCGGTCAGCAGCAGCGCCAGCGCGGCGTAATGCAGATACCGGCTGAGAGAGGATGACGAATTCGCAGGGTCGGCCGGCGGCGAAGACGCGGCTGAGCCGGGCTTATCGGGATCGGATGCTATGGGACCCTCCTCCTCCGCGTGGACCAGGCCGGCCGGGAGCCGGCGAACCGGGGAAATGCCGCAAGCGGATGGATTCTTCCAGCGCCTGCCGCTCGCGTGTCACCTGATCGAAGACGGCATTGCCCGACGAGCTGCGTGCAACCCCCGGATGGTACGGAGGATACGGCACGCCGGCACCCGGCATCCAGTGGGGCTGTTGCTGGCGATAATGCTGGGCCAGATACTGTTTGAAAGCCTCCACGGGCGACGTTGCGCCGGGATGCCACCAGAACCCGCTGATCGAATTTCCGCCCACGAACAGCGGCGACAGCAACGGCACCCAGACATACTGCGCCCGCACCTGGTTGTCCGGTTCGCCCAGCACGACCATCGGCAGATCGAGATTGGCCGGATCCACCGGGGCTACGGTCGGCGCCTCCTCACGCAACGCAGATTCCGCCTCATGCACGGCAGGCGGACCTGGAGCCACCGGCTCGAACCGGTGCACCTGAACCGGGCTCCGGTTGGAGGCCGGCGGAACACGGCTCGGATCGTCGGTCATCATGATCGTGCCGTTCCCGTCAATCCAACTGTAGTAGTCGTTGGCCGATCCGGCGGCAGGAAGAGAGCACGTCGCGGCAACCACCAGGCTCAACATCAGGGCATGTTTGGCGGCAGGCGCGTTCATGTTTTCAGAATACCCCCCTCCCTACTGCCCGTCAACGGGCCATTCGGCCCTGTTGCCGCCGGTTGCCGACGGTCAAGTTGATGTGTTACAACTAGCCCGCTTTCAGTGATCTGACGCGAGGATGCAGACAGCCCCGTTATGAAGTTCTTTTTGTACGCGGACAACCTGAACCCCACCCAACTCAAACGACGGGCCCCGGAACACAAGCCGGTCTGCATGGCATATCTGCCGGACCATACGGTGCATTTTTGCCGCTGGTCGTCCCAGTGGCGCTGCGGCCTGCCGAGCGTCACCCCCTCGCCGGGCGAGAAGGTCTGGGGCATGGTGTTCGAGATCACCGACGAAGACCTCAAACTGCTCGACGAATTCGAAGGCGACGTCCCCGAAGGCGCGTTTCGCCACGTGCAGGTCACGGTGATCGGGGAAGGCGAAGAGAAAATGATGGCCACCACCTACGTGGCCAATCCCATCGGCAAGTTCAAGCCGAAGGAACACTATCTCGACTGGGTCATCAAGGGCCTGAAGCACTGGAAACTGCCCGACGACTATATCGAATCGTGGAAGTCGTATCTGCCGAAATAACAGCAGCCAATAGCTGGCAGCGAATAGCGGGGAGTTGAGCAAAGACTGGACACGGACCGCTCAATCCAAAGGAGAAGAGAATGCCGAAGCCGAAGCATCACATTATTGTCTGCACGAATACTCGTCCCCCCGGCCATCCCAAGCCATCCTGCGGCGCGCAGGGCTCCCCGCAACTGCTCATGGCCTTCAACATGAAACTCATGGAAGCCGGCATCATGCCCGGTGAAGTGCTGGTCACCGGCTCAACCTGTTTGGGCCCCTGCGAACAGGGCCCGACCGTCGTCATCTATCCGGACGGGACCTGGTACACGCAGGTTAAGGAAGCGGACGTGGCCACCATCATCAACGAGCACATCAAGGGCGGCAAGCCGGCGGAGTCACTGAAACCGAACTCCGTTTGGGGCGGGTAACTGCCTCGCGCCGTGGCCTTCTCCTCTGCCCACGAGCATAAATCCCATGCACCCAAACAGGCCGGGTGCGTGGTCATCACCTGCAGCGATACCCGCACGCCTGAGTCCGACTCCAGCGGCTACCGCATCATGCACATGCTGAAGGACGCCGGCCATTCGGTCCTGTCCTACCAGCTCGTCAAAGACGAGCCGTCGAAGATCAAATCAGCCATCAAGAAAGCCGTCGCAAACAAGAAAGTCCAGGCCATCATCATTAACGGCGGCACCGGCATTGCCAAGCGGGATTCGACGTTTGAAGCGATTGAAGGCTTGCTGGAAAAGAAACTGGATGGATTCGGCGAGGTGTTCCGCTATCTGACCTACCAGGAGATCGGCTCCCCCGCCATCATGACCCGCGCGACCGCCGGAACTTACAAAGGACGGATTATCTTTTCAACTCCAGGCTCCGAAAACGCCGTCCGCCTCGCCATGGAGAAGCTGATCCTGCCCGAGTTGGGGCACATCCTGCAGCAGCTTGCCAAGTGATACTCGCCAAGATAATTTGGATGAACTCTTGAATTAGTTTCTCCGTTCCGATACGGTGCAAGGGAACTCAATGCCTCTTGTTTTCGAATGGGACGAGCAGAAAGCACGACAGAACAAGAAGAAACATGCGGTATCCTTTGAGGAGGCCAGCACGGTCTTCGGCGATCCTCTCTCGATCACGATTGATGATCCGCTCCACTCACATGACGAAAACCGATATGTCACCATTGGACGGTCGATCGCGGACAGGTTGGTAGTCGTCGTACATGCAGATCGGGGCGAGCGGACCAGGTTAATCAGCGCAAGAATAGCAACTCGCCGGGAAAGGACAACCTATGAAGAAAACTAAAGTGCGGCGAACCGAAATGCTTCCGGAATACAACTTCCAATCAGGTGTTCGCGGGAAATACGCGAAGCGTTATACCGCAGGCACCAATGTGGTGGTGCTATCTCCTGACCTAACGAAAGCCTTCCCGACCTCTCAGTCAGTCAATGAAGCCCTTCGCACGTTGGTTAGAATCGGGAGCAAACGTCACAAAAAAGTATCGGCGTAAACCGCGCGACCGCCGGCACTTACAAAGGACGAATTATCTTTTCAACTCCGGGCTCCGAAAACGCCGTCCGCCACGCGATGGAGAAACTCATCCTGCCAGAACTGGGACATATTCTGCAGCAGCTCTCGAAATAGCGTGAAGCGTAAGAAAAGTGGCCTGCCCACTCTATCTATTTGTACCGCTTCATACTGATAGAGGATTGCCTTCAGATGGAGGAGGAGGCCACGCATTCCATACGATGTCACTTTCCGGCACTTCCCCGAAGTTCTGTTTAAGAAACCATCGTGCCCGCATACGACCGTCCTGTTCAGCTTGAGCTCGACTTTTGAAAGTGTCGTCGTAAGCTCCCCCGTCAAGGAGACAGTTTCAAAGGAGAACTTCCGGCCATCTGCTGGGCCCGATAGGTC
>MHEU01000026.1 GCA_001805245.1 Nitrospirae bacterium RIFCSPLOWO2_02_FULL_62_14 | reverse complement strand
ATCGTCGGCGGATTGGTCGTGGGGATGCTCTCCGGCTGCCCCTTGCAAGTAAGCGGCCCGGCTGCGGGCCTGAGCGTGATCGTCTGGCAATATCTCCAGACGTACGGGATGGAGAAGCTCGGCGTCATTGTCCTGCTGGCCGGCTTTCATCAGATGGTGGCAGCCTGGCTGCAAATGGGACAGTGGTTCCGCGCCGTGTCGCCCGCGGTCATTCACGGGATGCTCTCCGGCCTGGGGATGCTGATTCTCGCCAGCCAGTTTCACATCATGATCGACGATGCGCCGCGTGCCAACGGGTTGGAAAATATTCTCAGCATTCCGGCGGGGATCTGGAAGGCCGTGTCCCCCGCAGAAGGCGGTCCCGCCCATCAGGAAGCGGCGGCGATCGGCGTCCTGACGATTACGACGATCATTCTCTGGAACAAATTCATCCCCAGGAAGCTGCAGGCCGTGCCCGGCGTGCTGGTCGGCGTCGTGCTCGCCACGGCTGCCACCGTCTTCTTCGATCTCCCGATCGCCCATGTGAAGGTCCGCGACGATCTGCTGGCCATCATCGAACTTCCCAAACTCGAGACTCTGGCGCATCTGACGGACACGTCACTGCTCTCGGCCTCGCTGGCCATGGCGTTCATCGCCAGCGTGGAAACCCTGCTGTCCGCCACCGCCGTGGACCACCTGCATTCCGGCCCCCGCACCCGCTACAACAAGGAACTGTTCTCCCAGGGCGTGGGCAACGCGCTCTGCGGCCTGCTGGGGGCGCTGCCGATGACGGGCGTGATCGTGCGCAGCTCGGCCAACGTCCAGGCCGGCGCGCAGACGCGCGCGTCGGCCGTGTTCCACGGCGCGTGGCTGCTGCTCTTCGTGGCCTTCCTCCCCTTCGTGCTGCGGCAGATTCCCACCTCCTGCCTCGGCGCCATCCTCGTCTTCACCGGCTACAAGCTGATGAACATCGCGGTGATCAACGAGCTGAAGGACTACGGGCGGAGCGAGGTGGCCATTTATTTCGGAACGCTAGGTGCGATCGTCGCCACGAATCTGCTGACCGGCGTGCTGGTCGGTGTCGGACTGGCGATCTGGAAACTGCTCTACACGACCCAGAACCTGGAAACCCATCTGGAACAGCAGACCGGTTCCTCCACGGTAACCTACCGGTTCCACCTCATGGGCATCGCCACGTTTATCAGCCTGCCCAGGCTCTCGACCGCCCTGGAAGTCATCCCCCCGGGCGTCGTGGTCGAGATGCATTTCGAGGCGCTGCGGCACATCGACCATGCATGCCTCACCATCCTGGAGTCCTGGACCAAGCTGCACGAGCAAAAGGGCGGGCGCGTGGTGATCGACTGGGACAAACTGCAAGCGAAGACCTACCACGTCAGGCACCGAAAAAAGGACCCGCGGACCGCGAAATGGTACGACCGCATCTGGCCGCCGCAGTGAGCGTCGAAGAACGCGGCCCTCGTCGTTCGTGCCTGCGCGCTGATGCGCTTCGGCGCGCAAGCGTGAAGCGTCGTTAACGAGTGAGCACGGCTCGCAAAAACCCGCCAAGCTTGTCGAGGACGGGACTTGGAATCTCGTGCCCTCCCCGGAAGCCGACCCACTCCACCGACAGTCCGCCCTGCTTCAGCAAGTCGCGCAACTGCTCGGCCATGAAGGACGGCAGGAGCGGATCGGCGCTGCCGTGGCTTTGAAATACTCGAAGCCCTTTCCGCTTCGGTATCAGCGGCGTCCATTCATCCGCAGCGAGGAGCGTTCCCGACAGCATGACCAGGCCGGCCAGCGGCCTGCCGGTGCGCAGCGCGACGTCACAGGCCAGCATGGCCCCCTGCGAGAAGCCGCCGAGGACGATCTGTTTCACGCCGATGCGGCGTTCCAGTTCGTCGAGCAACGCAACCACTTTGGCGCGCGCCTCGGTCAATCCCGTCGGAACCTCGCGGGAAAGATCGCGCGCCCGGCCGGCGGCGATCTCGCGTTGGCGCTTCTCGATGTCCAGCATCCACCAACCGCGCGAGCCGCTCGACTCGGCTCGCGGCCCTGAGGTACTCGAAGGGTCGCCGAACCCCATCTGCAGCGACAGCGACGCTTCCGGAAAGACGTAGCGCGTTCCGGTCGGCGCGTCTATTTCATGCCCCAGCGGCACCAGGTCGTCTCCCGGCGCGCCCCAGCCGTGCAGGAGCACGACGACCGGCCCGTTGCCTCCACCGCGGCCATCCGTGCCGCCGGTCAGACGAACTTTCAGCCCGCCGAGTTGTTCGACTTTCATCGGGCAGTTACTTGATCAAACGATTGTACAGTGAGGCCCAGAGAAAACCGATCCCCCAGGCGCCGGCGAGAAGGGCAGTAAATTCCGTCAGCATGAGGAGCGGGCTGACGTCTTTCGGCAGCAGCGACGCCACGTCCGCGCCGAAAAACTGCGCGTTGAAGAAGAAGGTGAAGAACGACGGCAGGAGAAACCGGAGCGCCCACAGGAAGACCGTCAGCGCGGCGGTCGTGACGGCGATCGCGTTGGCAAAGGCAAGGGGGCGCAGCATGGCGGACTTGATGTTAAGGGAATCGTGCCGTCGGTTTCAACCGGAGCCCGTCGGACGCCCCGTCTTTCACCCGGCCCGCCGCCACGGTATGATGCATCGTACCCATTGCGTTTACCAGGAGGTCTGGCTGTGAAAATCGCCGTGTTGGGAACCGGGCTGATGGGACGACCCCTGGCCGAACGGCTGAAGTCCGTCGGCCATACCGTCATCGTTTACAACCGCACGAGAGAGAAGGCGGACCCCTTGCGCCGGATCGGCATTGCCGTGGCCGAGCGGCCCGGAGATGCGATCCGCGAGGCCGAGTGCGTGCTCGTGATGCTGGCCGATGCGCCGGCGATTCGCTCGGTGCTGCTCGGGGATCCGGCCGCGCAAGAGCTGGCCGGGCGAACGGTCATCCAGATGGGCACGATCGGCCCCGGCGAAAGCCAGGCCATCCGGCAAGAGGTCATCGCTGCGGGGGGCGACTATCTGGAAGCGCCCGTCCTCGGAAGCATCGCGGAAGCGAAGGCGGGCACTCTGCTCATCATGGTCGGGGCGTCGCCGGAGCAGTTCGCACAATGGTCGGGCCTCTTCCGCGAGGCGGGGCGCGACGCACGATTGATCGGTCCCGTGGGCAAGGCGGCGGCGCTGAAACTGGCCCTCAATCAGCTGATCGCGGCCGAGATGACGGCTTTCGCGCTCAGCCTCGGCCTGGTGCAGCGCGAAGGCGTCGCCGTGGAGGCCTTCATGGCGGTGCTGCGCGAGAGCGCCCTCTTCGCCCCGGCGTTCGAGAAAAAGCTGCCCCGGCTGCTCGCGCGCGACTACGCCAACCCGAACTTCTCCGTCCGGCTCCTGCTCAAGGACGTGGACCTGTTTTTGAGAGAGGCGGCGCGCGTCGGGCTCAACACCGCCAATCTGGAAGGCGTGCGGCCGATCCTGGCCGGGGCGCTCGCGCAGGGACTGGGCGAGGCGGACTACTCGGCCCTCTTCAACGTCGTCAACCCGCAGGCCTGAAACGGTTTAGCCCACATTATTCATGACGGTTCGTGACGAAACCGCCAAGACGCCACGCGAGACGGGCGCGCGGAGCCCGGAGCGGCCGAGGAGGTACATACCAAGCTTCGCTTGAACCGCTCGCTTCGATCAAATGCGAGCGGAGAGGTACTTTGCCTCCAGTGGGCTTAGATCAGTACGTCGAGGTCGCGAGGAGCGAGCCCGCCCGCTGGCATGCCGTTCAGTCGCATGCCAGCGTGTCACAGCGGCGTATCGGCGGTTGCAGTAGAAGCGTTCATGAATAATGTGGGCTAGTAGATAAATTCCATCCGGTCCGTGAAGCTGACCGGTTTGTCGGTGCGGCCTCCGTAGACCATGGTGCGGGTGGCCATGCTGGTGACGTGAAGGGCGCTGATAGGGCTGCCCATGTCGTAGGACGTCGTTTGCAGCGAGAAGCTTCTCACGATGCCTCCGGCATCGAAAAACACGTGCAGGTCGTGCCGGGTGTCGAACAGGCCGACGCCGTTCGTCCAAAACCCGTAGATGAAGAGATACTCGAAGGGGTTAATCGTGGAGGACGCAAGCTCGTAGGCCCACCACTCGCGGATAGACCCAGCGTACTCGATGCGGCGGTAATCCAGGGGCTCGCCGAGCAGGGCCAATACCTGTTGTCGGGTCGTCTGCCCGACCTTGATCTGGGCAAGCGTTTCCTGATCGGCCAATTTTGAAGTACCGACCGACACGCAGCCGGCCAGCAACAGGCCGGCAAGGACGCTGGCGAGGGCGATGAAGCGCGGCATGACAGTCTCTACGTTACCACAAACCGGAAGATGCAAAACATAAGTGTATAATCGAGCCATGTCACGCTCCATCGTGCTCGCAGGGCTGCTCGTCGTGCTGCCGGCTTCCGGTCATTCGCAGGAGCCGCTCCAGCCCGGCGATCTCCCTCCTGAAATCGAAGTGCCCATCACGCAGATGCGGTTCGACCACGCAACCCGCATCGAAGGCCGCGTGCTGTACCTCGACACCTACGACGACGCGATGTGGATCGAATGGCTCAGGGTCCACGACGGCCGCCAGTGGCTGTCGATATCGGACCGGCGGCAGTTTGTCGTCTATCCGGCAAGTCCCGAGATGTTCGCGACGTTCAAGGCTTTCCCGAAGGGAGCGGTGATCCGCATGACCATCCAGCGCGATCGGGACGGCAAACGGCGGGTGCTGTTTCTGGAGGGGGCGTAGGTTCGTCTCAGCTTCTCGTCAGCTTCCGGTACCTGATCCGGTGCGGGCGGTCGGCGTCCTTGCCCAAACGCTTCCTGCGGTCCGCTTCGTAGTCTGAATAGTTGCCCTCGTACCAGACGACCTTGCTGTCGCCCTCGAAAGCCAGGATGTGCGTGGCGACGCGGTCGAGGAACCAGCGGTCGTGGCTGCTCACGACCGCGCAGCCGCCGAAATTTTCCAATCCCTCTTCCAGCGCCCGCAGCGTGTTCACGTCCAGGTCGTTTGTCGGCTCGTCCAGAATGATCAGATTCGCCCCTTCCTTGAGCATGCGGGCCAGATGCACGCGGTTCCGTTCGCCCCCGGAGAGGTCCTTGACCTTCTTCTGCTGGTCCGTCCCGCTGAAGTTGAAGCGCGAGCAGTAGGCCCGTCCGTTGACTTCAACCTTGCCGAGCTTGAAGGAATCCTGTCCGCCAGAAATGACTTCGAAGACGGTTTTCGTCGCATCCAGCGTGCGATCCTGGTCCACGTAGCCGAGCTTGACCGTCTCGCCGGTCCTGATGGAACCGCTGTCCGGCTTTTCCTTGCCGACGATCATGCGAAACAGCGTCGTCTTGCCGGCGCCGTTGGGCCCGATCACGCCGACGATGCCGCCCTTGGGCAGATTGAAATTCAGCTTCTCGAAAAGCAGCCTGTCGCCGTAGCCCTTCGTCAGGTCCTTCGCCTCGACCACCACATCGCCCAGGCGCGGCCCGGGCGGAATGTAGATTTCCAGATCCGCGGCAACCTTTTCGCCCTTCTGCTCGAGCAGCTCCTCGTACTTGTTGAGGCGGGCCTTGCCCTTGGCCTGCCGGGCCTTCGGCGCCATGCGGATCCATTCCAGCTCGCGCTCCAAGGTCTTGGCCTTTTTTTCCTCGGCTTTTTCTTCCTTGGCCAGCCGATCCTGTTTCTGCTGGAGCCAGGACGAATAGTTGCCCTGGAAGGGAATGCCGTGGCCTCGGTCCAGCTCCAGAATCCATCCGGCGACGTTGTCGAGAAAATACCGGTCGTGGGTGACGGCGATGACCGTGCCTTTATATTGTTTCAGATGCTGCTCGAGCCACTGGACCGATTCGGCATCCAGATGGTTGGTCGGCTCGTCCAGCAAGAGAATATCCGGCTCCTGGATCAGCAGGCGGCACAGGGCGACGCGCCGCTTCTCGCCGCCGGAGAGCATGTCGATCTTCGCATCGGGCGGGGGGCAGCGCAGCGCGTCCATCGCCACCTCAAGATGGTTCTCCAGTTCCCAGCCGTTGGCCGCCTCGATCTTTTCCTGGAGATTGCTCTGCTTCTCCAGCAGCTTTTCCATTTCGTCCGGCGTGCAGTCGCCAAGCTTGTTGCTGACGGCTTCGTACTCCTTCAGCATCGCGACCAGCTCGTGCCGCCCCTCCTCGACCACCTCCTTGACCGTCTTCTTCCTGTCGAGCTGCGGCTCCTGTTCGAGCAGGCCGATCGTGTAGCCCTTCGACATGGTCACTTCGCCGAGATAGTCCTTGTCCGCGCCGGCGATGATCCTGAGCAGCGAGCTCTTGCCGGACCCGTTCAGGCCCAGCACGCCGATCTTGGCCCCGTAGTAAAAGCCCAGATAGATGTCGTGCAGCACCTGCTTCTTCGGCGGGTAGACCTTGCCGACACCGACCAATGAGAAAATCACCTGCTTGTCGTTCGTGGCCATTCAGCTCCTTATGAAGAGTCAAAAAGTCATCAAGTCTATAAAGTCATAAAGTCTGATGTTCGTTCCCGACTTGAGGACTTTCCGACTTTATGACTTTGCGACTGTATCAAAGCGAGGTTTGTGGTACACCACCGCGGGGGGGAGAAGCAAGCCTACCCCTCATTATCCATGAACGCTTCTACTGCAACCGCCGATACGCCGCTGCGACACGCTGGGCCGCTAGTTTCACGCGGCCAGCTGAGCGGGCTCGCGGCTCGGTCGGTCAACAGCCCGTTCGGGGACTGGCTCCGTCGTCCTCGACGGTGCCTGTCCCGGTTCGGACGGGGACAGACACCACGCGCAGACGCGGGGAAGGGTGTCAGTCCCCAGGCTCCACGCGCCCGTCTCGCCAGGCGTCTGGGCGGTTTCGTCACGAACCGTCATGAATAATGAGGGGTCGATCAAGCCCGGACGCTATCGGTACTACAAGGGAAAGGATTACGATGTCATCGGCTGCGCGAAGCACAGCGAGACGGAGGAGGAGTTCGTCGTTTATCGCGCGTTGTACGGCAAGCGGTGGCTGTGGGTTCGTCCGAAGGCCATGTTTCTCGACACGGTGATGGTGGACGGAAAACCGGTCCCGCGATTCAAACGGTTACAGAAACGTCCATCTTGAGAACGTCGCCGCCTGGCCGATCTGCTCCCCCTCCGTTCCCACCACGTTCCAGACAATCGCCTGCTCGACCAGAAATCGCTTCCCTGTCCCGGAAATCCGCACGCCCTTGTAATCGTCAATAAAACCCTTTTCCTGGGCCTGCGTCAGCATCCGCGCTCGCTCAGCCTGGTTCATCGGCTCGGCCGTCAACCGTGACGGCGTCTTCGTGAGTTTCTCCCAGTCCAGCTCCCACAGATCCAGCGCGATCTTGTTGCCGTAATTGAGAATCGGGTCCGCTCCATCCCGTGCGACACGACCACGACCGGCGCGAGGTAGAGCGCTTTTGCCTGCTCCTCCGGGCTCCCCTTCCGCTCGATCAAATCGCGCCCCAGCCAGCGCCGGAAACTGCCCAGAAGCAACTGGCTCCATTGAATGACCGCCGGATCAGCCCACCGTTCAGCCTTGCGTGCCGTCATTTTTCATGCTCTTGTCTTATGCGTTTTGATTCACTACAATGTGCGCGCTTCAGGAGGGTTGCCGTGAACGAAAAGGGCCTGCGTTTCGAACGGATCGCCACCGACCGCCATTACAACATCGTGCTGCACATCGGCGCCACCTACGTGCCGGTGAGCGACGAGACGCTCGAGGCGCTGAAGGGCCAGGCCCTCCTGCCGGCCGAGCGCTTTCTCGAAGTCCTCGTCGAGAAGGTCGGCTATTCCTCCTATCTTAAGGAACAGATCCGCGCCGAATTGAAGACCAGCGGCGACCCGCATACGCAGGTCACGGTCCTCCAAGGCGCCATCCGCACCCTGTAACAAGCCAGTCCAAAAGTCATAAAGTCTTCAAGTCTTAAAGTCTGTCCTCACGACTTTAGGACGTTATGACTTTCAGACTTGATGACCGGCCCCGTCCGTTACGCATCCCACGTACCCCCGATTTTGAACAGGTGGCCCAGGATCGCGCTTTTCTTGGACTGGTCCTTCTCGAATTTGAGCGCCTTCGTAAAGTGTTCCATGGCCAGCGTCCCCTTGCCCCGCTCCGCATAGATCTGCGCCACGCCGTGGTAGGCGCCGCCGTCCTCCGGATTGATTTTCAGCGCGTGGTTGAAGGCCTCCAGGGCGTCGTTCTTGTGGCCCTTGTTGAAGGCAATCCAGCCCAGCGCGGTATAGGCCGGTGAAAAGGCGGGATTGGCCTGGAGCGCCGCCCCATATTCCTTCGCCGCCAGGTCCATGCGGTTGCGCGTCTCGTACAGGCCGCCCAGAGCAAAGTGGACCTCCGCATCGTTCGGATTGAGCCTGAGCGCTTCCTGATATTCCTTCAACGCCGGCTCCTGCTTGCCCTGTTCCGCCAGTGCGCAGGCCAGGTTGGCGTGGGCCACGGCGTCGTTGGGATTCAGCTTGATGACCTCGCGAAACTGCGGGATCGCCATCTCCAGGCTGCCCTGGTGCTGGTAGGCCACGCCCAAATTCGTGCGGGCGGGGACATAGGAGGGATCGAGCTTGACGGCCTCGCGATAGGCCTTGATGGCCATCTCGGGCCGAGCGGCGCGCTCGTGAATCTGCGCGAGGAAGAAATGCGGGAAGGGCGACTGCGGCGTCAGCGCAATGGCTTGTTTGTAATGCTCGACGGATTGTTCGGACTGCCCAGCCTGCGCGAGGAACAGCCCCATGACCAGATGGACGTGTCCCTGTTCCGGATGCTTCGCGGCCAGGGCCTCAACCCACTCGCGGACCTTCGCCAGATCGCCGGATTCCTGAAGGACCTGTCCATGTATTTTCCAGGCGGCCGCGAACTCGCCGCGGATCAAATGGACGACGTTCAGCGCGAAGGCGGCGCGGGGATCCTTGCGCCCGGTCCGCGCGAGGGCCTGCGACCAGACGGAGGCCTCCTGGAAAACCTTCGCCCAATCCCCGCTCACGATGGCGGATTCGATGTGATCGGTATGCTCGGCCATATTCTAATTTACCTGAGGCTGCTCAAACAGGTCCTTCAACGAGGCCGCAGGGAGCCCGGCGACTGAGGCGTGCTGGGGAAGCACGTCGCAGGGAGACGGGCGACCGAGAACAAAGTTGGGGGCCTGTTTCAGCAGCCGTCATCGAGTGAGGTTGTCTTCGATATCAGGCGGCGTCGCATCGATTTTGTCGCCCAGGTAGGGATGATGCTCGGCGAGCTTCTGCTTCATGAGCCAGGCGACGGTGCGGTAGGACCAGTGGCCCTTGACGCCGGAGCGCAGCTTCGAAAGATATTCCGCCTCGGCATAATCCATCTTGAACAAACAGCGGACCTTGAAGCTGAAGGGAATCGCATAGAGCGCGGCTTCCTGGCTGGCCTTCCGGAGTTGCTCGATGTCGGACTTCACGGCATCCATCGCGGAGCGATAATCCCGCTCCAGTCCGGCCTCGCCCAGCACTCGCGGGACATCATAGCCGTGGACGGTCGTGAAATTCTGCTGCACCTGCTGGCAGCGCCGGTGCCGGTGCATGTCCCGCCAGCCGCCGATGTCCATCAGAATGTCGAACGTGAAGGCGTAGCCGCTGCGGAATTCCTTGATCAGCTCGTCGTAGGGCCCGCGCTTGCGCAGGCCAACCTCGATCGTGTCCTGTTTCTGCTTCTCCGACCAGTCCCGCACGACGGCCAGAATCTTCCGGTACGGCGCCTGGCTCGCCCGGTACAGGAGCGTCGCCGCCAGTTCGTCGAGCGGGTGATGCGCGTCGATCAGTTCAACCGTCTCTTCCCTGCCCCACGAGCCCGGCTCATCCAGCCCGGTGCCTTTGAGCACTTCGCGGGCATGTTTGGCGAGATCGGTATAGACCTCCGTCTGGTAGGCATTCGGCTTGGCGTGGCGGGCCAGCGTGGGCGCGAGCGGATCAACCGGGCCGGTCTGCCCCGAGAGCTCCCCCCAGATGTTCATGGGCGGTCGCTGGCAGGACTCCTTCAGATCTTCGCCGATGTCCCGCAACTCCGGCAGCTGGGACGAGAGGAGGCGCGTGATTTGTTTTTCCAGCGTGCGGATGCTGACGACCTGGCCGATGTTCGTGCGCACCGCCAGCGGCAGGAGATACCGCGTGACGTCGAAGGCGCGCGCGGCGATCGTACGGTCGTAGTCGCCTTCCTTCATGTCCTCCGGACGCGGATTTTTTCCGGCAATGAATGTCTTCAGCGGTTCATGCAATAGCGAATAGCAGGAGAAGAGGCTGCTGAGAATGCCGCGATAATTCGCTTCCGTTTCGGAGCCGCGGATGCCGTCCGGCACGTAGCAGCCGCTGGGGCCGAAATTCTGATAGCGGCTGGACTTGGCCTGCCCGTCCCACAGGGGCTCGTCCTCCAGGCGGATCGCGGCGAGCTCGGAGATGTGCTCGAAACAGATGATGACGTGGCCCAGGTCCGCGATCGAGGCGTGCCCGTAGGCGAAATAGAACTGTTCCCAGAATTTTTCCGACGAATGGGCGTGGACCCAGCGCAAACTGTCTTCGATGGAATCCGCCGAACGGCTGTAGCGCGCGAGCGCGTAGGCCGATTTCTCCGGCGGCAGGGGCGCAACGGCAACGACGCGGCGTTGGGGACCATCGGAACTCATTAAGCCTCGTCTGAAAGTCTATCAAGTCAAAAGTCTTAAAGTCCTCGGACTTGATGACTTTATGACTTTCGGACTTTGTGACAAAACTGACTGCGCCGCACTATACCTCCGCCTTCACGACGGCGCAAGACGCCCGATCCGGTCGCGTTGACTTGCCACAGACCCGCCGTTATAGTGCGCACCAAGACGTGAGGCGTGAAACGTGAGACGTAAGGAGTTAACTGCAAAGAACTTCGCCTCACACCTTGCGCCTCACCCCTCACGAGCTTCAGAGCTATGATTCGCGGCATCAAAGGCGTTAAGGACATCCTGCCGGACGAGGTCGGCCGGTGGCAGCTCATCGAAGCCACGGCCCGCCGCCTGGCCGAGGTCTACGGCTTCCGCGAGATCCGCGTTCCGGTTTTTGAAGTGACGGATCTGTTCGCGCGGAGCATCGGCGCCAGCACGGATATCGTCGAGAAGGAGATGTACACGTTTCAGGACCGGGACGGCACCTCGCTCACGCTCCGTCCCGAAGCCACGGCCGGCTCAGTCCGTGCCTACATCGAGCACAACCTGAGCGCTTCCCCGACCGCGCAGAAGCTCTACTATTTCGGCCCCATGTTCCGCCACGAGCGCCCGCAGGCCGGCCGGCTGCGGCAGTTTCACCAGTTCGGCGTGGAAGCCTTCGGCTGCGCGGAACCGGCGGCGGACGTCGAGGTCATCTCGCTGCTCTGGCGGTTTTTTTCGACGTTGGGGCTTCCCGATCTGACGCTCGAGATCAACAGTCTGGGCGAAGCCGGCGACCGGCCGGCCTACAAGGCGGTCCTGCTGGAATTTCTGAAAACGCGGGAGGCGCAGCTTTGCCAGAACTGTCGGCGTCGCATGGCCACGAATCCCCTGCGCGTGCTGGACTGCAAGGTGCCGGAATGCCGGGCCGCGACGGAGGGCGCGCCGAAATTGACCGACCATCTGTCGCCGCATGCGCGCGCGCATTTCGACGCCGTGCTGGTGGGCCTGCAGACCCTCGAGATCCCGTTCCTGCTCAATCCCCGTCTCGTGCGCGGCCTGGACTATTACACGCTCACAACCTTCGAAGTGACCTGTAGCCATCTCGGCGCGCAGAACGCCGTCGGCGCCGGAGGGCGGTACGACGGCCTGGTGGAAACGCTGGGCGGCTCCAAGACTCCTGCGGTGGGGTTCGCCGTCGGGTTGGAGAGGACCGTGCTGGCGTTGCCCGGCGCGGCTCTTCCGACACCGTCAAAACTTATTTACGTGGCCTCCTTCGGCCCGCAGGGCGCGCCGGCCGGCCGGCGCATGCTGTACGAGCTGCGGGCGCTCGGCATCCAGGCCGATACCGACCACCGGGCTTCCACGCTCAAGGCCCATATGAAACAGGCTGACCGGCTGGGAGCTTCGCTGACAGTCATTGTCGGAGATGATGAAGCGGCAAAGAATTGCGTTATCGTCCGTGACATGACATCAAAGGAACAGGTGGAACTTCCCCTCTCTACGACGGCAATAAATCTTCAGAAGCGCCTCAACACAGCATAAAATCTGGCTATTTTTTCTGTTGACTTTTTCCTCGAAAAAAGAGTACTGTTCCCTACCATCCTGAAACATTGTAAGTTATTGTTTTTGCTTAACTATTTGTTTTATCTCTCCTTGTGAATTTCGATGGAAAAAAAGAAGCTTGGCGTACTCCTTTCAACACCTCCTTCTCATCCCAATATTTCGACTGTCGTCGGGCTCTGTCAGGAGGCCATAAAGGCCAGTATTGACGTCTACTTGTACCTGATTGATGAAGGGGTTCGGAATTTGAACGATGATCGCCTGGTTGGATTATCCGGTTCAGGAGTGAAGTTTTTTGTCTGTGCTTATGGATGTCAGCAGCACGGCGTTCCAACCGACAAGCTTGCTCCGGGGGTGACGCTCTGCGGCCTTGTTGTGCTGTCGAACATGATCAACGGCTGCGATCGTTTCCTGGCTTTTAACTGAGTTGGGTGTCGCCGAGGATCCATGCCTCCCAGTGTTGTGGTCGTCATTCGGGAGGATCCTCGGAAAACGCATCGAGCAGTGGAAGCGCTCCGGATCGCATTGGGTTTGAGCACGGGGGAGAATCCAATGACGGTCGTGCTGCTTGATCAGGCTCCCTTGTTGATTTCGGATGATCCGGAGGAGATTGTGGATGGAGAGATATTGGAAAAATACCTCCCTTCCTTTAAGCACCTGGCTATCCCGTTTGCCGTTCCATCCGGAACAGGCTCCCGTTTCGGTCTCGATCCTGAGTTTAAGGTAAATGAGTTGTCCGAGGAATCCATACAGGCGCTGATATCCAATTCCGACAGGGTATTGATTTTTTAATCGTCTATGGATCGTTCAGAAAAAAATACACTCTATCTTGTGGGTAAGGCACCGGGTCAGGAAGGGTTTCCCTTGCTCCCTTCTTATCCTGTTTCCCAAAAAAACATCTCAGTTGTGCTTATTCAAGATGGCGTGAGACATCAGAAACTTCCTTTTTCCCGTGTCTTTACTCTTTCAGACGATGTGCTTTCCAAACAACTGA
>MHEU01000025.1:11670-13725 GCA_001805245.1 Nitrospirae bacterium RIFCSPLOWO2_02_FULL_62_14 | reverse complement strand
GAGGCTGTCTAAAATGGAAAAACCTGCAGACACCCGGCATCCGATTCATGACCTGCTCGCGCGCCGCTGGAGCCCGCGCGCCTTTGCGGATCGTCCGGTCGCTCCGGACGTCCTTCGGAGCCTCTGGGAGGCCGCCCGCTGGGCCCCGTCCAGCGCCAACCAGCAGCCCTGGAACTTTCTCGTGGCGACCAAATACGATCCGCAGGAATTCTGCCGCATGGTGGAATGCCTGGTCGAGGGCAACCAGGTCTGGGCCAGGCAGGCGCCGGTGCTGATGGTCTCGGTGGCCGCCAGGCTCGACCGTGACAACGATCCCAATGCCCATGCCTGGTACGACGTCGGCCAGGCCGCCATGAGCCTGTCCGTCCAGGCCACGGCCCTGGGCCTCTTCGTGCACCAGATGGCCGGCATCCTTCCCGATAAAATCCGCGAGCTGTACCAGATCCCCGCTTCGCACGAACCGGTGACGGGCTTCGCGCTGGGCTACCCCGGCACTCCAGAGCAACTCCCGGACAAGCTGCGCCAGCGTGAAATAGTTCCGCGGACGAGAAAGCCGATCGGCGAGTTTGTCTTCACCGGACGCTGGGGCCAGGTTTCGGAAATTGCCAAAGGCTAAGGTTGAGGCTAAGGTTAAGCGAAGTTATCCGGGATTCATTCTGTTCTCAACCTCGACCTCAACCTGAACCTTCTTATGTCTGCTTCACACAAGCGCCGATGCGAATGGGCCGCCAGCGAGCTGATGACCCGTTACCACGATACAGAATGGGGCGTGCCGGTCCACAACGACCGCCGGCTCTTTGAATTTCTCATCCTCGAAGGCGCCCAAGCCGGCTTGAGCTGGGAAACCGTCCTGAAAAAGCGCCCGGCCTACCGGAAAGCCTTCGACAACTTCGAGGCGAAGAAGATCGCCCGCTATACTTCCGGCAAGGCCAAGCTGCTGCTCGCGAATCCCGGCATCATACGCAACCGCCTCAAGATCAAGGCCGCGATGCAAAACACCAGAGCCTTTCTCGCCGTTCAAAAAGAGTTCGGCAGTTTCAACCGGTACATCTGGCAATTCACGGGCGGCAGGCCCAGAATAAACGCGTGGCGATCATTGAAGCAGCTCCCTGCCCGGACCGCCGAATCAGACGCCATGAGCAGGGATTTGAAACAGCGCGGGTTCACGTTTGTCGGTTCCACCATCTGTTACGCCTTCATGCAGGCGGTCGGCATGGTCAACGACCATCTCGTCGGCTGCTTCCGGTACCGGAAAGTGTGATCCCATGCCCATGACGCTGACCATCCTCGGCTCCGGCACCAACGTCCACCCGACCCGCGCCGCGGCCGGCTATCTCGTCAGGACCGATCAATTGCTCCTGTTCGACTTCGGCCCCCGCACCCTCAAGAATCTGATGCAGGCCGGCGTGAACCGGCATACGATTCGCTACATCCTGTTTTCCCACTTCCACGCCGACCACTTCGCCGACTTCGTGCATTTCTTTTTCGACGCCGTGTTCCATTCGAAGTTCATCGGGAAACGCCACGACCTCACGGTGATCGGCCCGCGCGGCACGAAGAAACTGTTCGGCGTCATGCTCAAGAACTTTCCCGGCTTCAGCGCCGCGCGATTCAAGACGACGATCCGGGAGGTCAACGACCGGACGTTCACGATCGGCCGGACCCGCATCACGGCCCGCACGGTCGAGCACAGCACAAAATTGCATTGTCTGGGCTATCGCATCGAATACGGAAGGAAGGTGCTCGCCTATTCGGGCGATTCGATGGACTGCGCCGGCCTGCGGCAGCTCTGCCGAAAGGCCGATGTGGCGGTGTTGGACTGCTCGTTCCCCTCTCAACGGCGGGGGACCAACCACATGCACGCCGGTGATTGCGGGAAGGTCGCAGAGGCAGCCGGCATCAAGCGCCTCATCCTGTCGCACTTCTATCCGGTCGCGGAACGGCACGACGTGGCACGGCAGGCGGCCCGGCACTTCAAAGGCCGGATTGCCAGGGGGCGTGATTTGATGAAGCTGACGGTGTGAGCTCTGCCCGCCTCGCTGAAGCTCCGGCGAG
>MHEU01000025.1:8723-11649 GCA_001805245.1 Nitrospirae bacterium RIFCSPLOWO2_02_FULL_62_14 | reverse complement strand
AACCCGCGGGTGATCAGCCGGTAATCACGCGGCTGGTTGCGCGCGCTTCAAGACGAAGAAATAATACCGGTACCGTTCGGCAAACACATCCGGGTCGCTCCGCCCCGGAACCTGGGGCAGGACCCGTCGTTCAAACCATCGCAGGATCCGGCTGAGGCAGAGCCGGTACAGGCGGGGATATTTCTGGGAAAGTTTCGCGGCCACGTACCCGGCCAGGGGCATGTAGAACTCGCAAATGACATCATAGGTCAGCTTGATCGTCGGGAGAATGTTCTTCGTCACATCCCGCTCCACGGCGATGGTAAAGCCCCTCTCGGACGCTTCCTTTCGCAGCAGATGATGATCGTGATCGTGCCCGTGGCGGGCCTTGGCGCCGGCATGGACGAACCAGTCGGCGATCACCACGCATCCGCCCGGGGTCAGCAGCCGGTCGAAGAGCGGGAACGCCTCCGACAACGCGATGTACCGGAAACTTTCGGAGAAGAGAATGATGTCGAAGCTGGCCGGCGGGAGCGTCAGGCCGACCTCCTGGAACCGTGCGTTCTTCACGGTGACGGCCGGGTAGCGCTTCATGATTTGCTCGGCCTGGTAGGCGCAGGGGGTCACCGCCGTCACGGCATGGCCCCGGGAAGCCAGTTCCGATGAGAACCGGCCCTGCCCGGCCCCCACGTCGAGGAGACGATAGGTCCCGGTAGGAAAGCAGGCCAGCAATTCGTCGGCAAAACGGGTTTGCGCGGAGCGAAACCGTTCCACCAGCGCGCCCAGGTCGACCTCTTTACCGTCGTTTTCAGGCCAGAAACCGAAGTGTAGGTACCCGGACTGAAAGAGGTGATGGTAGAGAATGTGGACCGGGTCAAAGGAGCCGGTTTGCCGTCCCAACGCGGAGAGAAACTCTGGAAAATCCTGTACCTTCACGTGATCCTCAATGAAAATGTTTTGTGGACGGCTGCCGTGCCGCGCGGATACTAGTTGATGCCGGGAGGCCTGTCAACGACAGAACGCGCGAATGCCCTACCGCTCTTCCTGTTTGCTCTGGCCCAGAATCTCCATGAAACGGGTCAGGCGGTCGCGCTTGACGTGCTCGTTCATCTTGTCGTAGACGGCAACGAGGTTCTTGAGCGTGCGGACGAGAATGGCGCAGGTGGTGCTGGACTGGAGGTATTTGTCCTCGAAGCCGTAGCCGGCCTGCATGAGGAACCGCTGGCAGTCCTTCTCGGTCAGCAGCGCGCCGGCGTTGAAGCAGTCCACGAACATTTTATAGCGATCGGCTTCGTACTTGACGAGAAAATGACCCGGCATGCCGATGCCGTGGACCGGCAGGCTCAGCCGCTTGCCGATCAGGAGATAGAACACCGAGAGGCTGATGGGAATGCCGGTGCGGCGGTCGATGACACGGTTGAGATAGCTGTTGTCCGGCTCGTAATAATTCTTGGTGTTGCCGCGGAAACCCTGTTCGGTAAAGAGATACCGGCCGAGCGTCTTGACCGTCTCCTCGCCCGAGACCCGCGTCCCCATCCGGTCCAGAACCTCGCCGGCCATGGCATCAAGCTTCCGCACGTACGCGTCGACGTCCAAACCCGGATAGGCATAGCGGGCGATGAGAAAGACGCCCCGCTCCAGATCCAGCTGGTCGTCGGGTCCCTTCACCAGCAGCCGCAATTCCTCTTCCAGCCGGCCGCCGCGAATTTCGTCAAGGACGCCTTCGATCCGCTGCGCCATTTCGGGCTGTTCGATTTCGGCTTCCAGCAGAAGCGGGATGGCGGGATCGCCGATTTCGATGAGCTTCTCCCCGATCGTCTTCGCGACCCTGGTGTTCTCGTCGGAAAGCAGCTTGATCAGCGCTTTGATCTGGCCTTCAGGCGGCATCTTTTCCTCGTATCTCGTCACTCGTATCTCGTATTTCGCAAGCGCTTCACGCTTCACGAACGACGCTTCACGCGTCTTTGCTCATCCCATCGCCCGGCGGAACGCCCTGGCGCTGCCGTACAAACAAACGGCATCGAACACCAGCATGATCATCACGACCATCCCGACCTTCGGCAGGGCCTCGGCCCAGCCGGAAAGGATCAGGGGCCTGACCGCATCGATGGCCCAGGTCATGGGGTTGAACTTCGCCAGAAAACTCATCCAGGCCGGCATGGCCTGCAGGGGCACGAGCGCCGAGCTCAGGAAGATCATCGGCAGCGACAGGAACCCCAGCACCGAGAAGAAATCTCCGTGGCTTTTGACGGAAAAGGCCAGCGCCATCGAGATGGCCGTCAGCCCCACGCCGAAGAGCATGCTGATGAGCAGAATCACGGCGATGCCAGGAAGACCCGTCGCCGGATGCACGTCGAAGAACCAGGCGACGCCGAGAATCACCAACACTTGCAGGCACGTGAGCGTGGTCACGAACAGAAACCGGCTCAACACGACCGACGTCCGATTGATCGGCGTGGACATGAGCCGCTCCAGAAAGCCGTTCTCCTTGTCGAACAGCAGATCCACCCCTCCGGCCAGGCCGTTATTGAGCACCGTCATGACCACGACGCCGGCCGCCAGGAAGCTGATGTAGTTGGGGGCCTGGGTCACCTGCGCATCGGCGGCACGCTGGAAGAGGTTGCCGAAGAAGATCAGCCAGAACAGCATGGGCTGGACGAGCGTGAACAGCATGCTGAACTTCTCGCGGCTCAGCCGGAGAACCCATCGCATTGTTAACGCGCTGACTTCTTGAACGTATTCATTCATGCGCTGTCTTCGGTATTCAGGCTAGAGGCTATGGGCGATAGGCGCAGAGATGCCTGTTTCCGACCCATAGCCCATTGCCTATCGCCTATTGCCACTTACTCCCCAGTTTCTGGAAATTCGCTGCGGATCGCATGGCCTGTGTTCGCCACGAACACGTCGTCCAGGCGCGGCCGGTGGTAATCCACCAGTTCGAGCCGGC
>MHEU01000025.1:7097-8695 GCA_001805245.1 Nitrospirae bacterium RIFCSPLOWO2_02_FULL_62_14 | reverse complement strand
CAGGGCGCGCAGCGCGGCCGCCAGCGAGTCGATGCGTCCCGCATCCGGCGCGCCGATGGTGAGCGAGACGATATCGCCGCCCAGGCCGGCTTTCAGTTCAGCCGGCGAACCCATTGCCCTGATCCGGCCGCCGTCGATGATCGCGAGGCGGTCGCACAACTGGTCCGCCTCGTCCAGATAGTTCGTCGTCATCACGATCGTGATCCCGCGCGCCTTGAGCTGACGCACGTAGTCCCAGATGCGCAGCCGGCTCTGGACGTCGAGTCCGAGCGTGGGCTCGTCGAGAAACACGACCTTGGGATTCGGCAGCAGACCGCAGGCGATGTCGAGCTTGCGCTTCATGCCGCCCGAGTAGGTTTTGGCCGGCTGGTCGGCCCTGGCTTCGAGGTCCACCAGTTTGAGCAGTTCGGGAATGCGGCGCGCCGCTTCGTCTTTCGGAAGATGATAGAGATCGGCCAACAATAATAAATGTTCACGGCCCGTGAGAAACCGGTCGATGGCCCGTTCCTGGGGCACGTAGCCGATCAGGCGGCGGACCACATCGGCTTCCCGCGCGACATCGTGGCCGAGCACGATCGCCTGCCCGCTGGTGGGGCGCAGCAGCGTGATCAGAATCCTGAGGGTGGTGCTCTTGCCGGCTCCGTTCGGGCCCAGCAGCCCGAAAATCTCGCCCGCGTGGACTTGAAATGTCAGATCGTCAACGGCGGTCAGGGCACCGTAGGTTTTTCGCAGCTTGATGGTTTCGATCGCGACGGCCCGATTCATGGCGGCTCCCACTCACCCCCAACCCTTGGCGGACCCGCCGTGCTCATGCAGCATGAACTGGATCAGGTCGCTCAACCGGCGGGCGCGTTGACGGAGGCTTTCGGCTTCGAGCAGAAACTGTTTTTCGAGCGGCGTGCACTCCAGGCCGACGGAGAGGTGGTTGACCAGGATCTCATCCGGAATATCGAGCCGAAAAAATTCCCGCCACGTCGCGGCGTCGCCGGCCGTCCGCAGGTAATCTCCGACCGCCCGCAGCAGGTCGGCGCGGACCGCGGGATCGAGCGTGGTGTCGGTTTCCTCTTCCTTCAGCGCGATCCGCGCCTGGCGGTACGGCTTCTCGTAAAACTGTTCCCGGATTTCGTACCGGCGCAGCCCCTGGAGCAGAATGTTGGACCGGCCGTCCGGCAGGCGCTGCACGCTGACGATCCGCCCCACGCAGCCCACGTCGAACATCGGGGGATTGGCATCGTAATTCTGCTCCCAGCCTTCCTTCAGCAAAGCCATGCCGATGCACTGCCCGCGCACCGTCGTGTCATCGATCATCTCGCGATAGCGCGGCTCGAAGATGTGCAGCGGGAGGTACGTTTTCGGGAAAAAGACGACGTTGGGAAGGGGGAAAATCGGGATGCGTTCGGGGATCGGGAACGCCGGTTCGTGATCCGCATTCGCCCGGCCTGGTTCCGTTTGCATGCTTCACGATAGCCGAAGGTCTCGCGTCTTGTCAATAAACGGGCGCCGCGTGCGCCGTCAATCCAGCGAGAGAAAATCCGCTCCAGACGGGCGAATTGCGCGCTCGCGCGTGCCGTGTTATAAGCTGCGCGCCATGATAGCGC
>MHEU01000025.1:6672-7043 GCA_001805245.1 Nitrospirae bacterium RIFCSPLOWO2_02_FULL_62_14 | reverse complement strand
CGGCATTTTTTGGCGCACTCTATGCCGTTTCGTCAGCCACCCAGTCGAACACTACCCGGCCGGCCGGGTTTCGTTCCGCCGAGCCTGGCTACCAGTACCGCTTCCCGCGGGACCACGGCGCCCATGACGATTTTCGCACCGAATGGTGGTATTACACCGGCCACCTCACGGCGGAAAACGGCCGGCGGTTCGGCTATCAGGTCACCTTCTTCCGGCGCGGCATCGAACCGGAGCGGATCGGCGACAATCCCTCGCGGTGGACCATCCGGCAGCTGTACCTCGCCCACGTCGCACTGACCGATCTCGAGCAGAAGCAATTCCGCTATGCTGAAAAAATCAGCCGGGCCGGATTGGGCAAGGCGGGCGCCGAG
>MHEU01000025.1:231-6658 GCA_001805245.1 Nitrospirae bacterium RIFCSPLOWO2_02_FULL_62_14 | reverse complement strand
CGTCTGGATCGACCGATGGAGCGTCGAAGCGTCCTCGTCCCCGCACGAGCATCATCGTCTGTTCGCAGCCACCGGCGACTTCTCGCTCGACCTGACGGTCACGCCGGCGAAGCCGCCGGTCGTGCACGGCGAGCGCGGCGTGAGCCGCAAAGGCAGCGCCCCGGGTCAGAGCTCGCACTATTATTCGCTCCCCCGCCTGACCACTTCGGGCACGCTGACCGTCAATGGGACGCCGTTCACCGTCAACGGCACCAGCTGGATGGACCACGAGTTCGGCTCCGGCGATTTGGCCGACGACATTGCCGGGTGGGACTGGTTCAGCGTCCAGTTGACCGACAAGACCGAGCTGATGCTGTACCGCTTGCGCCGATCCGACGGCACGGTCGCGCCGTTCTCCAGCGGGACCGTCATCCTGCCGGACGGCCGTACCCGGCACCTCTCCGCAACCGACATCCAGGTGGACGTGCTGGACCACTGGTCCAGCCGGGCAAGCGGCGGACGCTATCCCAGCCGTTGGCGCGTGGCCGTGCCGGTGCTGGATCTCTCGCTGGACGTGCGCCCGCTGCTGCCGGACCAGGAGCTCGCCACGTCGCACAGCACGCAGGTAACCTATTGGGAGGGCGCTGTCGAGGTGTCCGGACATCTGCGCGGCGCGCCTGTGTCCGGGCAGGGCTATGTGGAACTCACCGGCTATGTCAAACCGGTGCGGCGGGACTGACGCCGCACGGTTGCGAGTTTTGAGATGCAAGGCTTGGAATTCGAAGTTCGAGGTTTGAGATTCGAATGTTCAGGCTCCAACATCGAACTTCGAACGTCGAACTTTTAAGACGTCAACCATCACTCATCACGCGTGACGTCATGAACATGACTGACAAGAAGAAGACAGACGTGTCACTTGCCCGCCTGGTGCTTGCCGGCGCGGGCGTGGCGCTGTCGCTCGCCTCTCTCGCCGCCTGCGGAGATTCCAGCGAGGCGATCGCCTCGATCGCGCTCCATCCGACGAATCCGTCGATCATGTATGTCGCCACGAACGACGCGGTGTACAAGACCCGCGACAGCGGGCGGAGCTGGGAGCAATTTCCCGCCTTCAGTTCCCGGCGGGTCACGACGCTGGCCATCGACCCGCAGCTGCCGGCCACCGTCTACAGCGGCACGATGGGGGATGCGGTCTATAAAAGCCCCGACGGAGGCCAGCACTGGCTGCCGCACAACGTCGGGCTGAAAGAGCACGTCTCCTACGTCAACCAGTTCGTCTTTCACCCGGTCCGGAACGAAACCATCTACCTCGCCACCACGGTCGGCGTGTTTCGCACGACCGACGGCGGGCGCACGTGGGACGAGCAGATGGCGGGCATGAAGGAAGTCCACATCGTCGTGGCACTGGCGATGGATCCGAAGAACCCGAGCCTGCTCTACGCCGGCACCACCGGCGGCGCCTACCGCAGCCGCGACGGCGCGGCGTCCTGGCAAAAAGTCAACCACGGTCTGATCCCGGAGGATTTGCTGGACGCGGCGCTGGCACTGGGAGTGAACGTGCTCATGGTGGACCCCAAGGACTCGAACCTCGTCTACGCCGGCACGACCAACGGCTTGTTCAAGACCACCAGCCAGGCCGAGGCGTGGGCCAGGATCGGACAGTCGCTGCCCGATCAATACGTCAGCAGCCTGGTGATTCATCCGACGCAGCCCGCCGTCCTCTATGTCGGCGGTCGCGCCGGCGTGCAGAAAAGCGCCGACGGGGGGCAGACCTGGCAGGCCATGAACACAGGCCTCACGACCTTGAATATCCGGACGCTCGTCATGAGCCCCCGCGATCCGCAGCTCCTATACGCCGGCACGAACGGCAGCGGCTTGTACCGCTCCACCGACGGCGCCATGACCTGGACCAAAGTTCCGCTGACCGCGAAACCCTCTTCACCGCGACAGCCCTAAGCGAGGGTTCCATGCCCAGGATCCTGCTCGTCAGGCACGGCGAAACCGACTGGAACCGCAGCGGCCGGATCATGGGCACCCGTCCGGTGCCGCTGAATCAGAACGGCATCACCCAGGCCGCGCGGCTGGCGCTGGAGTTGACCGCCCTGCCCACGCCAACGCTCTATTCCAGCCCGGTTGCCCGCGCGCGGCAGACTGCGGACATTCTCTCATCCACGCTGCATGTGCCGGTGATCGAGGAGCCGGACCTGGGTGAAATCGGGGTCGGAGATTGGGAGGGTCGCTATTGGAATGACTTCGAAGGAGATCCGGCGCGGATGAATTTCTACCGGCTGCCTCTAGAAGCCCGGCCGCCCGGAGGCGAAACGCTGGGCGAAGTCCAGCAGCGCGCCGTGGCTGCCGTGAAGCGCGTTCTCGACGGACCGGGGGGAACATCCGCGGTGCTCGTCACGCATGCGGATGTCATCAGAACAATTGTGGCGCATTATCTGGAGACCGACCTCCAGACCATGCGCCACATGCAGATCGGTCACGCCTCCGTGACCGCGCTCGCTATCAAAGGCTCGTCAGGAACGCTGCTCTGTTCAAATTCCCTGCCGGACCTCGGCTGGCTGCGATAACGCGGCCGTTAATAGCCGTCTTTCTTGCCGTCTTTTCCTTCCGCCGCCTCATGGCCGTGCATGTACCGGGCCCGGGACGCGTTCAGATTATCCGTGAAGGCCTTCCATTCTTCAGCCGACAGTATCTCCTTGATCTTGAACCGCGTCGACAGGATCTTCGCGCCGGTCCTCATGCGATTGTTGTTCAGATCGTCCAGCACCTTCGTGAACTGTTCCGGCGTCGCATTGTAGTCGGCATTGAGTTCATAGAGTTTCCGGTGGAATTCGCGGTTCTGCTTGAAGGACTGCGTGGCTTCTTCCATGATCTCCTTCAATGCGTCCTGTACGCGCTTGGCCTTGTCAGGGTCCGGCACGGCCTTCGTGACCGCCGCCATGACTTCCGCCCCCCGATCGGCCCCCTGCCCGGGCCCCATGCCGCCGCCCTGGCTGCCGCCGTGATGATAGGTACCATGCCCGCAGCCGGCGACGAGCAACAGCCCGGCCACAAGCGAAAATGATTTGAGAACGTTCATGACAATGCCTCCTTACAGGATATCGGTTGATGGAACAGGGTCACTGTAACATAGAAAATGTGCGAGGGAACAGAGTGAGGGAACCGGGAGAACACGCGGGAACAACAGGAGGACTTTTTTCAGCGTTCTTAAAACGCGGGAGAAGCAGCCATCGCCGGAGCATGGCTGAACACAGCAGGCACGGGCTTCACTTGCGCAGAGCCGGCCACGGCCGGCTCGGACACGAGTGTCCAGCACTCCGGCTGCCGGAGGATGGTCTCAACCAGCTTGGTGTGGAGCGCATGACCGGAACGATCGGCCACGACGTGTCCGATCACCGGCAGGCCCAGCAGCGCCATGTCACCGATCAAATCGAGGACCTTGTGCCGGACGAATTCGTCCTGGAAGCGCAGGCCGGACTCGTTCATCACGCCCTGTTCCGTCAGCACGACCGTGTTGTCGAGCGTGCCGCCCTTCGCCAGCCCCTTGGCCCAGAGCATTTCGACTTCCTGGAGGAACCCGAACGTGCGCGCCTCGGCGATTTCCCGCTCGAACGCCGACACCGACCAGTCGAAGGTGTAGGTCTGCGTCTTGATGAGCGGATGGTTGTACTCAATCGTGTAGGTGATCTGCGAGTTCGACGCCGGCTCGATCCGCACGCTCCGGCCGCGATCCGACACTTCGACCGGCTTCGTGATTTTCAGGAACGGCTGCCGGCGGTTCTGCGGGACGATCCCGGCCGCCTTGATCAACCGCACGAAGGGCGCCGCGCTGCCGTCCATGACCGGCACTTCCGGCGCGTCCACTTCCACGTAGGCGTTGTCCACTTCCAGACCGACCAGCGCCGACAGCACATGCTCGATCGTCTTGATCGAGGTCCCGTTCACGCTGATCGCGGTGCAGAGTTCCGTCGGGATGAGATTGCAGACCGAGGCTTTCACCGACACCGACTTGCCGACCCCATGGCGGACAAAAATCAGCCCGGTGTCCGGCGCCGCGGGGCGGAGCGTCAGAGTGACCGGATGGCCCGTGTGGAGGCCGACCCCCTTGCAACTGATTGTTTGTGCTAACGTGTGCTGCGAACGCATAGGACCCCAATAAGAGACATCATGTCTACAGCAATGCTTATGCCAAATTCACTTATGGAATGACTGCTCTAACCCATTGATTACATTGATAGTAAAATGGTGTCACAAGCCTTCTTGTTGTATAAATCTAACAACTGTTGGTTTTTCACAGATGGGGCTTCTGAGACGCTCTTTCCCCCTTCCGGGTTCCATCTTCCACCTGTAAGACGGGCACGCAAGTTCTGACCATTCATTGCGGCCTGAAAAATGGGCGTGGTACAGTCCACGCCACGCTGATACGGCCACACAGTCTTCCTCGACCGGGAAAGGGCACCGATGGAACCAAACGAACGGTTGATCGCAAAAAAAGAAGAATGGGCCAGGGCCAAACGGGGCCTCCTCGAAGACGGAGTCGCGCAGGATCAGCGGACGCGCGCCGACCGGCTCCCGCCCGGCCAACATAAAGTAAGCAACTGGCCGGTGCTGGATCTCGGTGTGCACCCCGATCTGCCGCTTGATACATGGACCCTCACCGTCGGCGGCCTCGTCGAGCAGCCCTTCTCCTGGACATGGGAGCAGTTTCTCGCCCAGCCGCAGGTCGAGCTGATCACCGACTTTCACTGCGTCACGACCTGGAGCACCTTCGACAACGCCTGGAAGGGCGTGCTGTTCCGCCACATCATGCAGATGGCGAAGCCCGGGCCTGACGCGAAGTTCGTCTACTTCACCAGCTACGACAAGTATTCGACCAACCTGCCGCTCGAGGCCTGCGACGACGACGATGTCCTGCTCATCCAGCGCTGGAACGGCAAGCCGCTCCCCAAGGAACATGGCGGACCGGTCCGCATGCATGTTCCCAAGCGGTACGCGTGGAAAGGCGCCAAGTGGGTGAAGGAAATCATCTTCTCGGCGGAGGATCGCCCGGGCTACTGGGAAATCAGAGGCTACTCGAACACGGCGCTGCCGTGGGAAGAAGACCGCTACGCGTAATCATCCTAGGGCTGAACGCAATGCGTGGCCCCGCGCTCCTGGCACAGACGATACGCAAGCCGGTCCGACCAGTACTGGAAGGCCAATTCGACATCGTTCCAGGACGCCGGAACCCCTGAGGGCAACCGATTGCCGGCCCGGCGATCCACCATCGCCGCCAACCTCTCATCCGTCATCGCGTCCCGAATCTCGCCTTCCACGCTGGCCTTGCCCACAAACGCCCGGGTGCCGGTCGCCACCTTGGTCAGGCTGGGCAGCGGGACAACGCTCGTCACCAGATCCAGCATTTCGGCCGATTGCTCCGCCTCGGTAATGGCCGACCGGATGCGCATCACTCCCGGCCCCGGCTCACGGACGATCGACAGCCCTTCCCGCTTGACGGCTTCGATAAGCTTGGCCGTCAGCAGGATGGCCAGGTGTTCGAGATCCGCTTTCAGGACATCATCCAACGACGAGCCCGGCGTGCGCCAGATGGTGGACCGTTCCACGATGACCTTGTTGTACTTGCGGAAATCCGCTTTCGGATTCCAGTAAATCAGGGCCGGCTCCCCTTCGCCCCCCGTGCGCAGCGTGGAATAATCACCCAGAAACCCCGACGGCTGAACATTCCGTACCTGCTCGGTGCCGACACAGCCTGCCATGCCCAGACAGGCGACGAGCGTGGCGACCGTATAGTGAAGGAATTTCATGAGTGCCTCATGGTGCAGATGCCCCGCGCAAACGTTACGGTGCCAGGAACTGTCTTCCTCGATTCAATGGTTCCTGACACCGTTCTTCTCGTTTTTCTCGTTACCCCGCTACCCCTCTATCCCCTTACCCCTCTGTTATGGTTTCGGTTCCAGATCAATAATTCCTTTGCGGATCGCCAGAATGGCCGCCTGCGTGCGATCGTAGACTTGCAGTTTGTGGAAGATGTTCCGCACGTGGTTCTTGACGGTCTTCTCGCTCAGGTCCAGGTTGTTGGCGATCTCCTTGTTCGTCTTGCCGTCCGCGACCAGCCGCAGCACGGTAATCTCGCGCTCCGTGAGATCGTGATCCGCCCATGGCCGCTTCTTGCCCTTGCCCTGCGCCAGCAGTGAAAACTCCGCCAGGATCTTGCTTGCGACGGAGGGGTGGATCAGCGACTCGCCCCGGAAGATGGCCTTGATGGCCGAGACGATTTGCGCCGAATCGGTGTCCTTGAGCAGGTAGCCGGTGGCGCCGGCCCGCACGAGATCGAAGATATACTGCTGCTCCTCGTACATCGTGAGCGCGACGATGCCGATATGCGGAAATTCCCGCTTGATGATCCGCGTCGCCTCCACGCCGCCCATGCGCGGCATGCTGA
>MHEU01000025.1:0-171 GCA_001805245.1 Nitrospirae bacterium RIFCSPLOWO2_02_FULL_62_14 | reverse complement strand
CCTTGGCCTCGCCGACGACTTCGATCTCTTCCTTGGTCTTGAGGATGGCCGACAACCCTTCGCGCACGACCCGATGATCGTCGGCGATCAACACCTTAATTTTTTCCATTCTGGCCGGCCTCCTTCGCCATAAGCCCGCATTATTCACGAAGGGTTCTACTGCACCCGCCG
>MHEU01000024.1:27623-28813 GCA_001805245.1 Nitrospirae bacterium RIFCSPLOWO2_02_FULL_62_14 | reverse complement strand
TATGCCGAGCCGCTGCGAACCGCGCTGGCGGCCAGCCAGCACGAGGTCATCAAAGTGAAGACGGTCGAGGAAGCATTCCGGCATATTGAGAGTCATCGCCCTGCCATGGTCGTGCTCGACCTGGATCTGCCCGGCACGTCCAGGATTGAAGCCTTGTCACAGTTACGGTCGCGGGCCGTGCATCTCCCGATTCTTGTCCTGGCAGGAGAGGCGTCAATCGAGCTGGAAAATCAAGCGCGCGACTTGGGGGCGGCCGACTTCCTGCGCAAAGGATTGAAGGTCAATCTCCTTGTTGCCGCGCTGAATCGTGTGCTCCAGCACGGCGGCAGTTCAGCCCCGGGAAAGACCGCTGCCCTGCCGGCGGCTCGCTCTCCGGCAAGTACACCGTCAGCCACCATCCTGGTCGTGGATGATGAACCGGCCAATCTCCAGTTGGCCAAACAATTTCTCTCGCGAAAGGGCTACCGGGTCGAGACCGCCCAAACCGGCGAGGAAGCGCTGGCGTTGATCCAACAGCACCCGCCGGACCTGGTCCTCCTGGACCTTTACATGCCGGGCATCAACGGCGTGGAGGTGCTGCGCCGGCTGACCGCGCCGTCCTTCCCGGTCAAGCCTCCTCCGGACGTCATCGTGGCAACGGCCAGCGTGGACGAGCCCCTGCTGAAGGACTGTCTGGCGCTGGGCGTGTCGGAGGTCTTACTCAAGCCGCTGGATCTGAAGCAACTCGAGTTGGCTATCACCGTCGCACTGATCCTGGGCGCTCAAGAGCAACCATGTGCCTAGCCGAGGAAGGCCATCAGGCATGCCAGTTCGAAGCAACGATCCGACAGAGGGAGTGACGCGATGATTGCGGATGCCATCTTGAGGGCGTTGAAGATTCTGATCGTGGACGATGAAGAAGCGAACGTGCAGCTGCTGGAGCAGCTCTTACGGCGGGAGGGGTATGCCAGGATCACGTCCACAACCGATCCCCGCCAGGCCCTGCCGATCTTTCAGAAGGTTCAGCCCGACCTGCTGCTGCTCGACCTCATGATGCCGCATCTCGATGGCTACGCGGTCATGAAGCAACTCAAACCCAGGATTCCGCCCGGTGGTTTCCTCCCGATCCTGGTCATCACCGCCGACGTTTCGCCACCGACCAAACACCGGGCGCTGGCCGACGGCGCAACCGATTTTCTGACCAAGCCGAT
>MHEU01000024.1:23971-27560 GCA_001805245.1 Nitrospirae bacterium RIFCSPLOWO2_02_FULL_62_14 | reverse complement strand
GTCGTCCTGCGCGTCCATAATCTGCTCGAGACGCGCTGCCTCCACCGCCAACTCGAGGGTGAAAACGAGCGGCTGGAGGTCAAGGTGCGTGAGCGCACGCAGGAACTGGAGAACACGCAACTGGAGGTGCTCGCGCGGCTGGCGCTGGCGGCGGAGTTCCGCGACGACACTACGGGCGAGCACACGCGCCGGGTCGGGCACGTGAGCGCACTCCTCGCCGAGGCCCTGGGTCTGCCGATCACGCAGGTCACGTTGATCCGCCAAGCCGCGCCGCTCCACGACGTCGGCAAGATCGGGATTCCGGACACCATTCTGCTCAAGCCGGGCAAGCTCACGTCGGAGGAGTTCGCTGTCATCAAGACGCATGCGACGATCGGCTCCAACATGCTCGGCGGAGGCTTGTTCACGCTGATGCAAATGGCGGAAACGATCGCCCTCACGCACCATGAACACTGGGACGGCACCGGCTATGCGGGCCTCCACGGCGAGGCCATTCCGTTGCCGGGTCGCATCGTGGCGGTTGCCGATGTATTCGATGCGCTGACGCATGCGCGGCCGTACAAGAAGGCCTGGTCGATCGCGCAGGCCCGGGAGGAGATCGCCAGGCAATCCGGGCGGCAGTTCGATCCACGCGTGGTGGACGCATTCATTGCGATCCTTGATCGCGAGGGCGAGTGGCTGCTGACGCTCGACGAAGTCTTGTCCACTCCGCACAAGGAAGCGACATGGAATTCGTCCGCACCCCATGTCGCAAACCGTTCATGAACGCTGTCGGATGCCGGATAGCAGCGGCTTGACCAAAGACCGGCAGGTGAATGAGCAGGACAACAAGGGGGGGAAGACTCTCTCCGCTCGCGTTAATTACGAAAAAGCGATAACGAGCGAGCGGCTCAACCAAAGGTCGGCAGGAATCTAAGCTCACTGGAGGCAAAATAACTATCCGCCGCGATGTGACCCGTCGAGAGCCTCCGGGTCGAACGATCGAACGCGGCGGCTCAACCAAAGGTCGGTATGGAGGATGCCATGGAAATCGTCTGTATGCACTGCCGCAAACCGTTCGTCAAAGCCGCCCGGCGGCAGGGATTGCTGGATCGGCTGTTCAGCCTGGCCTATGTGTATCCCTTCCGGTGTCAGGTCTGCCGGCACCGGTTCCATTTGATGCAATGGGGCCTCTGTTACATCGAGCGTGATGTGGATCGGCGCGAGTACGAGCGGCGGCCGGCCACACTGCGCGTCGTCATGTCCACCAGCGAGGGACGATACGAAGGACACACCATCGATCTGGCCATGGGCGGGTGCGCGATCAATGCCTACGATCCGCAGTTTCGCGAAGGCGCTTTCCTGAGCCTCCACCTCAATGCCTTCGACAGCGAGCCGCCCATCGTGGTGGACGCAGCGGTTGTGCGTGTCGCGAATGGGACGCGCCTCGGTGTGGAATTTCTGCGGATCGCCGACAAAGAGAAGGAACGCTTAAGCCAGTACATCATGAGCCTGTGGATGGACGGCACGCAGGCGGCCCGCAGAGGCCGACTTGCGGCGGTCGCGGCCGGCTGACGTTGTGCGGCGATGCGCGCAAAGCTGCAGGCTGAAGCACCCAGTTTGTCTGGTTGATCTGGTTCGTCTGGTCTATCTGGTTTGTTTCGTTCGTCTGGTTGGTCTGGTTTGTCTCGTTCCCCGAACCAGATAAACCAAACAAACAAGACAAACCAAAGAACCCTCCCGCCCGTCGCGCGTTTCACTCCCGGCAGTACCGGTTCACGTCCGTCGGATCGAACCGCTCCTCGGCGAGCACGTTCTCGACGAACCGGAAAATCGTGCGGCGCACGTCCATCGTCAGGTTCGGATACCAGACCGGGCTCGCGATGACGAGCCCGCGGAAGGCGAAGAACGGCGCGGCGGCCTCCAGCACGCCGTCATCATGACTCCCGGCCAGATAGCGGTCCCAGAATCCGCGGAACAGCGTTTCGAACGGCCCGCGCAAGTCGCCCCACCGCCGCAGCGAGCAGAAGAGATAGTTGATCGTCATGGACGTGACGTCGTCGGCCGGCTCGCCCCATTCGCCGCGCGAGCGGTCGAGCACGCTGAAATCCGACTTCTTCCGGAAGAGCACGTTCCAGGGGTGAAAATCGCCGTGGACCTGCGAGAGCCGGCCCGCCCGGTTCCGCAGCCGCCAGCGCTGCCGGTTGCAGGCCTCCTCGATCCGCCGCAGCCGGTTCTCCGTGATGAACCCGAACGGCAGCGGGTAACTGTCGGTCAGCCCCATGATGCATTCGCCGTGGCCGAGCAGCTCGCGCAGCCGGCGGCGATAGAGATCCGGATGACGGCGCTTCGTGCGATGGATGCGGACCAGGTAGCCGGCCAACGCCCTCATGCGGGTGCGATCCAGCGGCGCGATCCGTCCTGATTTCATGATCCGTTCGAGATCGCGCTGATAGGCTGATCCGTCGGCCCATTCGGTCATCACGAAAAACTCGCGCGCCGGCGCCACGGAGAACAGCGACCCGTCTCCGGCAAACGCCCCGACGTCCAGCGCCGGCACGTGCCGCGGCAGCCGGCCGTAGGAATCGAAATCCCAGAGAAGCGCCTGCGCCCGGTCCGCCGGATGCTCGTGGCCGAAGGGACCGGGACTCATCGTCTCCAGCACGATCCGCCTGACCGTGCGGCCGTCGCGGAACGTCAACCGGACCGGCGCGCCATAGCCATAGCCCTTCAGCACCCTGCCCGACGTTTCCTTGCCGATCGGGCCGTAGGCCAGGAGCTTCGCTGAATCACCGAATCGCCGGCGCAAATAGGCTTCCAGCTTCTGTCGCTGCAGCAGGGGCATGCCTTCCTGGAACGCAAACGGCGTTCCAGGGGAAGAGATAGAGGGGTAAAGGGGTAGAGGGGTAGGGTGCGCTCGGATTAATTCAGAATTTTGATAACTCCATAGCCCTTTACCCCTATTACCCCTTTACCCCTTACCCCGTCCTGAGGCATTCGGCTTCACCCTGCCCCGCACGACTGAGGTATAATGCGCCAGTTATCCCATGACCAGGAATACGATACTGGAGACGGAAGGTAAGCGTATGAAAACTTGAATATTTCACCGGCGCCCTGTGTCCCATGCCGCTCCCGGAAGCGGCATCCGGTTTGCGAGAGAGAAGATTGTGAAAACCGTGGAAAATATAGAGAGGAAAACTATGGAGCTGAAGATCGAGAGCCGGAACGTGGTGATGACCCCGAGGTGGAAGACGGAAATTGAGGAGCGGATGGCGGATCTCCAGAACGGACACGACGATCTCATCCACGGGCGCGTGACCTTGATCAAAAACCGGCACCACAAGAAAGCGGCCAAGGTGGCGGAGGCGCGGCTGGTCGTCACGCTGCCCGGCCGGCGCACCGTCACCGCCAGCAAGGAGGACAAGACGTTCGAGGAAGCCATCCGCGCCGCGTTCGCCGCGGCAAAAATCGAGCTCCGCAAGCATCGCGAGAAACGCGCGTCGAAGGAGATCCGCGTGCCGCC
Organism: Nitrospirae bacterium RIFCSPLOWO2_02_FULL_62_14; assembly: GCA_001805245.1. Lineage (GTDB taxonomy): Bacteria > Nitrospirota > Nitrospiria > Nitrospirales > Nitrospiraceae > 2-02-FULL-62-14. Next base: position 24,058 of record MHEU01000024.1, on the reverse strand, counting down.
GGTTCCCTTCCGCGGCGTCGTGTGCAAGCTGTTCCCGCGGGGGGGCTACGGGTTCATTCTCCAGGAGGGCGGCGGCGAGGTGTATTT
>MHEU01000024.1:18843-23950 GCA_001805245.1 Nitrospirae bacterium RIFCSPLOWO2_02_FULL_62_14 | reverse complement strand
GACCGTCGTGAAGCCGGTGCCCGCCGTCCTATGAACGATAAATTCAAGCTGCCCGCCACGATGCTGGCACCGCAGGTGGACGCGGAGCGGCTGGGCTTCGTCGACACGAGCACGCTCGCGCCCATCGAGGAAACCATCGGCCAGGAGCGCGCCGTCGAGGCGCTGGAGTTCGGCCTGCGCATGCCGAGCGCCGGCTTCAACATCTACGCCTCCGGGCCGGTCGGCACGGGCAAGAGCACGCTCGTCCGCGACATGGTCACCAGGCTGGCCCGCGCCGGCCCGACCCCGCCCGACTGGTGTTACGTCAACAACTTTCAGGACCCCTCACAGCCGCGCTGCCTCGCGTTTCCGCCGGGCCAGGGCCGCGCCTTCCGGCAGTCCATGGCCGCGTTGATTCAATCCCTGCGGCGCGACATCCCCACGCACTTCGAAACCGCCAAGTACCTCGAAGCCAAGGCGAAGATCGCCGAGGAGACGGAGGGCAAAAAGAAAGCCCTCTTCAAGGAACTCACCGAACTGGCCCACGAGCGCGGATTCGGATTCGAGGAGGCGCCGGGCGGATTCAGCCTCGTGCCGCTGCGCAAGGGCCGTCCGCTGACCGAGGAGGAAATCGAGCGTCTGCCGGAGATCGAACGAACTCACGTGAGCGAGACGCAGAAAGCGCTGGGGAGCGAGATCCGCGAATTCTACGTGCGCCTGCACGCGCTCGATCACGAAGCCGAACGGCGCGTGCACGCGCTGGACCGCCAGGTCGTCAAGAACGTTCTGGACGCGCACATCGAAACGCTCCGGCGCGCGTACGACACCCTTCCGGAGGTCCTCGACTATCTGGAACGGGTCCGCGAAGACGTCCTCACGACCCACAAGGACTTCCTGTCGCGGGAAATGCCGCGGCTGCCCTTTGCGATATTCGACGGCGGCCGCCAGCCGGACTTTACCCGCTATCAGGTCAATCTGATCGTCGAACACGCGCCGGAGTCCGGCGCGCCGGTCGTGGAGGAATCCCATCCCACCTACGCCAACCTGATCGGCAAGATCGAGCGCAAGATGCACCTGGGCGTCACCTTCACGGACTTCACCGAGATCAAGGCCGGCGCGCTGCTGCAGGCGGGCGGCGGGTACCTGATCCTGAACGCGCTGGACCTGCTGCGGCAGCCCTTCTCGTGGGAGGCGCTCAAGCGCGCCGTCAAGACGCGCGAGGTGAAGGTCGAGGACGCCGGAGAATTCTTCGGCATTTCGACGACGGGGCTGAAACCCCAGCCGGTTCCCGTGGACGTGAAGGTCATTCTGCTCGGCCCGCCGATCCTGCATCACCTGTTGCAGGCCTACGAGGAGGATTTCCAGAAGATTTTCAAGGTGAAGGCCGACTTCGACGTGGATGTCCCCTGGGACGACCGCCAGTCGCAGCTCTACGCCCGCTTCGTCGCCCGGCTGTGCCACACCGAGCACCTGCCGCACTTCGAGGCCGGCGCCGTCGCCGAATTGCTCCGGCACGGCATGCGGCTGGCCGAGCGCCACGACCGCCTGTCGCTGCGCCTGAGCCTGCTCAGCGACCTCGTGCGCGAGGCCGGCTTCTGGGCCAAACAGCAGCGGCGCGCGCTCGTCTCGCGCGCGGACGTGGTGATGGCGATCGACAAGAAGCGGCATCGCGCCAACCTGCCCGAACAGTGGGTCCAGGACGACATCAAGGAAGGCACGCTGATGGTGGACGTGGCCGGCGACGTGGTCGGACAGGTCAACGGCCTGTCGGTCCATCTGCTGGGCGATTATTCCTTCGGGCGTCCATGCCGCATCACGGCGCGCACCTTCGTCGGCACCAAGGGCGTCATCGACATTCAGCGCGAAGCGGAACTGTCCGGGCACATCCACAGCAAGGGGGTCATGACCATCGCCGGCTTCCTGGCCGGAAAGTTCGCCGGCTGGCATCCCTTCGCGCTCAGCTCCACCCTGACGTTCGAGCAGACCTACTCCGAAGTGGAGGGCGACAGCGCCTCCGTCGCCGAGCTGGCGGCGATCCTCTCCAGCCTGGCCGACGCGCCCGTGCACCAGGGACTGGCGGTCACGGGGTCGGTGAACCAGCTCGGCGAGATCCAGCCGATCGGCGGGGTCAACGAGAAAATCGAAGGATTCTTCGAGTCCTGCGCCAAACGCGGCCTGACCGGCTCGCAGGGCGTAGTCATTCCGGCGCGCAACGCGAAGCACCTGGCCCTTCGCCAGGAGGTCGTCGCGGCGGTGGAAGCCGGCACGTTTTCGATCTACGGGGTCAACCGGATCGAGGAGACGATGGAATTGCTGACGGGGCTTCCGGCCGGCGAACGGGATGCGGACGGATGCTATCCGGACAACTCGCTCTACGGACGCGTGTCCAAACGGCTGGCCGAGATGGCCGAGGTGGTCGCAGCGTGGGGCGAAGGGAAGAATGAAGATGTCAATGATTCATCGGGTCATTGAATCATTGACTCAATGAAGATCGACGGAATTGTTTCGGAGGCCCCGTTCACTGACTCAATGCCTCACTGAGACAATGAACAAATTCCACTGAGAGAAAACCATGCCCATGTACGATTATAAATGCCTGGACTGCGGCAAGGAGTCGCTCATCGTGCTGACGTTGAAAGAACACGAGCAGGGCGCTCCTCCCTGCCCGGCCTGCGGCAGCAAGAACATGAAACAGCTCTTTACCGGCTTCATCGCGCACACGACGAAAAAAAGCTGAGGATGACGTGACCCTGTCCCGACCGCCGTTGTTGTGGGTGACCGGACCGCTGGCGCTTGCCGCCGTCCTGCTTACGGCGTCGTGGCTCGTCGCGGCGCCCGCCGACTTGCCGGAAGACGTGATGATGGGCAAGAAGGTGTATGAGCAGCATTGCCAGAAGTGCCACGGCGAGGGCGGATGGGGCGACGGACCGCAGGCGCAGTGGCAATACCTGCCGCCGGTGAATTTTCACGCCCCGTCGTCCAGGCTCAAATCCGACGATGAGTTGATCTCGGTGATCGAGCACGGAGTGATCTTCAGCCCGATGCATTCCTTCCGCGGCACCTTGAACGCCACGGAGATCCAGGATGTGGTGGCCTATATCCGCCTCCTCTCCCAGCGAGGGCGCTAATAGGATGTTGAAAAAGGCCTCCAGCGTCGTTCTCGGTCGCCCGTCTGGTCCCGGCCGCCTCACCAACTCGGCGGCGCGCACAAGCGTGGCGTTCCTTATTCGTTGCGCCGTGCGCCCCTGCAACGTAGATTGCGTACGCCCGGAAGCCGTTCCCTGCGGCCGCCCACGGGAAAAGCACGCGTCTTGGCGCGTGCGGGGTGGGCGGGTGAGAAGACGGCCTTTTTGAACATCCTGTCAGATACGGACCGCTATGGCACCGACTTCCATCAGCCTTGAACCGGGCGACGCGCTGCTCGTAGCCGATGTCCAGAATGATTTTCTGCCTGGCGGCGCCCTGGGCGTCCAGGGCGGCGATCGGATCGTGCCCGTGCTGCTCGAATACATCACGCGGTTTGCCGCGCGCGGGTTGCCGGTCTTCCTGAGCCGTGATTGGCATCCGCCGCAACATTGTTCGTTTCGTGAGCAGGGGGGTCCATGGCCCGTCCACTGTGTGGCGGGATCGCCGGGCTCCCTGCCCCCGCCTGCCTTTCAGGCTCCCCCGTCGGCGGTCATCGTGCACAAGGCGACCGCTCGGAATAAGGAGGCCTATTCGGCGTTCCAGGACACCCGGCTGGATGAGCAGTTGCATGCGGCTCGTGCGCGGCGGGTGTTCATCGGCGGCCTGGCGACGGACTACTGCGTACTGAATACGGTCAAGGATGCCAGGAGGCTGGGCTACGAGGTCTGCCTGTTGATGGACGGCATTCGAGCCGTCAACGTGCATCCCGACGACGGACGAAAGGCCGAAGAGGACATGGTTCGTCTCGGAGCCGTTCCGATTCGCCTTGAGAATCTCGCCGCATGAATCCCTCATCCAGCGTGCTGCTGACGGATCTCTACCAGCTCACCATGCTCCAGACCTACGTCGAGCAGGGCATGGAGGAGCCGGCGGTCTTCGAATTCTTCGTGCGCAAGTTGCCGCCGAACCGCGGCTTTCTCCTTGCAGCCGGCCTGGAGCAGGCGCTCGAATACCTCGAGACGCTCCGCTTCTTAGAGTGGGAACTGGACTGGCTGAAGACGGGCGGTCGGTTTCCCGCCTCGTTCACGGACTACCTGGCGCGCCTCCGCTTCACCGGCGACGTCCACGCGATGCCGGAAGGCACCGTGTTCTTTCCGAACGAACCGGTCCTGCGCGTGATCGCGCCGCTTCCGCAGGCGCAACTGGTGGAAACCCGCCTGATCAACCTCCTGCATTTTCAGACGGTGATCGCCTCAAAAGCGGCCCGGCTCGTGTTGCTGGCACAGGGCAAGCCGCTCATTGATTTCGGGATGCGCCGCGCCCACGGCGCAGAGGCCGGCACGCTGGCCGCGCGGGCCAGCTACATGGCCGGCTTCTCCGGCACGGCGACGGTGCTGGCCGGCGCGCAGTTCGGCGTGCCGGTGTACGGCACGATGGCCCATTCGTTCGTGCAGGCCCACACCGATGAAACCGACGCGTTCGAGCGCTTCGCCCGCTCCCACCCCGGCAACGTCGTCCTGCTCCTCGATACTTACGACACGGAAGCCGCGGCCGAAAAAGTCGTGGCCCTGGCGCCACGGCTGAAACAGCAGGGCATCGCGATCAAGGGCGTGCGCCTGGACAGCGGCGACCTGGCCGACCATGCGCGCAGGGTGCGGCGCATTCTGGATGGCGGCGGCTTGCAGCACGTCACCATCGTCGCGAGCGGCAATATCGATGAAGCGGCGCTGCGCAGGCTCGTCGAGTCGCAGGCGCCGATCGACACCTTCGCGGTGGGCACGCACGTGACCACGTCATCCGACGCCCCCTATGCGGATTGCGCCTACAAGCTGCAGGAATACGCCGGACGGCCCTGCCGCAAGCGGTCGGAAGGCAAGGCCACCTGGCCGGGCCGCAAGCAGGTGTACCGGCAGTTCGGGAAGGACGGCCGCATGGCCGGCGACGTGATCACGCTGGAGAGCGATAGGCAGGACGGGACGGCGCTCCTGCAGCCGGTCATGCA
>MHEU01000024.1:17611-18836 GCA_001805245.1 Nitrospirae bacterium RIFCSPLOWO2_02_FULL_62_14 | reverse complement strand
GGGCTGTCGCGACTGCCCGAGCCGCTGCGGACGTTGCAGGACGGGGCGCCCTATCCGGTCCGCATCGCGCAGGCCTTGCAGGATCTCGCCGGATCGGTGGACCGGCGCGGTTAGCCCGCGTCCGCCGCGCCGGCGCCGGACGCCTGTTTCAGATGGTCCCGATCGGTGTCGTAGGTGAGTCGGCCGAGCGCCTCGCCGATCGGCACCCAGGCCACTTCGTCCACTTCGCCGTCCGTCTCGCCGGCCAGCTCGACCGGCGTCATCCGGAACCAGCGGACGGTCTTCTTCACCCGCTGTCCCTTCCGCTGAAACCAGTACTCGGAATTCGGCAGCTCGGTTTCGATCCGGCAGCGCCAGCCTGTTTCCTCTTCCACTTCCCGGACCGCCGCCTGCTGCGCGGTCTCGCCGGCGTGCAGCTTGCCCTTGGGAAAGCCCCAGACGGTGCGCCCCTTTGCATCGTGGGTGCGAATCAGCAGGACGCTTCCCTCGCGCATGGCAACGCCGCCGGCAGAATATTCGAAGATCGGTTGTGTCATAGAGACAGCGTACCAAACCCGTTAACGGTTCACAAAGGTCATCGCCTCATCAGGTCGTCTATCAAGTCAAAACGTCTTAAAGTCATAAAGTCCGTGAGACTTGAAGACTTTACGACTTGAAGACTTGATGACTGAGAGTGTGATGCCTTGATCTATTTTTTCGGCTTGGGCGGCTTCGCTTCCTTTGACTTCTTGCGCAAATCCTCGACAAGCTCGGGATAGCCGGAATCGCGGATGATCTTGTCGAACTGGCTGCGATAGTTTTTGACCAGGCTGATGCCGTCGGCAATGACATCGTAGACAAACCATTCTTCGGATTTGCCCATGAGCCGGTAGTCGATCGGAATCTCCGTCTTCTCCGACACGAGCCTCGTTCTCACCTCGGCATAGTCGCCTTCGCGCCGCTCGGCCAGATAGCGCACCTGCTCTCCGGCATAGCCCTCGATCTTGTCGGCGTAGGACGAGGAGAGAAACGACTGAAACAGGTCCACGAATTCCTTCCGCTCGGCCTCCGACAGGGTCTTCCATTGCTTCGGCAGAGTCCGTTTCGCCATTTCCCGGTAATCGAACCGCGCGGCGATCACCTTCTCGAGCAGCTTCCGGCGTTCCATGAGCCGGCCCGGCCGTTGCATCTCCCGGTCGTCGAGAATGCGGATCACCTCGTCGATCGTGCGCTTGACCGACTCCGT
>MHEU01000024.1:13533-17569 GCA_001805245.1 Nitrospirae bacterium RIFCSPLOWO2_02_FULL_62_14 | reverse complement strand
CGTCGACGCAGGCGCGCCGCCCGTCGACAGGATCGTCAACGCCGTGATCACTGCAACGCCCGCTGGGAAACTCCTTCCACCCCTCAACTCTTCACCGCCTTCCACCCTTCCATTGCCAGCAAGGGCATGAGACCGAGGCCGACGGCGAACAGCCAATGCTCAAGATCGAACGGAGCCGTCTTAAAAATTTCCCTCGTCCAGGGATGCAGGAGGAGGGCGGTCTGCAACAGTGCGGAGCCGGCTGCTGCCCAGATCAGCGGCTTATTTGTTGCCAACCCGATCGCGAACAGCGAACGTCGTTCGCTCCGGCAGTTGAAGGCATGGAACAACTGCGCGAAGACCATCACGGTGAATGTGAGAGTGCGCGCCCGTTGCAAATCCCCGTCCATGCCATAGAGACAGTAGACAAACACACCGAGCGTGATCAAGGCGATGAAGAGGCCCTGCGTGAACAACAGCTGCATCCGGCCGGCCGTCAGGAAATGCTCCTGCGGAGGCCGCGGGCTCCGGTGCATGAGGTCCGGCGACTTGGGATCCACGGCCAACGCCAGGGCCGGCAGGCCGTCGGTGACCAGGTTGATCCAGAGAATCTGCGCCGGCAGCAGCGGCAGCGGCAGCGCGAGCAGCGCGGCAAACAGCATCAGCAGCACTTCGCTCACGTTGCACGACAGCAGATAGTGGATCGCCTTGCGGATATTCTCGAAGACCGCGCGCCCCTCCTCGACCGCGGCCGCGATGGACGCGAAATTATCGTCCGTCACCACCATGTCGGACGCCTCCTTCGTCACGTCCGTGCCGCTGATCCCCATCGCCACGCCGATATCCGCCTCCTTCACCGCCGGCGCGTCGTTGACGCCGTCGCCGGTCATGGCCACGATCGCGCCGCGCGCCTTCCAGGCCCGCACGATGCGCAGCTTGTGCTCGGCCGACACGCGGGCGTAGACCGCGCAGGCGTCGACCTGCCCGGCCAGCTCATCGTCCGTCAGTTCATCCAACTCGGTCCCGGAGAGCGAGCGCCAGCCGCCGTCCAGCAGGCCGAGTTCGTTCGCAATCGCCTCGGCGGTATCCCGATGGTCGCCCGTGATCATGACCACCCGGATGCCGGCCCCGCGGCACTCCCTGACGGCAGCCAGCGCCTCCGGGCGCAGCGGATCTTTCATCGCGGCGAGACCCACGAACGTGAGTTCCCGTTCCAGATCCGCCGCCCGATAGAGGGCCGGCTCGCCGGGCAGGCGCCGCTGTGCGACGCCGATCACCCGCAGCGCCTGCGTGGCGTAGGCGTGGTTGGCCGCAAGCATCGCCTGCCTCACGGCATCGGTCAACGGCTCATCGCGTCCGTCCGACGTCCGATAGTGCGTGCAGCGGCCGAGCAGGACGTCGGGCGCCCCCTTCACAAACGCGGTCGGCCCCGTTGCCATGCGGCGCACCACGGTCATCATCTTCCGCTCGGCGTCGAACGGGACCTCGCCCAGCAGAGGGCATGCCGCATCGAGGTGTTCCTTGTTCAGGCGCAGCTTGGCCGCGGCCACCAGCAGCGCGCCCTCCGTCGGGTCGCCGATCACGCGCCAGGCCGACTCGTCCTGAATCAGTTCCGCGTCGTTGCACAGCACGGCCGCAGTCAACAGCTCCCGCAGCGACTCCGGCGTCTCGCGTCTTGCGTCGGACGTCTCACGTCTTCCGTCTAACGTCTCATGAACCTCCCCTTGGGGGTTGTACCCCTCCCCGGTCACCTCGAAGCTCCTGCCATCTATATAGAGGCGCGTGACCGTCATCTCGTTCTTGGTCAGCGTGCCGGTCTTGTCGGTACAGATGACGGTGGTCGAGCCGAGCGTTTCGACCGCCGGCAGGCGGCGGATCAGCGCATGGCGGGCCACCATGCGGGTCACGCCCAGGGCCAGCGTGATCGTGACGATTGCCGGCAGGCCCTCCGGAATGGCCGCCACGGCCAGGCTCACCGCCGTCAAAAACATCCCGATCAGCGGCTCGCCGCGCAGCAACCCGAGAACAAACACGACGGACACGATGCCCAGCGACAGATAGAGCAGCACGAGCCCGAACCGGTCGAGACGCCGCTGGAGCGGCGTGTCTTCCAGCCCGGCCTGGCGGATCATGACGGCCAGGCGGCCCAGTTCCGTGCCGCCGCCGGTCGCCACGACCAGCGCCCGTCCCTTGCCGGCCGTCATAAACGTGCCGAGGAACAGCATGTTGCGCCGGTCGCCCAGCGAGAGGCGGCCGTCCGCGAGGGTCTCCGCCGACTTGTCCACCGGCACCGACTCGCCGGTCAACGACGCTTCCTGGGCGCGAAGCCCGGCGGCGTAGATCAGCCGCGCATCGGCAGGCACGTGATCGCCGGCCTCGATGTGAATCACATCGCCCGGCACCAGCTCGCGGGCCGGAATGACACGGAGCATACCGTCCCGCACGACATGCGCGGAGGGCGCCGAGAGCTTCTTCAGCGCCGCCAGCGACCGTTCGGCCTTGAACTCCTGGACGAATCCCAGCGTGGCGTTGAGCAGCACGATGATGAGAATCGCGCCGGCATCCACCCATTCCTGGAGAAAACCGGAGACGACCGCGGCGACGATCAGCACCCAGATGATGAGGCTTGAAAACTGCCGGAGAAAGAGCGTCAGCGGAGACGGCGGTGGAGCTTCGGACAGTTCATTGGGGCCCTGCTGCGCCAACCGGCGCCGGGCTTCCTGGTCGCCGAGCCCGGCCTCCGCATTCGTCCGCAACCGGCCGGCGAGCGCTTCCGGAGCAAGGGCATGCCAGCCCACGTCACCGGCTTGTGTCGATTCGCGCGTTGCGAGCGGCGGTTTGTTCATTGAAACAGCAGCCACAGGCCGAGGACATAGCCGAGAATCATCACCATGCTGTCGGGCTCGATCAGCAGATAGCGCTGTTCGACCCGGTAGATGATGCCCATCAGCCCGACATTCATCAACAGAATCGACCAGAGGGCGGTCAGCGCATGGGCGGATGAGACCGAGCTCAGCAGCGGGCCCTCCCGGTAGGCCATGTCCGCAAACGCGAACGCCGCCATATTGAAGGCGTTGCTGCCGAAGAGGTTCCCGACCGCCAGATCGAACGCGCCCAATCGGACCGCGGCCAGCGAGGTGACCAACTCCGGCAGGGAAGTGGTGATGGCCACCAGCGACGTGCCGATGAACATCCCGCTGATGCCGGTGCTCTCGGAGATCTCCCGAGCGGAATAGGCCAGGAACGGCGCTGCCGCCAGCAGCGCGAGCGCAGCCGCCGCAAATCCGATGCTTGCCCGACGCAAGGCGGCACGTCTCGCGACGTGCGCGTCTTTTCGCACCGCTTCCGCCTCTGCGACCCGTTCCTTCTCGCGCTGGAGCCGTTTCACATCCTCCTGCCGGAATACCAGACGCATGCCGAGCACGTACAGCAGCAGCAGGAGCAGGCTGCCCAGCCCGATGCCGGCATGCTCGACCTGAAATTGAAACAGCACGAAAAACGCCGCAAGGCCGGTGAGGACCATCGCAAGCGACGCCACGAGCGTGTGCTCGAAGGCCGCCTGCTGCCAGACACGCTTGTTGCGATGGAGCAGATCGATCAATCCGAGCGTCAGCATGTTGCTCAAGCCGGCGCCGAACAGATCGCCCGCCGCCAGGTCGGGCGCGCTCATCAGTCCGGCGCTGATCGTCGTGAACACTTCCGGTAACGATGTGGCGGCGGCCATCAGCACGACGCCGATCCAGAGCCGACCGAGCCCCGTCAGGTCGGCGATCTGATCGCCGTAGTGCGAGAGCTTCGTGCCCGCGACGACGATGACGGCCGCGCTCGCGATGAAGAGAAGCCAGATCATGGCCCGTTTCTCCTTTTCCCCTGCGATTCCCCGATGGCCGGGCCGGTCGGAGGAGTCGTCCCGATCTCCTTCCCCGTGGGCGGCGTCGTCCCGATCTCCTTTCCGGTCGGCGGCGTCACGCCGATGTCCTTCCCCGTCGGCCGGGTCGTCCCGATCTCCGGGCCGGTCGGCGGCACCGTGCCGATCTCGGACCCCGCCGAAGGCGTC
>MHEU01000024.1:0-13449 GCA_001805245.1 Nitrospirae bacterium RIFCSPLOWO2_02_FULL_62_14 | reverse complement strand
AGGTGAAAAAGTCCAGCTCCTGCGCCTCCAGCTTTTCCTCCGCCTCCCGGATCTGTTCCAGTCGCTTTCGAATCGCGCGCAGGTCGTCCCGCACCCGCTCCACCGGCGCGACGAGTTCGTGAATCGTGAATCCCCTGAGTTTTTTCAGCTCCGACGCCACCCCGGTCTGCGCCTGCGCGAGAAGGGCCGAGGCCTGCTCTTCCAGTGCCTTCACCTCCGTGATCGAGTCGGTATTCGCCGCGCAGCAGTTCAGAAACCGGCGGTAGCGCTCCAGAAACTGCGCCACGTCCCGCTCAAACTCCCGGCCTTGCAGCCGGGGACGCGCCTGGGTTTGCTCCGGCTCCGCCGCTTCGGCAACCAGAACGCCCGGCGCTCCCATCACGACGAGCGCCATGAACACCGGGACCCATCGTCGTCCTGCATGTGCCTGTCTCATGGGGCCTCCTCGAACCAGCGATAGAGCGCGGGCAGCACCACCAGGGTCAAGGCCGTCGAGCTGAACAGCCCGCCGATCACGACCGTCGCGAGCGGCCGCTGGACTTCCGCGCCGATGCCCTGCGCCACCGCCAGCGGCAGCAGCCCGAGGAGCGTCGTCATCATGGTCATGATGACCGGCCTGAGCCGCACGCTGCACCCGGCCAGGATGGCTTCGTCCGTCGAACGGCCCTCGCGGCGAAGCTGGTTGATGTACGACACCAGCACGATGCCGTTGCCGACCGCGAGCCCGAACAGCTCGATGAACCCGACCGACGCCGGCACGCTCAAATATTGCCCGGTCACCCACAGGGACACCAGCCCGCCGATCAACGCGAAGGGCAGGTTGAGGAAGATCAGCGCGGCGTACCGCAACGAATGGAAGGCCCAGAACAGCAAGAAGAAGACCAGGCCGAGCGTGATCGGCACCACGACCAAGAGGCGTGCGTTGGCCCGCTCCATGTTTTCAAAGGCTCCTCCCCATGTGATCGTGTACCCCTGGGGCAGCGCCAGTTGCACCGCGAGTTTTTTCCGCCCCTCGTCCACCACGCCGCCGATATCGCGGCCGACCACGTTGAAGCCGATATAAATGCGGCGGCGCACCTGTTCGCGGCTGATGCGCGCCGGCCCTTCCCGCATCTCGATGGTCGCCAGATCGCTCAGGGGGATCGGCGCGCCGGATGCCGACTTCACGCGGATCTCGCCGATGGCCTGAATGCTGTTGCGGGCGTCGAACGGAAACCGCAGGAGAAGCTGAAACCGCCTCGGCCCTTCGTAGACATGGGTCGCCACCTTGCCGCCGATCGCCGTTTCGACGATTTCCTGGACGTCCGCCACGTTGATCCCGTAGCGGGCGATTTTCTTCCGGTCGATATCCACGGTCAGGTAGGGCTGCCCCGCGATCTGCTCGACTTTCAGGTCCTTGACCCCGTTGACGGTTTTCATGATGGCGGCGATCTCGTCCGCCTTCTGCTTGAGCGTCTGCAGGTCGTCCCCGAACAGCTTGATCGCCGCCTCGGTCCTGATGCCGGAGATCAGCTCGTCCACCCGCTCCTGGATCGGCTGGCTCATGAGCACCGAAATGCCCGGGATGTCCGCCAGGCGCGTCCGCATCGCATCCACCAGGTCGGCCTTGCGCGAGGCGGTCGTCCACGTGTCGCGCGGGTGGAGCGCGACGACCGGATCGCTCTCGTTGGGCTCCTCGGGCGCGTAGGCGATCTCGGACCGGCCGATCTTGCTGAGCGCCAGGCGCACTTCGGGAAATTCCAGCAGGGCGCGCTGCACGCGCTTCTCGATGTCCACGGCTTCCGGCAGCGACACGCTGGGCAGCCGGACGACCTGCGGCGTCAGGGAGCCCTCGTCAAGGATCGGCACAAACTCCCGCCCGACGAGCGGCACCAGCAGCAGGCTCGCCCCCAGCAGGGAGGCCGCGCCCGCGAGCACCAGACGCCGGTGGCCGAGCGTCCACCGGAGGACCGACAGATACCGCCGCCGCATCCACCCGGTCACGGCCGTCTCCTCCTCCCCGTCCCCCCGCAGCACGAGCGAGGACAGCACGGGGGACAGCGTCAGGGTGACGGCGACCGACACCAGCAGCGCGATCACGAGAGTATAGGCCAGCGGCACGAACATCTTGCCTTCCATCCCATGCAGCGTCATCAGCGGCAGGAACACGACGCTGATGATCAGAATCCCGAACAGGATCGGCCGCCCCACCTCCTTCGTCGCGTCGAGGATGACCTCCAGCCGGTCGCGCTGCGACTGCCGGTTCTGGGCCAGATGCCGGTGGGCATTCTCCACCACGACCAGCGAGCCGTCGGCGATTTCGCCGATGGCGATCGCCAGCCCGCCCAAGGTCATGAGATTCGCCGAAAGCCCGAACCGCTGCATGACGATGAAGGTGATGAGCGGCGTCACCAGGAGAGCCAGGGTGACCACGGCGGCGCTGCGCAAGCGCCCGAGAAACAGGAAGAACACGAGCACGACCAATACAATACCCTCGATCAATGCGTCGCGGACCGTATTGACCGCCTCGGTCACCAGCTCGATACGATCATAGAAGGGGACGATCGTCGTCCCCTGCGGCAGGAGCTTCTCATCGTGGATGGCCTCCACCTTCTCCTTGACCGCCTTGACGACGTCCCTCGCATTGCCGCCGCGCAGCATCAACACGATGCCCGCCACCACCTCGCGCTCGCCGTTGAGCACGGCGGCCCCGTGCCGCACCGCGTGGCCGATGCGCACCTCGGCGACGTCACGGACGAACACGGGCGTGCCGCCCGCCTCCTTGAGGACGATGGACTCGATGTCCCCGACCGTCCTGATCAGCCCGAGGCCGCGGACGATGGACCGCTCCGCGTGCCGCTCCAGCACGTTGCCGCCGGCGTTGGCGTTGTTCTTCGCCACGGCGTCGTAGATTTCGCGCAGCGTCAGGTTGTACTTAAGGAGCCTCGCCGGATCCACGAGCACCTGATACTGCTTCACGAACCCACCGAGCGCGTTCACGTCGATCACGCCGGGCACGCCCTTCAGCAGCGGGCGCAGCACCCAGTCCTGGATCGTGCGTTGCTCCGTCAGCTCCGCTTCGACCGCCTGCGGGTCGTCCCCCCGGGCGAGCGGGCCGTCGAAATAGTACTGGTAGATTTCCCCGAGGCCGGTCGCAATCGGCGCCATCACCGGCTCGATGCCCTTCGGGAGGCGCTCCCTGACGCCGACCAGCCGCTCCAGCACCAGTTGGCGCGCGAAGTAGAGATCCACGTCGTCCCGGAACACAACAGTGACCTGCGACAGCGCGAACTTGGACAGGGACCGGATTTCGGCCAGCCCGGGCAGGCCGGTCATCTGGAGCTCGATCGGATAGGTGATGAACCGCTCGACCTCCGTCGGGGCCAGGCCGGGCCCGTCGGTCAGAATTTGAACCTGGATGTTCGTGACGTCGGGGAACGCGTCGATCGGAATCGATTGGAACGCGTGCACGCCCGCCCCGGCCAGCAGGCAGGCGAGCCCGAGCACCAGGAGGCGCTGCCGGAGCGAAAACTCCACGAGTCGGGCGATCATCGGGTGGGCTCAATCTTATGGTGTTCGGTTTCGGACTTCAGCGCGAACGCGCCTGCGGTGACGACGCGCTCTCCTTCGCGAAGCCCCTCCAGGATCGCGACGACGTCCCCCATCTCCTCGCCGGGCGTGACCGCGCGCGCCTCGAACTCGCCCGGCGCGCGCTGCACGAAGACCATCTTGCCCGTCGGGCCGTTTTGCACCGCGGCCAGCGGCACCGTGAGCACGTCGGCTTTTGCCGGCGCGTAGACCCGGACGGAGGCGAACATTTCCGGTTTCAACTTTTTCTGGGGATTCGGGGCCGTCACCCGCAGACGCATCGTGCGCGTGGCGGGATCCAGCATGTCCGCGACATAGGTGATCGTGCCCGCAAAGACCTCCTGGGGATAGGCCAGCGCGCGCACCTCCACGGATTGATCCTTGCGGATGAAATGCACGTCCTTCTCGGGGACGTTCCCCACCACCCACACCTCGGCGAGGTTGGCGACGGTGAACAGCTTCTGGTTGATCTCGACCACCTCGCCCCGCGTGAGGTTGCGCATGATGACCCGTCCTCTAAACGGCGCGCGCAACGACACATCGGGGCGGATCGTCTGCTCGCGGTCCAACCGCTGAATCTCCTGTTGGGGCACGCCCAGCAGTTCCAGGCGGTTCCTGGCTTCCCGCGCTTCAGCGCGCGCCGTTTTCATTTCCGCCTCGCGCCGCTGAAACTCGGCCTGGCTGATCGCCTTGTGCTGCAGCAGATCCCGGGCCCGCTCGTAGACCAGCACGGCCTCATGAAGCTTGGCCCCGGATTTCAGGTACGCGGCTTCGGCCAGTCCGAGATCCGTGCTGTGCAGCAGGGCGAGCGGCGTGCCCTTGTCGACGTCCTGGCCGAAATCCACGTAGACCGCCACCACGCGCCCGCGGATCAACGTGGTCACCTCGGCAAGCTCGTTTTCGTTCGGCTGAACGGTGGCGGAGAAATCCCGATGGAGGCGGAAGGCGCTGCGGGCGACGGGGACCACGGCGATGCCGGCGCCGGCCGCGGCTTCCGGCGTCATACGGACGATGCCGGATGAACCCGAGAGTTCGTCCGGCTTTTTCCCGGACGCATCCTCCGACGCCCGATTGCAGCCGGCAAGGCCGGCGACCAGCAGGCATCCGAGCACCACAGCGCCCAGACTGATGATCATCCGCCGACACCTCATCCCACATATCCTCCCACGGCGAACACGCAATATAGCAGAACCAGGAGACCGCCGGCCCAGCGGGTGACCTGCTTCGTCATCATCAAGACGGACACCACCACAACCGTGCCGAAACATACCGGAAGATAGAATCGCAGGACCTGCGCGTCAACGGGCACAGGACGGACCAGAGCGATGAGGCCCGCGTTAAACAGGAAAAACGCCAGAATGGAGCCCACCACGTTCCCGAAACTGATCTCCGGCCTGCCCCGCATGGCGGCCGGCAGCTCTCTCGCCAGCTCTTCGATGCTGACGAGGAACGCGAGAATCGTCATCCCGAACACCGTCTCGGACAGTCCAAGACCGGCAATGATGGTGGTCGCGCCGGCAACCAGCATTTCGCTGCCGACGAGGAGCGCGGCCATCGAGAGGACCAGCAGGCCGAACGACTTCCATTTGCTCCGCGTGTCAGCCGTCTCCAGCGCTTCGGCCACCTCTCCCGCCGGCCTGATATCCAGGCCTCTCCTGCTGAACCACGCAAGCGAGACAATCGATAGGACAAATCCCATGAGCAATACCATTCCATCTGTCCTGGAAAGCCGGCCGTCCCAACTCAGAAGCCCCAGAAGAAGCACGGCCAGGACGGGCACGACAAGAATCGGCTTGGGCACCGTCGCGAACGTCATGGGAGCAACCAACGCGGTGATCCCGAAGGCGAGCGCGATGGCGACCATCGCCGAGCCGACGATGGAACCCAGGGCGATTCCCGCCACACCCTCGAACGAGCCGACCGCCCCGACCGCAAGATTTTCGGGGTCGAAGCCGATAAAGATCACGCTGATGAGAAACGGTGACACGCCGAAACCCACCGACGTTCCGACGGCGCCTCTGACCAGGCGGCCGGCAAAGTAGAGGATCAGGGCCAACCCGACAGCAAAGAGGGCGATGGCAACGAGTGTCGGCACTTAGCTACCCTCTCCGGAGCGCAGGCGTGCGGACACGCCTGCACGGCCCTCCTTTCTTTCCTTCCACCAGCGCCAGATCACGTACACGGCCGGGATTACGAACAGGGTCAGGAGCATCGCCGAGAGTACTCCGCCGACCTGCGGCGCCGCGACACGCTTCATGACGTCGGCGCCGGTGCCGGTCGCGAGCATCACCGGAATCAAACCCAGCACGTCCACAATACCGATCATGGCCATGGGACGGATGCGCTCCAGGGCGCCACGATGGACGGTTTCCACCACGTCCTCCAGCGTCGTCAACCCGCCTGCGGCCTTTCGCCGCCGGCAGGCTTCGTCGAGATAGGCCAGCATGACCGCGCTGGTCTCGGCCGCGGTTCCCACCACGGTGATCATTCCGACCCACACCGCGATGCTCATGTTGTACTCCAGCACAACCAGGTACCAGACGGCGCCCACCAGCGCGAGCGGCACGCCCAGCATGACCATGAGGGTCTCGGCGATGGACTGAAACGTCAGGTAAAAGATCACGAAGATGATCAGCAACGTCAGCGGAATCACGACCATGAGCCGTTTCCGTACGCGCTCCATGAATTCGTACTGGCCGGACCAGGCGATTGTGTAGCCGGACGGCAGTTCGATTTTCTCGGCGACCCTCGCCTTCAGATCCTCGACGTACCCCCCGACATCGCGCCCGGCCATGTCCACGTAGACGTAGGCCGCCAGCCGCCCGTTCTCGTCGCGGATCATCGGCGGGCCGTTCACGAAGCGGAGCGTCGTGAGCTGGGCGAGCGGCACCTGGACGCCCGTCGGCGTCTTCACGAGCACCCGTTTCAGCTTTTCCGGATCGTCGCGCAGCTCGCGGAGGTACCGGACATTGATCGGATACCGCTCCCGCCCTTCGATCGTGGTGGCAATGTTCTCTCCGCCGATGGCGGTCTCGATGATTCGTCCGACGTCCATAATCGTCAGGCCATAGCGGGCGATTTCATCACGGTTGATCTCGAAGTCGAGGAAGTACCCTCCCGTCGCGCGTTCCGCGTACACGCTGCGCGTTCCCGGCACGTCCTTGAGCGCCATCTCCAGGTGCCGGCCGATTTCCTCGATTGTCTTGAGATCGGACCCGAAAATTTTGATTCCGACCGGCGTGCGGATGCCGGTCGTCAGCATGTCCACCCGATTCTTGATCGGCATCGTCCAGGCGTTGGTCACGCCGGGAAACTGCAACGCCCGGTCCATCTCGTCGACCAGCCCCTCATGGCTGATCCCCGGCCTCCATTGCTCTTTCGGCTTCAGGACCACGACCACTTCCATCATGCTGAAGGGCGCCGGATCGGTGGAGGTCTCGGCCCGCCCCGCCTTGCCGAAGACACGCTCGACCTCCGGAAACGCCTTGAGCTTCTGGTCCATGACCTGCAGCATTCGGCCGGCCTCGGTTACGGAAATGCCGGGCAGTGTCGTGGGCATATAGAGGATCGTGCCTTCGTACAGGGGCGGCATGAACTCCGAGCCCAACTGTTGAAAGGCCGGCACCGTCCCCGCCAGCAGCGCCACAGCCAGCAGCACGATCGCGGCGCGGTAGCGCAGGCAGGCGCGCAGCAGGGGCGCGTACAGCCACTTCATCAGTCGGCTCACGGGATGCTGCTGCTCCGAAAGGATCCGGCCCCGCATGGCGCCCGGGAGCACCGCCGGCACGAAGGTGATCGCGAGCACCGCGCAGGCCGCGATGGCGAGATTGTTGGTCCAGGCCAGCGGACGGAACAGCCGGCCTTCCTGATCCTGAAGCGTGAAAATCGGAATGAAGGAAATGGCGATCACCAGCACGGAGGCGAACGTGGCCGGTCCGACCTCCTTCGCCGAATCGATCAAGACCTGCAAGCGGTCACCCCGTTTTCCCTCCTGCTCCCACTCCTCGAGCCGCTTGTGCGCGTTGTCCACCATGATGATCGCCGCATCCACCATGTCCCCGACGGCCACGATGATGCCGCCCAACGACATGATGTGGACGCCGATGCCCAGCAGGTACATGGGCACGAATGCGATGAGCACGGCCAGCGGCAGGGTCAGGATCGGCACGGCCGCGGAGCGCACGTGCAGCAGGAACAGCAGGATCAGGGCGCCGGTCACGATCAGTTCCTCGGCGAGGCTCTCGTAGGCCGTCTCGATGGACTCCTCGATCAACCCGCTCCGGTCATAGGTCGTGACGACCTTCACGCCTTTTGGAAAGGAAGGCTCCAGTTCCTTGAGTTTCGCCTTGACCCGCTCGATGACGGACAGCGCGTTCTCGCCGAAGCGCATGACCACGATCCCGCCCGCGACCTCTCCCTGGCCGTCCAGCTCGGCCAGCCCGCGGCGCATGTCCGGCCCGAGACGGACCGTCGCGACGTCGCGCAGCAGGATGGGCGTGCCGTTCTCGTTCACCCCGACTGCGATCTTCTCGATATCAGCAACCGATTTGATGTACCCCCGCCCACGGACCATGTACTCGATGCCGGAGAACTCCACCACGCGGCCGCCGACATCGTTATTGCTCATGTGGATCTGTTCGGTGATAGCGGGCAGGGACAGCTTGTAGGCGAGGACCTTCGTCGGATCGAGATTGACCTGGTATTGCCGGACGAAGCCGCCCAGGCTCGCGACCTCGGCGACCCCCTCCACGCTCCGCAGCCAGTACCGCAAGTACCAGTCCTGGAAGCTCCGCAGCGAGGCCAGGTCGTGCTGCCCCGTCTCGTCGACCAGCGCGTATTGAAACACCCATCCGACCCCGGTGGCGTCCGGGCCGAGCTGAGGATTGACGCCCTCCGGCAACCGCCCCTCGAGCTGGCTCAGGTATTCGAGCACGCGGGATCTCGCCCAGTAGATGTCCGTGCCGTCCTTGAACAGCACATACACATAGGAGAACCCGAAGTCCGAGAGCCCCCGCACCACGGTGACGTTTGGGGCGGAGAGCAAGGCCGTGACGACCGGGTAGGTAATCTGGTCTTCCACGAGGTCCGGCGAGCGGCCCGGCCATTTCGTATATACAATGACCTGCGTATCCGAGAGGTCGGGCAGCGCGTCCACCGGCGTCTGGCGCACGGCCCACAACCCGGCCATGGCAGCCGAGAAGACCAGCAGCAGGACGAAGAACCGGTTCTTCGCGCTGAATTCGATGATGCGTTCAACCATGTGCAAACCGTTAGGCTAGTTGCGCCAGTTAGGCCTGTTTAGCCTGTTAGGCCCGCTAGCCCGTTATGCCCGTTGGGCCGGTTAAGCCTGTTTAGCTTGTTTGGACCGTTCGGTCCGTTACGGAACCAACGGGCTCAACAGGCCAAACGGACCCAACGGTCTTTCTATTTCATTCCCATCCCGCCCATGCTGTCGATGGCGGATCTCAACTGACTTTCCGAGTCGATCAGAAAGTTCGCCGAGGTCACGACGTGCTCGCCTTCGCTCAACCCCTCCGTCACTTCGACCCAGTCCTCCACGCGTGCGCCGAGCTTCACCTGCCTCCATTCCAGTTTCCCGCCACCGCGGTGAATGAAGACGATCTGGCGCTCACCTGACTCCAGTAC
Source organism: Nitrospirae bacterium RIFCSPLOWO2_02_FULL_62_14 (assembly GCA_001805245.1). GTDB lineage: Bacteria > Nitrospirota > Nitrospiria > Nitrospirales > Nitrospiraceae > 2-02-FULL-62-14. Next base: position 4,236 of record MHEU01000024.1, on the reverse strand, counting down.
CGCGTCTCTGGGAATCGCGAGGTGGGTTCCCATCCCGACCTTGAGCCCGACGTTCGCATACATGTCGGGCTTGAGCTTTTCATTCGGATTGTCGAGCACGAAACGCACCTTCGCCGTCCTGGTTTTGGGGTCCATGGTGGGGTAGATGAACTCGACGTGGCCATGGAGGGCGACCTTGGGATCATACGAGAGGGTCACGTCGGCGCCCTGCCCTATCTTGATTGATGGCAACTCGTATTCGTAGATGTCGGCCATAACCCAGATCCGGGAGAGATCGGCGATCGTGTAAAGCTCCTCGCCCGGATCCACATGCGAACCGGCGAACGCCTTCCTCTGAATGACCGTCCCTGTGATGGGTGAATGAATCGGCAGCGTTTTCAAGACCTGCCCGGTCCTCTCCAGGTCCCGGACGTGGTCGTCCGTGATGTCCCACAGACTGAATCGTCGACGTGTCGCATCCAACAAATCCTTCGCCCCTCGGGCCACTTCCGGAAACTCGCTGCCCCCCAACTCCTTGTAACTGCGTAACGACAGCAGGTACTCCTCTTGCGTCGCGACCAGATCGGGGCTGTAGATCGTGAACAGGACTTGTCCCTTCCGGACATGATCGCCGACTGCGCTCACATGGAGTTCTTCGATCCACCCATGAAATTTAATGTTGACCCGGGCGAGGCGGCGTTCATCCACCTCGACCCGCCCGACTGTCCTGATCACTTTCTCAAGGACGCGGCGAGCGGCAGGTTCGAACTTGACCCCGATCGTCTGCAGCCGTTCGGGAGCTATGACGATGGTATTCGGATCAGTCCCAGGCATGGCCGGCGTGGCCTTGCCGGGACCCGCCTCCATGGGCTTGGCCTTCTGCTTCATCGTCATACCCGGCATGCCGGGCATGGCCTGTTCCGTCTCGCCGGGTGGAAACACGGCGGACTGGTTCATCAGCCACAGAGCCACTGCCAGCCCCGCGGCAACGAGCACGACCAGGCCGGCGGCCGTACGCCTTGTCATGGGACGGACTTCCTCTCCTTCTTTGGACCGGTCAGCGACCCCCCCGTGAGTTCCTCTAACCTCGCCACCGCCTTCTCGTGCGCCACCATCTCACCATGCATTTCCAACTCGCTCTCCTGAAGGGTCAGCAGGCTGTTCAACAGGGTGAGAAAGTCAACTTTGGCAACCCCATAGCTTGCCTGTGCAGACTGGAGCGCGAGCGTGGCCTGAGGGATGATTGCGTCGCGCAAGATCGTGATCAGCCGTTCCGCACGCTGAGTGTGCACGAACGCATCCTTCACCCGGAACAGCACCTCCTGCCGGGTGGCGGTAAACTCCTCTCGCGCACCGGCAAGGCCGGCCAGGGCCTCCTTCACGCCCTGCCGCTGCTTCGTTTCATAGAAGAGCGGGATTTTTATTCCGAGCATCACCTGGTAGCCGTTGTCGTTGATGCGGTCGTTCCGGGTCCCGAGCGCGTTGAGGTCGAAATCCGGGTAGTATTCGCGCTTCGCGAGAGACACCGATTGCTCGCTTCGTTCGATACCTTTGCTCGAAGCCTCCAAAATGGGTGAAAACTCTTCGGCTCGCCGGCTCAACTCGGGCAGCGACTGGGTCAGGAGAGGCACGTGGATCTCTTTCGGAGTTCCAAGGGGGCCTGCGGGCGGGCGGTTCAGAAGTCGGTTGATTGCTGCATGGAGGCTTTCCTTCTGCTGCTCCAGCACGGCCAACCTGTCCAGGACTCTCGAGATTTCCAGTTGAGCCCTGAACACATCCTGCTGGGCTGCCTGCCCGACGGCGTAGCGGGCCTTGGCCGTTTTCTCGAACTGGATCAGGAGCAACTTGTTTTTCTCAACCACCTCAATGGCCTTGTAGACAAAATGCAGATCGAAGTAGGCCTCCTTGAGTCGAGCAATGAGACGGAGTCCTGTGGCAAGATATTCCTGCTCCAATCGATCGGCCTGTCGCGTGGCGACCTCGCCGCGAAGCCGCAGCTTGCCGGGAAACGGCACCTCCTGCCCGAACCCATACAGCGCGCCCTGGAGCGGGTCCGTCATCGGCATCCGTTGATAACCGAATTGGAGCTTCGGGTCGGGCAGCGTCTGGACCTGGGGCACCACCGCTTTCGACGCTTCCCAACGCTCACGGGCCGCCTTGATTTCCGGGTTGCTGCGGGTCACCTCCTCGATGAGACTCTCCAAAGAAAGTCTCGGTTCCTCCGCTGCGCTCACTGATGGAGCGCTGAGCAAGATAAATGCGACGGCCAAGCCTGACCACGCGGTCTTCAGCCGGCAATTCCTCTTCATAAGACACCTCCTGGGAAAACAAACAGACGACAGGTCATCGACTCAGTGAGTCAACGACCTCGCGAAGGAAGCACGGGAAGGTTCAGATGCGGAACGTAGATAGGCGCGCGTAGAGCGGTGGATCTGATGTCTGGAGAAGGCGTGCCGACGATAGCAACAGCGGCGCGCCTGTCGGCGTGAGGTTCACGCTGCAGGACTCCGGCCGGGGTAGCAGGGATGAATCGGAGGCCTCCTTCGATTTCTGAGACGAAGGGATGGAATCATGGCACATTCCAACTTCACCCATCACGTGCGCGACATGGGCGCCGCGAATGGCAGCCGATGCATCAGCCGCCTGCGGCACCATGCACATACTCCCGATCACCTGGCACGAGAACAACGCGGCCATCACCGTTGCCGCGAGCAGACGGGGTGCATTGCTCGTCGTAGATTGCATGCGCATCAGTATAGACGACTCCCTTCGTATCGACAAGGCTGCCCCTCCTTCTCCGTCCACGGCTTCGCGCTCACGTCCAGTAACGCAGAGCCCTGACATACCCGAACAGCAGGTCCCGACGGGCGACGACGCCGACGAGTTTCCCTCCTCGGACCACGGGCACGCGGGTCAAATAGCGATCCTGAAAGAGCGTGGCCAGCTCTCCCAGCGATCGCTCTTCGGTCACGGTCAAGACCGACGGCGTCATGATGTCGGCCGCGGCGATCTTTCGCAGATCCCGCCCCTCGCTCATGGCCTGAAGGAGATCGTGTTCGGTGACCAGGCCGACGAGGGTCCGTTCCTCATCCACCACCGGCAAGCTGCCGATCCTCCGCTCGGTCATCAGGCGGGCGATGGCCAGTCCGTCCGTGCGCGGGCCGCACGTCAGCGGGGCATCTTCCATCAGTTGCCCCGCAGTCAGACTCTTCGGGTCAATGGCTTTGGTCAACAATTCCGTCTGTCGCATGGTCGTGCCCCTGTTCGGCGCCCGGTTCCCGCGGCTCACGGTATCAGATTGTCGGCGCCGTAATTCAGGTAGGCCCGCAGGATGTCCCGCCGCGCGACGATCCCCACCAGCGTGCCGTCCTTGTCCACCACGGGGGCGCGGATCAGGTCGCTTTTCAGCAGCACGTGGACCAGCGTCGCCACATTCGTCTCCGGCCGGATCGAATAGGGATTCGGAGCCATGATGTCCCTGGCGGTGACGTCGCTCCACTTGTGGCCCCGCTTGAGCGACACCAGGAGATCGTATTCGCTGACGAGCCCGATCAGGCGCTGCCGGTTGTCCACGATCGGCACGGAGCCGAACCCTTCGATCATCATGGACGCGATCACGTTCGCCTTGGTGGTTTCATGAGCTGACTGGACGTCCTTCTCCATGAACCGGGCGACCATGAGCCGCTCGAACCCCGTGCTCGGCCTGACGACGGCCGTCTTCCTGGCCGGTCGTTTTGACGGTTGCTTCTTCCTGCTCTTTTTCGTTGCCATCTCTGCCTTCCTTTCTTCTTGGTCGACCGCCGGTCACCGAACCGGCGGCGCGCTCAGTGCATCTCGAGTTGATTGACGACCTTGTCCACGCCGAACACAGACCTCGCCTCCAGGAAGCCTGGCCTCCCCGCAACAGATCACGCAAGTGACGTACCATCCCCCGCACAAACCAAAGTATCTGGGAACACTGCGGTCGCAGGGATCGGCGGTGTCAGCGATCGTGAAGGGCGTTGTTCCATGTCGCATTTCAGGGCAGCATCCAGGAGACAGATGCCCCATTTTGCTACGGCGGAACGATCCTGTGGAAATCGAGCCGGCGCACGCAGCCCTTATCCCCGCAGAATCCGGCGGATCTGCGCGGTAACGGTTCCCACAAGAATGGCATCCTGATTGCCTGTTCAGTCCTATCAGGATGGGCCGGGAAGGGAGGGCTGTATGAGGCGGGCGGAATATTTCGCAAGTTCCCACAATCCCAAGACCTTGACG
>MHEU01000023.1:120868-121493 GCA_001805245.1 Nitrospirae bacterium RIFCSPLOWO2_02_FULL_62_14 | reverse complement strand
TGCGCTTTGCGGTGCGCGAGGGCGGCAAGACCGTCGGCTCCGGCGTCGTCTCCCAGATCCTGGCGTAAGGGACGTAGGAAAGAGGCGGGACGAAATTTATGGTCAAGGTGGATCAGCGCATTCGGATCAGGCTGAAGGGGTTCGATTATCGAGTCCTCGATCAGTCGGTGGCCGAAATCGTGGAAACGGTCAGGCGGAGCGGTGCCAAGATCGCCGGGCCTATCCCGCTGCCGACGCGGATTGAAAAGTTCACGGTCCTGCGGTCCACCCATGTGGATAAGAAGTCGCGCGAGCAGTTCGAGATTAGAACGCATAAGCGGCTGCTCGACATTATGGAGCCGACGCCGGAGACGATGGATGCGCTGATGAAGTTGAGTCTGGCGGCTGGCGTGGATGTGGAGATCAAGCTGTAGTCGGTGAGTCCGGTGTACGCATGACGAACGGATTGCTCGGAAAAAAACTCGGCATGACCCAGGTCATCGACGACCAGGGGAGGATGATTCCTGTCACGGTGATCGAAGCCGGCCCCTGCCACGTCGCTCAGGTCAAAACGCGGGAGCGTGATGGCTATGAAGCCGTGCAGCTTGCGTTCGGGGAGACCAAGGAGCGCAAGGTGACAAAGGCG
>MHEU01000023.1:120646-120833 GCA_001805245.1 Nitrospirae bacterium RIFCSPLOWO2_02_FULL_62_14 | reverse complement strand
GTGGCCCCGAGCCGCTGGACCAAAGAGTTTAAGAAGCTCGGTGATGCGAAGGCCGGGCAGACAGTGAAAGCTGATGTGTTTCAAAAGGGCGAGTGGGTGGATGTCGAGGGCGTGTCGAAGGGCAAGGGGTTTCAGGGTGTCATGAAGCGCCATAATTATAGCGGAGGCCCTGAGACGCATGGGCACA
>MHEU01000023.1:94677-120632 GCA_001805245.1 Nitrospirae bacterium RIFCSPLOWO2_02_FULL_62_14 | reverse complement strand
CCGGGCTCTATCGGCAGCAGCTCCTATCCTTCCCGCGTGTGGAAGGGCAAATCGTTGCCGGGGCACATGGGGAGCGAGCGGGTTACGATCCAGCGGCTGCAAGTGGTCGAAGCGCGTCCGGATGAGAACTTATTGTTTGTCAGCGGGGCGGTGCCGGGGGCGCGGGGCGGGCTGCTGGTCGTCAGGAAATCCAAGAAGGCATAACGATGGCAACGGTTGACGTCGTCGACGTGCATAAGCGGAAGGTGGGGTCGGTCGAACTGCGGGATGCCGTGTTCGGCGCGAAACCCGAGAAGTCGCTTGTCCACGAAGCGGTCATTATGCAGCAGGCCTGTGAACGACAGGGATCCGCCTCCACGTTGCGACGCAGTGAGGTCAGCGGATCGGGGAAGAAGCCTTGGAAGCAGAAGCATACGGGGCGCGCGCGTTCCGGGTCGATCCGGTCGCCGATCTGGCGGCATGGCGGGTCGGTCTTCGGTCCCAAGCCGCGCAGCTATGCCTATTCGATTCCGAAGCAGAAGTATCGGGCGGCGTTGCAGAGCGCTCTGTCGGACAAGTTGGCGGCCGGGAGCGTTCTGGTGCTGTCCGCGTTGACGCTGGAAGCCCCGAAGACGCGGTTGCTGGCCAAGATCCTGTCGCAATTGGGACTGACGTCCACCACGCTCATCGTGGCGGGGGCTGGCCATGCCGATCTCGAACGGGCAGCCGCCAATCTTTCGGGCGTCAAAGTGGTCGCGCCCGAGTCGATCAACGTCTACGACGTGCTGCGCTACGAGAAGCTGGTGATTCTGGAGCGGGACGTGCCGCGCATGCAAGAGGTCTGGGCATGACGCAGGGAATCCATTCCGTGCTGGTCCGTCCGCTGTTGACGGAGAAAATGACCGCATTGCGAGAAAGCGCGAATCAGGTCGGATTTCTCGTTCGCGCGTCCGCCAATCGGGTGCAAATCAAGCAGGCGATCGAATCGTTGCTGAAGGTCAAGGTCGAGCGCGTCAACGTGATGACCGTCAAGGGGAAGATCAAGCGGCTGGGACGGTTTTCCGGTAAGCGGTCGGATTGGAAGAAGGCCATCGTGACGCTCAAGAAGGGCGAGAAGCTCGAACTCTACGAAAGCGCATAACGGATTCAAGGCGAATTATGGGATTGAAAATTTACAAACCAACGTCACCGGGTCGCCGCGGCATGTCGGCGGTGACGACCGAGGACCTGTCGAAGAAGCGTCCTGAAAAAAGCCTGACGGAGTTCCATCTCCGCACGGGCGGGCGAAACAACGAAGGACGGACGACGGTTCGGTTCCGTGGGGGCGGGCACAAGCGTCTCTACCGGCGCATTGATTTCAGGCGTGACAAGGTGGGTGTGCCGGCGCGTGTTGCGGCCATCGAGTATGACCCAAATCGGTCGGCCCGGATCGCGTTGCTTCATTACGCCGACGGAGAGAAGCGTTACATTCTGGCTCCGGTCGGGCTGGCGGTGAAGGATACGGTGCAGTCGGGTCCGACGGCGGAAGTCAGGCCGGGCAACGCTCTGCCGCTCGACAATATGCCGCTGGGTACGACGATCCATAATATCGAGCTCAAGCCTGGCAAGGGTGGCCAGCTGATCCGGAGCGCGGGCGGGTTCGCGCAGGTGATGGGACGGGAAGGGCTCTATGTGCAGGTTCGTCTGAAGTCCGGTGAGATGCGACGGGTTTTGGGCGCATGCCAGGCGACGGTCGGGCAGGTTGGAAACCTGGATCATGAGAACGAGTCGGTCGGGAAAGCCGGCCGGTCCCGTTGGCGCGGCCGCATGCCGCATGTGCGTGGCGTGGTGATGAATCCGGTCGACCATCCGCACGGCGGCGGCGAAGGAAAATCCGGCCAGGGGAACCCGCATCCCGTGTCGCCCTGGGGACTGCCGACCAAGGGGTACAAGACAAGAAACAACAAGGCGACCGACAAGTTCATTATTGCGCATCGTAAAAAAGGCGTTCGCTAGTCGACAGCGGAGAGGAGTTCGATGCCAAGGTCAGTTAGCAAAGGCGCATTTGTAGACGATCATCTGCTGAAAAAGGTCGAGCGGATGAATCAGGAGCGCGACCGGAAAATCATCAAGACGTGGTCGCGCCGATCGACGGTGACGCCCGAGATGATCGGGCATACGTTCGCCGTGCATAACGGAAAGAAATTTATCCCGGTCTTCGTGACTGAAAACATGGTCGGCCACAAGTTGGGCGAATTTGCGCCGACGCGTTTTTTCAGGGCCCACGGGGCGGTCAAGACGGAAAAAGCGGTTGCGCTGAAGTAGGCGGGAGAGAGCGATGGCTGAAGCAAAAGCGATCTTGCGATATGTCCGCGTAGCGCCCCGAAAGGTCCGTGTGATGGCGGATATGATTCGCGGGCAGCAGGTGCCGAAGGCGCTCGCCATGTTGAAGTACACCCCGCGTGCGGCCGCCAAGGTGGTGGAGAAAGTGCTGCGATCCGCCGTGGCCAATGCCGAGCAAAAGGAAATGGGCGACAGCGAGGGGTTGTGGATTTCCGAGGCCTACGTCAATGGCGGCCCGGTGCTCAAGCGGTTCCGGTCGAGGTCGATGGGGCGGGCCAACAGCATCCATAAGCGGACCAGTCATATTACGATCATCGTGACGGCGCCGGAAGCGGCGGCGGCGGCAGGCAAATAGAGAGGCAGGGCGCAGGATCTATGGGACAGAAAACACATCCGATCGGGTACCGGCTCGGCGTCAACCGCACGTGGAATTCCAGGTGGTATGCGGAAAAGGACTTCGCCAAGCTGCTCCATCAGGATGTGAAGATCCGGAAGATGGTGAAGGAAAAGCTCTATCATGCCGGCATTGCCAAGGTGGAGATCGAGCGTTCGGGCGATCAAACCCGCGTGATCATCCATACGGCCCGTCCCGGCATTATCATCGGACGAAAGGGCGCTGAGGTTGACAAGCTGAAGGCGTCGCTCGAAAAGGAATACGGGAATCAGGTCTACATTACGGTCAAGGAGATCAAGAAGCCCGAGTTGGACGCGCAGCTGGTCAGCGAAAATATCGCCGCGCAATTGGAAAAGCGTGTCGCGTTTCGCCGGGCCATGAAGCGCAGCATCGCGGCGGCGCTTCGGCTTGGCGCGCAGGGGATTCGGGTCTGCGTGGCCGGCCGGCTGGGCGGCAACGAAATTGCCCGGACGGAATGGTATCGGGAGGGACGTGTCCCGCTGCACACGCTCAGGGCCGACATCGACTATGGGTTTGCCGAGGCGCACACCACGATGGGGCAGATCGGCGTCAAGACGTGGATCTATCGCGGTGAAGTGCAGCCGGCGGTTGCGGAGAAAAGCGAGTCGATGTTTGAGCGTCGGCAGGGCGGATGAGGCTGTAGGCGATGCTGGCACCAAAGAAAGTTAAATTTCGAAAGATGCAGAAGGGCCGGATGCGGGGGAAGGCCTATCGCGGAGGGTCTCTCACGTTAGGGGAATTCGGTCTGAAAGCGCTCGAACCCGGGTGGCTGACCAGCCGGCAAATTGAATCCGCCCGTATCGCGATCACGCGGTATGTAAAGCGTGGCGGACAGGTCTGGACGAGGATTTTTCCGGACAAGCCCATCACGAAGAAGCCGGCTGAGACGCGTATGGGCAAGGGCAAGGGCAACCCGGAATACTGGGTGGCGGTCGTCAAGCCGGGCCGCGTGCTCTACGAGATGGATGGCGTCACGCCCGAGATCGCCAAGGAGGCGTTTCGGCTGGCCTCCTATAAGTTGCCGATTGCGACGAAGTTTGTGGCGCGAGGTCAATTCTAACCCGCGCCGCGAGGGGTAGACGAGTCGCTTATGGAAGTGAAAGAACTACGAGATCTGACCGCCGCCGAGCTTGCGGAGAAAGAACAGCAGTTGTCGCAGGAGCTGTTCAATCTGCGCTTTCAATTGGCGGCGGGGCGGGTCGAGAATCCGATGAAGATCCGGCAGGCCCGGCGGGACCTAGCCAGGGTGAAGACGGTGCTGCGGCAGCAGGCGTTGGCCAATAAACCGGCGGGCAAGAAACAGGCGGGATGAGGGATATGACGGACAGAAACGAAACGCAGCGTGAATGGGTCGGCCAGGTCGTCAGCGATAAGATGGACAAGACAGTCGTGGTGGCTGTCTCTCGCGTGGTCCGGCATCCATTCTACCGAAAGATTCTCCGCCGCATCACGAAGCTGAAGGCGCATGATGAAAAGAATGAGTGCAAGGTGGGCGATCGCGTGCGGCTGATTGAGACCAGGCCGATCAGCAAGGACAAGCACTGGCGGGTCGTGCAAATTGTCGAGCGCGGTCGCGCAGAGTAGCCGGGCAAACAATTATTCGGAATATGAGCAAGGCATGATTCAGAGCTATACATACATGGATGTGGCCGACAATTCGGGGGCCAAGCAGGTGATGTGTTTCCACGTGCTGGGCGGCTCGAAGCGCCGGTACGGCTCGCTCGGGGATATCGTGGTGGTGGCGGTCAAGGAAGCCATTCCGCAGGCGACGGTGAAGAAGGGCGATGTGAGCAAGGCGGTGATCGTGCGGACGACCAAGGGCGTGCGGCGGGAAGACGGGTCCTATATCAAGTTCGACCGGAACGCCTGCGTGCTGATCAATGCGCAGGGGGAGCCGATCGGAACCCGTATCTTCGGGCCGGTGGCCAGGGAATTGCGCTGGAAAAAGTTCATGAAGATCATTTCACTTGCCCCGGAAGTGCTGTAGCGGGAAGGGCGGGGTTCAGGAGCCATGAAAGCAAAGTTGAAAAAGGGCGATACGGTGATCGTGATCGCCGGGACGGAGCGGGGAAAGACCGGGAAGGTGCTGTCGGTGCATCCGGAGGAGAGCACGGTCGTTGTCGAGAAGCTCAATATGATCAAGCGGCACACCAAGCCGAATCAAAAGGTCCGGCAGGGCGGGATTCTTGAGCGCGAGGCTCCGATCGCCATTTCGAACGTGATGTACTACAGCGCGAATCTGCAAAAGCGGGCGCGGGTTGGAATTAAAGTGCTGGAGAACGGGCAGCGCGTTCGGATCACCAAAAAAGATCAAGCGGTAATCGAGTAGGAATCTGGGTCGAGCAATGACAAAAGGCGAAAAAGAGACGGCTCATAAAGGCGGCGAGAAGAAGGCGGCCCATAAAAAGGAGGCGCCTGCAGCCCACAAGGCCAAGGAGGTCGACGAGGCTCCATCGGGGCCCAAGACTCCGCCTCGTCTGAAGGAGACCTATTTCCAGCAGATCGTGCCGGCCCTGATGAAGGAGTTTAGTTACAAGAATCCCATGCAGGTGCCCAGGCTGCAACGCGTCGTTTTGAATGTCGGCATGGGGGAGGCGATTCAGAACGTCAAGTTGCTTGAGAGCGCCGTGACGGAACTGGGCGTGATCACCGGGCAGCGGCCCGTTGTGACCAAGGCAAAAAAGGCGATCGCCGGTTTCAAGCTTCGCCAGGGCATGCCGATCGGTGCCAAGGTCACGCTGCGGAGCGCTCGGATGTACGAATTTGTAGACCGGCTGGTTTCCATCGCGCTGCCTCGGATTCGGGATTTCAAGGGCGTCTCGCCCAAAGCCTTCGACGGGCGCGGGAATTACACGCTGGGGCTGAAAGAGCAATTAATTTTCCCTGAGATCAAATACGACAGCGTGGCGTCGATTCACGGCATGGATATCACCTTCGTGACGTCGGCCATCACCAATGACGAGGGGAAGGCGCTGTTGCGTCACCTCGGCATGCCATTCAGAGCCTGAGGCGGAGGAGACCGTTCGTGTCACGAAAAGCGTTACGACTGAAAGCCGCAACGAAGCAGAAATTTTCAACAAGGCAGTACAACCGGTGCCCCATGTGCGGACGCGTCCGCGGGTTTTTGCGGCGGTTCCGGATGTGCAGAATTTGCTTTCGTTTTCTCAGCCTGAAGGGGGAAATCCCAGGCGTGACGAAGGCGAGCTGGTAGTTTGAGGGACTAAGCATGGTTACCGACCCGATTGCAGATCTTCTTGTTAGAATTCAAAATGCCGCTCGCCGGGGACAGGAAACGGTGTCCATCCCTGCGTCTAAATTAAAGGGCGAAATTCTCCGGGTGCTCAAGGCCGAGGGGTTCATCCATGCCTATGAGAAGTCCGAAGATGGCGGACATCCGATGCTGCGGGTTCAATTGCGATACATAAATGACGGTCAGCCGGTCATCACCGGAATGCGCCGGATCAGCAGACCCGGAAAGCGTGTCTACGTCGGCAAGCGCGAGATGCCGAAAATTATGGCCGGCATGGGGCTGGCGATCGTGTCGAATTCGAAGGGCGTCATGACCGATCAGGCGTCACGGCGGGCCAATCTTGGCGGAGAAGTTCTCTGCCACATCTGGTAGGCAGGACGGGTTCGAGATGTCACGAATTGGAAGAAAAATTATCGCCATTCCGCCCAAGGTGGAAGTGTCGGTGTCGAATCAGGTGGTTTCGGTGAAGGGGCCGCTGGGGCAGCTTCAGTGGCAGTTAAAGCAGGGGATCTCCGTGGCGTCATCCGGCGGCAACGTGCAGGTGAACCGGGAGGGGAACGCACCGGAGACACGCGCCATGCACGGATTGGTCCGGGCCGAGTTGAACAACATGATCGACGGCGTGACCAAGGGGTACGAGAAGACGCTCGAAATGACGGGTGTCGGCTACAAGGCACAGCTGCAAGGCCAGAATCTGCAGCTGAGTGTCGGTTACAACCAGCCGGTGTCGTTTACGGTGCCGAAGGGCATCGACGTCAAGATCGACAAGCAAACGATCATCCTGTTGAAGGGTATCGACAAGCGGCTGGTCGGTCAGACGGCCGCCAACGTGCGGGCCATCAAGCCGCCCGATGTGTATAAGCAAAAGGGGATCCGGTATTCAGGCGAAGTCCTTCGCAAGAAGGAAGGCAAGACCGGAAAGTAGGTGCGACGTGCGCATTACTGAAAAAGCAGAAAAGCTGGAGCGGCGGCGTCAGCGGGTTCGCCAGCGGGTGTTCGGCACGCCGGCCCGTCCGCGCCTGAGCGTCTTCCGGAGCAAGAGCCATATCTATGCCCAGATCATTGACGATACGCGCGGCCATACGTTGGCTGCCGCATCCACGCTGGACCCGGAATTGAAGAAGGCGGCGCAATCGAAAAACCCGATCGATGCGGCCAAGGAAGTCGGCAAGCTCATTGCCAGCCGTGCCAAGGCCGCAAAAGTTGGCCCGGTCGTGTTTGACCGGGGCGGCCGTCTCTACCATGGCCGCATCAAGGCCCTGGCAGAAGCCTCGCGGGAAAGCGGGCTGCAGTTTTAACCGTCACGAGAAGAGGGGAGTAACGGCGTGCGAGTCAATCCGGATGAATTGAGCCTCAAGGACAAGGTGGTTTTTATTAACCGTGTCGCCAAAGTGGTCAAAGGCGGGAAGCGGTTTAACTTCTGCGCGCTCGTGGTGGTGGGGGACGGGCTGGGCTGGGTTGGAATTGGAAAAGGGAAGGCGGCGGAAGTTCCGGCGGCCATCTCGAAAGCGGTGGAACAGGCAAAAAAGAATCTCGTCCAGGTTCCGTTGAAGGGGGAGACCATTCCGCATGAGGTGCACGGCACCTACTGCGGAGAAAATGTCCTGCTCAAACCGGCTGCGGCAGGAACGGGGATCATTGCGGGAGGAGCCGTCCGGGCCGTCGTGGAACTGGCGGGCGTCCACAACATCGTGGCGAAAACCCTCGGACGCGGCAATCCCTTCAACACGGTCAAGGCCACATTGGAAGGTTTGCGCCAGCTTAGGGATCCTGAAACGGTGGTGCGGATTCGGATGGGCGGGCTTGAGAAGGTCGGATAAGGGAACATGGTAAAGAACGCAGCAGCAGGCAAGAGCCTCTCCATTACGCTCAAGCGCAGTCCGATCGGGACCTCGTATCGGCATCGCCTAGTGTTGCAGGGGCTTGGCCTCCGGAAGCCTCACCAGACGGTCGTGCGGCCTGATACGCCACAGGTTCGCGGTTTGGTCGGCAAAGTCTCCTACTTATTGGAAGTGAAGGGCCAATGAAATTACATATGCTGGCTCCGTCGGTCGGAGCCAAGAAAAATCCGAAACGCATCGGGCGGGGCCCCGGGTCCGGACACGGAAAGACTGCGACCAAAGGACACAAGGGAATACTGGCGAGATCCGGAGGAGGGAAGCGGCCGGGCTTTGAAGGCGGTCAGATGCCGTTGATCCGCCGGCTGCCGAAATACGGGTTCCGCTATCCGTTTCGCACGGAGTACGCCGTCATCAATCTGAAGTCCTTGGTGATGCTGGGCACGGTAGAGCAGATCACGCCAAGCGTATTGGCGGGAGCCGGGCTGATCAAGCGGAAGACCCAGTTGGTGAAAATCCTTGGCACCGGCGATCTCAGCCGGCCCGTGACGATCCAGGCCCATAAGTTCAGCAAGTCGGCAGTGGAAAAGATTCAGGCAGCCGGCGGGCGGGCTGAGGTCATCAGCGGTGTTTGAGCGGCTCCTCACGAGTTTTCAGAACATCTTTAAAATTCCGGAGCTGCGCACGCGGGTTCTGTTCACGCTGACCATGCTGGCCGTGTATCGGGTCGGCGCGCACATCCCGACGCCGGGCATCAACGGGGAGTCGCTATCGAAGTTTCTTCAAGAGCAGGGAGGGGCGCTTCTCGGATTCCTGGATATCTTCTCCGGAGGATCGCTCTCCCGGCTGACGATCTTTGCGCTGGGCATCATGCCCTACATCAGCGCGTCGATCATTCTGCAGTTGCTGACGGTCGTCATCCCGCATTTGTCCAAGCTGGCCAAGGAGGGCGAGCGCGGGCGAAAGAAGATCATTCAGTACACGCGTTACGGCACGATCGTCATCGCGCTCATCCAGGGGTTTGGAATTGCGATCGGCCTGGAGCAGATGAAGGGCGGCGAGTTCGTCATGCACGGGGGGTGGCCGTTTCGCCTCATGACGGTCATCACGCTGACGGCCGGCACGGCGTTTCTGATGTGGCTGGGCGAGCAGATCACCGAACGGGGGATCGGTAACGGGATATCGCTGATTATTTTCTCGGGCATTGTCGCGCGGCTGCCGAGCGCAGTGGCGCAGACGTTTGACTTATACCGGGTCGGGCAGTTGAGTTTTGCGCTGCTGATGGTATTGACAGCCGTGATGCTGGGGGTGGTGGCGGCCATCGTATTTTTGGAGAGCGGCCGCCGGAAAATCCCCGTGCAGTATGCCAAGAGGGTGGTCGGCAGGAGGGTCTATGGCGGGCAGAGCACGCATATCCCGCTGAAGATCAATACGGCCGGCGTGATTCCGCCCATTTTCGCGTCGTCGATTATCGCGTTCCCGGCGACCATTGCGGGGTTTATTCAGTATCCGTGGGTGAAGTCGATCGGGGAACAGCTGGCGCCCGGGTCCGTGCTGTACACTCTGCTGTACGTCGGACTGATCGTCTTTTTTTGCTTTTTCTATACGGCGGTGGTGCTCAATCCGGTGGACATGGCGGAAAACATGAAGAAGTACGGAGGGTTCATTCCCGGAATTCGCCCCGGACAGCGCACCTCCGATTATGTATATAACGTGCTCACCCGGGTTACGTTCGTCGGCGCGGTCTATTTGGCGGTCGTGTGCGTGATTCCGGAGTTTCTGATTTATAAGCTCAACGTGCCGTTTTATTTCGGTGGAACGTCGCTCCTGATCGTCATCGGTGTGGGGCTGGATACGGCGCAGCAGATCGAATCGCACATGTTGATGCGAAACTACGAGGGATTTCTCGAGACGGGTTCGTTGAAGGGGCGGAGCGGCTGAGGGCGGGATGCGGCTGATTTTTCTTGGCGCGCCTGGAGTCGGCAAGGGAACGCAGGCGGATCTGATTGCCGCAAAGTTCGGGCGGCCCAAGATCTCGACGGGGGATATTCTTCGAGAGGCGGTTCGCAACAAGACGCCGATGGGAGTGCAGGCGAAGGCCTGCATGGACCAGGGGAAACTGGTTCCGGATTCGGTGGTCGTCGGGATCGTCAGGGATAAGCTGGCCGAGCCGGTCTGCGCACGGGGATTTTTGCTGGACGGCTTTCCGCGGACCGTTCCGCAGGCGGAGGAGCTGACGGCCATGCTGAAGACCAGGGGGCTGCAGCTCGATCGGGTGATCAACGTCTCGGTACCTCGGGAGGACATCGTGCGGCGCCTCACGGGACGACGGAGCTGCCCCAAGTGCCAGGCGGTGTTTCATGTCGAGTTTACGCCGCCGAAGCGCGCAGGCTTCTGCGATCGTTGCGGGGACGAGTTGATGCAGCGCAGCGACGACACGCGGGAGACGGTCGAGAATCGGCTGGCTGTGTACGAAGAGCAAACGGCGCCGCTGATCGCCTATTACCGTCAGCGCGGAATTTTATCGGATGTCGATGGCACAGGAACAGTCGAGCAGGTGCAGCAGCGGGTGGCGGAGCTCTTGTCGGCCAATGGCCTGGCATGATTATTCTCAAAACGTCAGAGGAAATCGAAGTCATGGCCAGGGCGTCGAAGCTGGTCGCCGAGACCTTGCAGTTTCTGAAACCGCATGTTCGACCAGGGATGGCCACGGATGAGCTGGATCGCTTGGCGGAGGATTTCATTCGCACCCGAGGCGGCAAGCCGGCCTTCAAGGGCTATCGGAGCTATCCCAAGACCTTGTGTATTTCGGTGAATGATCAGGTGGTGCACGGCATTCCGTCGAAGCGGGTTCTGAAGGAAGGCGATATCGTCGGGCTGGATCTGGGCGCAATTGTGGATGGGTTTTACGGTGATTCAGCGATGACGCTTCCGGTCGGTACGATCAACCCGAAGGCGGCTGAGTTGCTGCGGGTGACCGAAGCCGCGCTGTATGCCGGGATCGAGCAGGCGGTGGTCGGCAACCGGTTGTCCGACATTTCGCATGCGGTGCAGGAGCGGGCGGAGTCGGCGGGCTTTTCGGTCGTGACGGACTTTGTGGGGCATGGAATCGGGCGCCAGTTGCACGAAGAACCGCAGGTGCCGAATTACGGAAAGCCGGGGCAGGGGCCGCGGCTGCAGGCCGGGATGGTGCTGGCGATCGAACCGATGGTGAACATGGGAAAGAGCGACGTGCGGGTGTTGGACGACCAGTGGACCGCTGTCACGAAGGACGGCAGCCTCTCGGCGCATTTTGAACATACGATTGCGATTCAGCCGAGCGGCCCCCCGCGTATCTTGAGCAAACTCTAGGAGACGAACGGCGGCGGATGTCCAAGGAAGACGTTATCGAAGCGCAGGGAAGTGTGACGGAGACGCTGCCGAACGCGATGTTTCGTGTGAAATTGGATAACGGGCACATCATACTGGCGCATATTTCAGGCAAGATGCGGATGCATTTCATCCGGATCCTGCCCGGCGACAAGGTGACCGTGGAACTGTCGCCCTATGATCTGACGCGGGGCCGCATTACCTATCGGTTTAAATAAGGAACGTTATGAAAGTGAAATCGTCGGTCAAGCCGATTTGTTCCAAGTGCCGGGTGGTTCGCCGCCGGGGCGTCGTGCGGGTGCTCTGCGAGAACCCCCGTCACAAGCAACGGCAGGGTTAAGCGGTTACAGCGGGTTGGTGAGGAGGACGTATGGCTCGTATTGCCGGAATCGATCTGCCTCGTGAGAAGCGGGCGGACATCGGGTTGACCTATATCTTTGGTATCGGACGCGCCACCGCCGTCCAGATCCTGAAAAAAGCCGGCGTCGACGGCTCCATTCGCATCAAAGATCTGGCCGAAGATCAGATTGTGAAACTGCGCGAGGTGATCGATCGGGATCATGAGGTGGAAGGCGATCTGAGACGGGAAGTCTCGATGAGCATCAAGCGGCTGGTCGATATCGGGACCTACCGTGGGCTGCGGCATCGCAAGGGCTTGCCGGTGCGCGGGCAGCGGACGCGCACCAATGCGCGGACCCGGAAGGGGCGTCAGAAAACCGCAGGTACGATACGAAAGCCGGCTGCGGCTCCATCGAAGGCATCCTAAGTCAACGCGGTAAGCCAGGAGAGCGTGACCTATGAGCGTGAAGAAGGGTAAAAAGAAAGAGCGGAAAATCGTCCAAAGCGGGGTCGCCCACGTGCAGGCGTCGTTCAATAATACGATCGTGACGATTACCGACATGAGCGGCAATGCGATCGTCTGGGCCAGCTCGGGCAACCAGGGTTTCAAGGGCTCGCGGAAAAGCACGCCGTTTGCCGCGCAGCGGGCCGGGGAAATGGCCGCGCGGAAAGCGATGGAGCATGGCATGCGGCAGATCGATGTGTATGTGAACGGACCGGGCTCCGGGCGGGAATCGGCCATCCGGTCGTTGCAGGCTGCAGGGTTGCGGATCAATCTGATCCGTGACGTGACGCCGATTCCACATAACGGCTGCCGGCCGCCCAAACGGAGGAGAGTCTAATGGCGAAATATCGAGGTCCCGTCTGCCGGTTGTGCCGCCGGGAAGGGGTGAAACTGTTCCTGAAGGGCTCCCGTTGCATGACGGAAAAGTGTGCGATCGAGAGGCGCAGCTATCCGCCTGGCCAGCACGGGCAAGGGCGCCAGCGTGTCTCGGAGTACAGCGCCCAGTTGAGAGAGAAACAGAAGCTGCGTCGTATTTACGGTCTGCAGGAACGGCAGTTTCGCGGCATCTTCGGAAAGGCGGAACGCCACGAGGGCATCACGGGCGAGCATTTGCTCAAGTTGCTGGAATGCCGGCTCGACAACGTGGTCTACCGGCTGGGCTTTGCCTGCTCCAGGAGGGAGGCAAGACAATTGGTGAATCACGGGCATTTCCTTGTGAACGGAAGAAAGACCGATGTGCCGGCTTACCACGTGAAGGTCGGGGATGTCATCGAAGTGAAGCAGCGCAGTCGCGACGTGGGTGCCATTGTAGCCTCGCTGGATGCGATCGAGTCGCGCGGGATTCCAGCCTGGCTGGAATTGAACCGGGAGGCCTTCAAGGGGATGGTGAAGGCGGTTCCCACGAAGGACGAAATCGCATTGCCGGTCAACGAGCAGATGGTGGTGGAGCTCTACTCGCGATAATGAACGGCCACGTTGTGGCCATGTCGGCAGGACGGACTAAGGCGAAGAGGAAATCATGATTAAAACGATGAAAGATTTTCAGATTCCGATGCGGGTCGAAACCGAGAAGGAAATTCCCGCCGAAAATTATGCACGGTTTATGACCGAGGCGTTCGAGCGCGGGTTCGGGACGACGGTGGGAAATTCCCTGCGGCGCGTACTGCTCTCGTCGCTGACCGGCGCCGCCGTGACAACGGTCAAGATCGAAGGGGTCTTGCACGAGTTTTCAACTGTTCCCGGCGTGACGGAAGATGTCACGAGCATCGTGCTGAACGTGAAGAGCCTCCGGCTCAAGCTGCATACGGACAAGCCGAAGACAATCCGGCTGCGGAAGAAAGGACCGGGAGAGGCAAAGGCGTCGGACATTCAGCACGATGCCGATGTGACGGTGCTGAACAAGGATTTGCACATTGCAACCCTGGACAAGGAAGCCTCGCTGGATATGGAAATGGTCGTCAAGCCAGGGCGCGGCTATGTGCCGGCCGAGCGGAACAAGGAAGAAGGCCTGCCGATCGGAGTGATACCCGTGGACTCGATTTTTTCGCCTGTCACACGCGCAAATTTCCATGTGGAAAACGCGCGGGTAGGCCGGGTGACGGATTACGACAAGTTAATGCTCGAGGTCTGGACGGACGGCAGCATCACGCCGCGGGACGCGGTTTCGTCGGCCGCGCTCATTTTGAGGGACCACCTGGACATCTTCATCCATCCCGATCAGTTGGGCGAGACGAAGCCGGAAGCGAGGCGGGAAGAGGAGCGCCGGGAGATCAACAAAAACCTCTTCCGCAGCGTCAATGAACTGGAACTGTCGGTGCGGGCGGCGAATTGCTTGAAGAACGCGAACATTAAAACCATCGCCGATCTGGTGCAAAAGTCAGAGATGGAAATGTTGAAGACGAAAAACTTCGGCAAGAAATCACTGAACGAGATCAAAGAGATTCTGGCCGAAATGGGGCTTGGCCTGGGCATGAAACTGGATGCGCTTCCGTCTGACGGCGGCGCCAAACGCGACGCGTAACGGAGAGAGGACACTGTGCGCCACGGAAAAAAAGGCAGACAACTTAGCCGCAAAACCAAGCATCGTTGGGCTCTGTTCAGAAACCTCGTCACGTCCCTGTTGGACCGTGAGCGGATCGAAACGACGGAACAGAAGGCCAAGGAGATTCGCGGGTACGCGGATCGTATGATTACGCTTGGGAAGCAGGGTGATCTGGACGCCCGCCGGCAGGCCCTCAGCTTCATTCGCGATAAGTCGGTGGTCTCGAAACTTTTCAGCGATGTTGCCGGGCGGTTTCGTGACCGCAATGGCGGATATACGCGCATGATTAAAACGCGACGGCGTGTCGGCGATGCCGCCTCAATGGTGGCGATTGAGTTGGTTGCAAAGAGTGGAGGGGCAGCGCCGAAACAATCCGGCCAATCGGCGAGCGGAAAGACCGAACCAACTGCGCAGAAGTCATAACGCTACGCCATATCAGAATCCCGCCGCAGCCGCTGCCTGCGTGGGATTGGCGTCCCGTCCAGACGAACGCCCCCTTTTCAGTTCAGCCATCCCATGATTGTTGAACGGAAGCAGTCGTGCTCGGAGCCTTGGTTTACTTGCCCCAGAGCCTATGCTACTATCGTGCCAATAGCCCTTGTCATTCTAAGCAGTTGATTTGGGGCTCTTATGTTGAGCCGGTATATACGAGGCGCGCTCCTCGTCCTCAGCGGGATTCTGGCAATTTCTCTTGTATATCTGCTCACCAACAGAGACGAATCCGAATTGTCACCGGCAGGTCCGGTCCCCAGCCGGCTAGAGCGTGCCGATGCAGGCATCGATCAGTTTACGTTTACACAATCCCGGGCGGGAGCGGTTCAATGGCAGGTTCAGGCAAAGCGCGCGCGTCTGTTCGAAACCGAAAACCGTGCGGCACTTGAAAATGTGCGGGTCACTCTATACGGCTTGAAGGGTCGTGAACTGCAGCTGGAAAGCGATGAAGGCACCATTGATACGGCCACGAAGAACTTCATCCTGGCAAAACGGGAGGGGACCATCGCCATTCAGCTGGACAACGGCTACACGATCTTTACCAATCATCTGGTCTGGACGGATGCGCGCCGTGAAGTGACCACCAATGATGCAGTCACGATTACCGGAAATGGATTGGAAGTAAAGGGACGCGGCCTCGTCGGAAAACTCGATGTCGAAGAATTTCAAATCCTGGAAGATGTGCATGTGGAAATTGTGCAGTAGTCTGGGATGCGTGACATGGCTTTGTTTGGGTGCGGCATACGCAACGGATACGGTCGCCCCGGCGGCCGGGGCCCCTTCCGCGAGCAGCCGCACCGACATTACCGCCAAGAAGATCACCATGCGAAACCAGGAAAACAAGGCGATTTTTGAAGGCAGCGTCGTGCTGAAAAAGGGGCTGTTGGTCGTGCATTCAGATGTGATGGTGGTGTTCTTGAAACCCCATGAACCCAAGGCAGTTGAAACTACGGCGAAGGCGCCGCACAAGGGCTCGGAGGAACTCCCCACGATCTCGAATCAGGCCGTGAGTAAGATTGAGGCGACCGGTCGCGTGAAGATTGAAAAGGCCGATGGGCGGGCTACATGCCGCAAGGCTGTCTATAGTGAGGATGAGCGAAAAATCGTGCTGACGGGCGATCCGGTTGCCTGGCAGCATGGCACGAGGGTTTCGGGGAAAAAAATCGTCATGTTTCTTGATGATGACCGGACTCTTGTGGAAGGCGAGTCTCATGTCATGATTGAGCCGGAAGGAGGCGGGCGCGTTCCTTCCCCGCCCGCCAAGTAATCTCGAGGTGTGATGGAATGGATGCCGGCGTGACAGCAAACGGAAAACGTCTTCAGGCAACCGGATTGACCAAAAGTTTCAAGGGTCGGACGGTCGTCAAGAACGTCAACGTGGAAGTGCGGGCGGGAGAAATCGTCGGACTCCTGGGACCCAATGGGGCCGGTAAAACGACGATCTTCGACATGATGGTCGGTCTATGCCAGCCGGATGCCGGTTCCATTGTCTTGGACGGAAAAGCCATCACGGAGCTTCCCATGTACAAGCGCGCGCGGCAGGGCATCGGCTATTTGCCGCAAGAGTCATCCGTGTTCCGGCGGCTTTCGGTCGAAGAGAATATTCTGGCGGTTCTGGAAATGATGCCCCTCTCTCAGCAGGAACGTTCCAATCGAGCGGAGCTGCTGCTCAAAGAACTGGATCTGACCCATCTCCGGTCGAGCCCGGCCTACGCGCTGTCCGGAGGCGAACGCCGCCGGCTGGAAATCACCCGCGCACTGGTCATGCATCCGAAGTTTCTGTTGCTCGACGAGCCTTTCGCCGGCATTGATCCTATCGCAGTCGCTGATATTCAGCAGATCATCATCCGGTTGAAGGACAAGCAGATCGGGATTTTGATTACGGATCATAATGTTCAGGAAACCCTTTCCATTACCGATCGAGCCTACATCATTAATGAAGGAAGCATTTTGGAGGCCGGCGCGCCCGATGTCATCGTCGGCAGCGCGACTGCCCGGGCTATTTACCTAGGGGAGCGATTCAAGCTGTGATCATCCAGATCGGGAGCGAGATCGACGGCATATGAAAATGAGGCTTGATCTCCGGCTCAGTCAAAAACTCATTATGACGCCGCAGTTGCAGCAGGCGATCAAGTTGTTGCAACTATCCAGGCTGGAGTTGCAGCAAACGCTTTCGCAGCATTTGATGGAAAATCCGCTGTTGGAAGAGGTGCAGACAGATACGGAAGTTGAAGAGCCCGAAGCGGATGCGGCTGAAGAGTGGGAGCAGAGTCAGCAAAGCAAGGGGACATCAGAACAGCAGGAGTCTCCTGAGAGCGGCAAATCCGAGGATGCGGAAAAGCCCGATGAAATTTCGCAGGGAAGCTGGGATGACTACTTCGATAATGATCGCATTGCCGGCGGGCGGGAGTCTTCTCCCTCGAATCAGGAGGAGTTGCCGTCCTATGAGCAGACGCTTGCCAAGCCGACTTCGCTCGAAGAGCATCTCTTGTGGCAACTGGCATTGACGGAGATGTCCGATACGGAAAAGATGATCGCCAGAGCGATCATCGGCAACATTGATGACGATGGATATATGCGCACGTCGATCGAGGATATTGCAGCTGATGCAAAAGTTCCGACCGAATCGGTAGAGTCAGCCTTGCGGCAGGTGCAGTCGTTTGATCCGGCCGGCGTCGGCGCGAGGGATCTTCCGGAATGCCTCCTGATCCAGCTCGGGTTTCTCGATCGAAATTCCGTGGGGACGCCAGCCAGGCGATCCGGTTCGCTCAAGGGGTCGCTTGTCGAGTCCATCGTGCGGTTTCACCTGAAGGATCTGGAAAAAAAGCAATATGCCCGGGTCGCAAAAGCATTGGACACGACGGTGGAAGCGGTTGTTGAAGCGATGCACGTGATTGAAGGGCTGGAACCGAAGCCGGGGCGTCCGTATTTTTCTGCGAATAACTATGCCATCATTCCGGATGTCTTTGTCGTCAAGAACGAAGGGGAGTGGACCGTCCTGCTGAACGACGATGGGCTCCCTCGCCTTCGGATCAGCCCGTATTACAAGCAGATGATGTCGGGCAGTCTGAAGGAGGATTCCGACGCAGCCAGAGTGTACATGGATGAGAAATATCGCGGCGCGCAGTGGTTGATTCGAAGCATCGAGCAGCGGAACAAAACAATTCTAAAGGTTGTCCGCAGCATTGTGAAGTTTCAAGAGGCGTTCTTCGAGAAGGGCGTCCAGCATCTGAAGCCTCTGGTGCTCAAGCAGGTTGCAGAAGACATCGGCATGCATGAATCGACCATCAGCCGGGTGACGGCCAACAAGTACATGTATTGTCCGCAGGGCATGCTGGAGCTAAAGTTCTTTTTCAATACCGCCCTCCAAAGAACCGATCAGAGCCAGGATGCGCTTTCGTCCGTGACGGTTCGTGAAATGATCAAGAATATGATCGCGGAAGAGGATACCCAGCACCCCCTCAAGGATGAGGAAATCGCCGCAAAACTGCAAAGCCACCAAATTATCATCGCCCGCCGCACGGTGGCGAAATATCGTTCGGAAGTCAATATTCCTTCTGCCAGCCAGCGCAAACGCTTCTTTTAAGGAACGCCACAGTAATAGGGTGACGGCGTTCGTTCTGTATGTCTATTACGATCACCGGTCGTCATGTAACCATCACGCCTGCATTGAGGCGGTATCTTGGGATTCCGTTTCTGCTGCTTCAGAATGCTGCAAGAGGGCATCTGCAGGCTGTGCAGCGGGAAAATGAGGGCAGGTTCACTTGATCGATGCACATTCCTCAGCATGATCGGACCTCGGGCAGTTCGTGCAGTCGGGAAAGGTGTGCGCGGATTCAGGAAAGTGGCTCCGGTTTCAGGATAAAGCAATGCCTCCATGGAATGCCCTGCTAGAAATCTTTTCTTCGTGCGATCGCGTCAACTGTAAATTTATTCTGCAAGAACATAAGTTCCGCCGGTCTTGATTTCTACTAGGTATGGTTGCCTGCCCTCAACAGGCTCCCATATATAGCGAAAAGTACTGCCCGACGTTGATTTTCCCCTTTGTTCATGCGGTGTTCATAATCATGTTTGCTTGACAGTGAGAATATATTGACTATACTTAGCCGCAATAATTTGTAAAATCTGTTTTTAGAAATTGGTTGTGCATTGAAAGCATTGTGATATGAAGAGCGTACAGGCTACTGCGCGGAAACAATATAAGACGATCGAGGTCTGCGAGTTGTTCGATGTCTCGCGCGCGACACTTTTTCGGTGGGAGCGCGAAGGGTTGATTTCCGGGCCGTCGCGAGATTGGCGCAACTGGCGGCTGTATACCGCGCAGCACATTAAAGAGATCAAGCAAATTATTCGTACGCGCAAGTCGGGTCAGTAATCAAAGGGTCGACGATGAATCTGATGGGGCTTATCACAACGCTGAAAGATTTTGCGACGATGGACGTCGATACGCTGTTTGCCGCCAAGCAGCAGCTTGTGGGACTGGATATCGGGTCCAGGGCAATTAAGATGGTGCAGATCAAGGAACTCAAGGGGAAGTACTTTCTCCAGAAATTCGGCATCAAGCCGCTGGAACCGGAAGTGATTGTCGATGGGACGGTCATGGATGCCGGTCGGGTGATCGATGCGATCAAGGAGTTGATCCAGGAGCAGGGCATCAAGGTTAAACATGTCGCGCTGTCTGTGTCCGGGCATGCCGTGATCGTGAAAAAGATCAATCTTCCTCAAACTCCGGACGATCAAATGGAGGCGAAGGTCAAGGAGGCTGCCGAGCAATACATCCCTTTCGACATCAATGAAGTCAACCTCGACTGGTTTATTTTGAATCCGGCAGAAACGACGGAGGATGGCCAGACGCAGATGGCCGTGCTGCTGGTGGCGGCGAAGAAAGACAAAGTCAACGAATTGACGGAGATTGCGCGAGGCGCGGGACTCATTCCCAAGGTGCTCGACGTCGATGCCTTTGCAATCGAGAACATGTACGGCATCAATTATGAGACCAAACCCGAAGAGTTGACGGCGCTGGTGAACGTCGGGGCCAGCGTCATGAATGTCAATATCGTCAAGGGGAACGTTTCGGTGTTCACCCGGGACATTGCGGTCGGGGGGCATCGTTATGCCGAAGCGCTTCAACGGGATCTGGGTGTCACGGCCGAGGAAGCAGAGGCTGCCCAACAAGGGAAGCTGAAGGAAGGGCTCGATGCCACGACGGTCAAGGGCATCATCGATGGAATCAATGCCGAGGTCGCCTCTGAAATCGCACGCACGATCGACTATTTTAAGTCGATTGGAGCGGATGCGGGCGATGTCACGAAGATCATGCTGTGTGGAGGGTGCGCAAAGGTGGCGGGTCTGGTCGAGCAGTTGACCGAGCGGATGGGTGTGCCCGTGGAAGTCGCCAACCCGTTCAATCAAGTCGATATTGCGCAGGGCGGATTTGATCAGGCTGCCCTGGCCGAAGTGGCGCCGCAAGTCGCTGTGGGCGTTGGCCTGGCGATTCGGACGATGGGTGATCGATGATTCGCATCAACCTGCTCCCGGAGCCGAGGACCAAGGGAGTCAAAAAGCAGTGGGACGTTCGAATCGAGGCAGCCGGCGCGTTTGCGGCCATTGTGCTGGTGGTGATCGCCTGTTTCTGGTATGCCGGCATTCTCGAAGAGGAAATCGAAGCAAAGCAGCACGTCAAGCAGGACAAAGAGAAACAGATTGCCGCTTTGCAGCAGCAGGTCAAGAAGGTCGAAGACTTCGAGAAGAGGAAGAAACTGCTTGAGGACAAGGGACGCATCATCGATCAGTTGGAAAAGAGCCGCGGAGGGCCGGTTCGAACCTTGGATCATATCAGCCAGAGCTTGGAGCCGCTCAAGTTGTGGCTGACGAGGCTGGACATAAAGGACAAGCAGGTTGATTTGGAAGGTAAGGGGATGAGCCAGGACGATATTGTTGAATTCATCAATAACCTGCGCCGCACAGAGTACTTCACGAACATTCGTCTGACTGAGTCTCGCGCGGGCGTAGAAGGCAAATCGACCGTGTATATATTCAAAATCAGCGCGAATCTGAAGAGCTGAGCATGAAACTGCCTGAAATCAGCTTTGAATTTCTGCGGACGATCCCAATCGTTCAGAAGGTCCTGTTGTTGCTCCTTCTGATGGTGGGAGTACCGGCCATATTTTATTACACCATTTGGGACGAGAAGAACGTAGCCATTCAGACGCTCGATGGCGAAATCGCCAAGCAGGAAGGACAAATCCAGGAGTTGTCGATCAAGGCCAAGCATCTTGAAGAGCTGATGGCGGCGAATAAGCAGTTGGAGATTGCGCTGGAGAAGAAGAAGCAGTCGCTTCCTCCGGAAGAGGAGGCAATTCTCCTGCTCAAGCAGGTCTCTGATATGGGGGTTCGATTGGGATTGGATATCCGGCTGTGGAGGCCGGGAACACGAGCGGAGGATCCTTCCAAGCTCTTTGTGCGGCTTCCGTTCAACGTCGAACTGGCTGGAGGCTACCATACGGCAGCGCTCTTCTTTGATCGGATTAATAATTTGCCTCGAATCGTCAGCGTATCGGGGCTTCGAATGCAGAGTCCGAAAATCGAGCAGGAACGGGTTGTGATTCAGACCGTGTTCGATTTGACGGCATTCGTCGCACCTCCTGAACCGGTGGCCAAGCCGGCTCAAAGTGGACCGGCGAAGGCTTCGACCGGAGCGCCGGCTCCAGCGGCCAAGTGATGGCGAACAATAATCGTAGAGGCATGACGATAATGTGGTTCAGGCTGTTGATGATCTGTCTTTCGAGTGCCGGAGTTGCCGGGATGCTCCAGGATCGCGCAGATGCGCAATCTGTTCCGGCTCCTGCTCCAGCCTCTGCGCCGGCAGCTCAGCCGGGAGCATCCGCCAAGCCGGCAGATACAGGCAGCCCGAGCGCTGCGCCGGTCGTGGCTCCTTCGGTGTCGCAGCCGGGTGGGGGGGGAATTGCAGGGGAACTGGTTGTTCCGGTAGGCCGCGAGGGCTATGTCTATTTGCCGGAAGGACGGAGGGATCCTTTCCTGATGATTATTCGTGAGGCAGGGGCGGCTGACATGGCAAAGAAATCGGAAGACGTGAATCTCCCTCCGCTCCAGCGTGTCTCCGTGTCCGAGTTGTCGGTTATCGGAATCGTATGGGGCGGATTCGGGTATATGGCCATGGTGCAAACACCGGACGGCAAGGGCTACGCCGTGCAGCGAGGCGCAAAAATCGGAAACAACAACGGAATTGTCAGTGCGATTACGGAGAAGGCGGTCATTGTCGAGGAGCGGTTTACAGATATCTATGGCAAGAAGCAGGTGCGTGAGTACGCCAAGCCCCTGCATGCGAAAGAGAGTCTACCATGACACACACACGCTTCTACACGAGTGCGGGTTTGTCGCTGGCGTTATTGTTCGCCGCGATGACTCAAATTGCGCAGGCGGTCGATTCGCAGGCTGCTGAAGCGGTCAAGCCGCTCGAGCGCATCAATGTTATCGATGCGGGTGACAGGGTCCGCGTTGAAATCGATAGCGGACCGGCGTTGTCCTACATCATGACGACCAACGAGGTGCCCGCCAGTGTGATCATTGATTTACCCGGCGTTCAGAAAGGGGCCGGACTGCAGCGCATGGACATCAATAAGCCGCCGCTGTTGCAGATGGTTCCAAGCGAAGTGTCTGATCCAAAAGCCGGCGTGCAACTGTCGTTCTTGCTGACGGCGTCCGTGAAGCCGGACATTCACACGGAGGGATCGAAGCTGGTCATCGACTTTCAGAAGGCACAAGCCGGGATGGAGAATGCAGATCGGGCGCAAGCCCCGCTTGATGGCGGCGCTTCACGGGCCGCATCGGCCCCGGGCGCGGCACCGGCGACGCGATCCTCCGATCAGGCGAAGGTCATGAGCAAGGTCGAAGTCCAGCGCGGCGATGGCGAAGCCACGGTGCTGATTCTCGGTGACGGGGAATTCACCTATGACGTGCGGGCGTTGAAGCAGGATCGTCTTGTGGTGGATTTGTCGCATGTGGCATCTCCGCTCAAGTTCCAGATTCTTCCGGTCGATCATCCGCTGCTCAAGCAGATCAGGATCGGGCATCACTCGGACAGGGTCCGGCTGGTCTTTGACCTGCCGCAACCCGTTCAGTACACCGTCGTGCCCGGCAAGACGCAACTGGCCGTCCGCCTGACGGGGGGCGAGGCTGGTCACGTGGTAAATGGTACTGCCGCGACTGAACCGCGGTCGGTTGACCAGCTGTCGGCTAAGCGGCGCGAGCCGGTGCAGGAGCGGGTTCGCGTGGCGAAGGCGGGGCGTGTGCCGTTTCCTGAGCGGCTGGCACAACTGGAGGACAAGTCCGCCCTGGCGCAGATGGCCCCTGAGGTCAAAGAGTCGGATGATCAACTTGAGCCGCTTGGCGAACGGAAATTTGCGGGACGCCGCATTTCCCTGGATTTCCAGCAGGCAGATATCCAAAACGTGTTCCGGCTGATCGCAGAGGTCAGCGGATTCAACATGGTCATCGGTGAGAACGTCAAGGCCAAAGTGACCATGCGATTGCTCAACGTGCCCTGGGACCAGGCACTCGACATGCTGCTCAAAATGAACAATCTTGGCAAGATCCGGTCAGGCAACATCATCTGGATCGACACGCTTGCCAATGTCACCAAGCAGCAGGACGAGGAGGCCAAGGCGAAGGAGGCCAAGGCGAAGGCTGAGGATCTGATTACCAGGATTCTTTATATCAGAAACGTCCAGGCCTCCGAGATCCAAGGATCGCTTCGCCAATACTTGAGTCCGCGCGGGCAACTCACGTTGAATGCGGGCGGAAACGCTCTCGTTGTGCAGGACACGGCGTCCCGCGTGGCCGCGTTCAAAGAGCTTGTGGAGTTGCTCGATATCGAGGTTCCGCAGATTCAAATCGAAGCCAGGATCGTGCAGGCGGACACGAGCTATTCGCGCGGCCTGGGAGTCCAGTGGGGCGTCAAGGACTCGAATATTAACGGCAACGATTTCAGAGTATTCGGCAACATCACGGGAGATTTCGCTGCGGCGGCAGGGACGGGTTCGACCACGGTGGCCAGGAACTTCATGGTCAATCTGCCGGCGGCCGTATCCGGTCTTTCGAGCGTGCCGGCGGTCGGCATCACGCTGGGCAAGCTGGGACCTGGTTTCGGTCTCGATGCCAGGCTGTCTGCGGGTGAGGTGCTGGGCTTGACGAAGGTGATTGCGGCGCCGAAGATCACCACGCTGGATAAGCGGCAGGCCAAGATTTCGCAGGGTGAGTCGATCCCGTTCCAGACGACATCGCTTCAGGGTACGCAGACGACCTTTGTGGATGCGAATCTGGAATTGACGGTGACGCCTCAAATTACGTCGCGTGATCCGAATGAGCCTGCGAAACAGATTTTGATGCAGATCAAGGCAACTCGAAATGCGGTCGGCGCTCGAAGCAACCCGGCCGGTCCAAGCATCGATAAGCGCGAAGCCAACACGCAGGTGCTGGTGCGCGACGGGGAGACGGCGGTCATCGGCGGCGTGTTCGTGGATTCACAGACGAACCAAGTCAACGGAACGCCCTACCTGTCGAGGATCCCGGTGCTCGGATGGCTGTTCAAAAGCAAGAACGAAACGGTTGCCAAACAGGAGCTCCTGATCTTCCTCACGCCCTATATCGTCAAGAGCTAAATGCCGGATACCCCATCATGCTTCGGTATCTGAACGGGGGAGAATCCCACGGCAAATATCTCCTGGCCGTTCTCGAGGGTGTCCCTGCCGGTCTGCCGCTGACTCCTGACATGATCAACGGCGACCTCGCCCGTCGTCAGAAGGGCTACGGGCGGGGCGGCCGCATGCGCGTTGAAGAAGACCGGGTCGAATTTGCCTGCGGAGTCCGGCAGGGCAAAACGCTCGGCAATCCCATCGGTCTCCTCGTCGCCAATAAAGACTGGGAAAATTGGAAAGACGTGATGGCCGTCGAACCGGGCCCTGTTCCCCCCGGCAAGGTCGTCACCAGGCCGCGCCCCGGCCATGCCGACCTTGTGGGCGCGATCAAATACGGCCATCGGGACATCCGGAACGTCCTGGAAAAGGCCAGCGCCCGCGAGACCGCCATTCGCGTGGCCATCGGCGGCGTCGCCAAAGCCCTGCTGGGCCAATTCGGCATGCGCGTGGTCAGCTATACGACGGAGATCGGCGGGGTGACGGCGAATCGCGTGGACGATCCGCTCGTGGCCTATGAGAAGGCCGAGGGGTCGGATGTGCGCTGCCCCGATGAGGCGGCCGGCGCCCAGATGATCGAACGTATCCGGGGGGCCAAACACAAGGGCGACACCCTCGGCGGCGTCTTCGAAGTAGTCGTGACGAACCCCCCGATCGGTCTTGGAAGCTATGCCCAGTGGGATCGCCGGCTGAGCAGCCGCCTGGCGATGGCGGCCATGAGCATCCAGGCCATGAAGGGCGTCGAAATCGGGATGGGATTCGAAGCCGCGCGACGGTTCGGGTCCGAAGTCCACGACGAAATTTATTATGAGCAGGACGGCAAGCGGTTCTACCGCAAGACCAACAATGCCGGCGGGCTGGAGGGGGGGATCACCAACGGCGAGCCGATCGTGCTCCGCGTGGCGATGAAGCCCATTTCGACCCTCTACAGCCCCAAAAAGAGCGTCGATATCGAAACCAAGAAACCCTTCGATGCGACCGTGGAGCGCTCGGATATCTGCACGGTGCCGGCGGCGGGGGTCGTCGGGGAGGCCGTGGTCGCCTTTGAGATGGCCAATGCCATGCTCGAGAAGTTCGGCGGCGACAGTCTCGAGGAAATGAAGCGGAATTACGACGCCTATCAGGCCTACGTCCGCACCTTTTAGTTTCATCCGCCCTGTGCTACGATCCCGTCGTTTTTGATATCCCTTCGAATGTGCTCATGCGCCGTGGCACGGCTCGCTGAGCGCGCCATAGGAGAATTGGTCGGTGGAGAACTCTCGCCCCTCCCATGCGGAGGCCGAACACTGTGTCCCCGTGGCCCTCGCCGAGCGCAGCTACGACATTCGGATCAAACCGGGCGTTCTCGGAGAGATCGGCCAGCGTCTGTCCTCGCTGGGCGTGAAGGGCAAAGTGGGGGTGGTCACGAATTCGATCGTCGGCCGACTCTACGCGCCAGGCGTGCTCCGGTCGCTTCGGGCGGCGGGATGGGATGCCTCGACGATCGTCCTGCCGGACGGCGAGCGGGCCAAGTCCATGCGTTCGGTGTCCGCCATTCTCGATTCGCTGGTCACGGCCCGCTTCGAGCGGGGGTCTGTCCTGGTGGCGTTGGGAGGCGGGGTCATCGGGGATCTGACGGGGTTTGCCGCCTCGATCTACATGCGGGGCATCCCTTTCGTGCAGGTGCCGACCACGCTGGTGGCTCAAGTGGAC
>MHEU01000023.1:89835-94664 GCA_001805245.1 Nitrospirae bacterium RIFCSPLOWO2_02_FULL_62_14 | reverse complement strand
AAGAATCTCATCGGGACCTTTTTCCAGCCCTGTCTGGTGCTGGTGGATCCTGACACGCTCCGGACGCTTCCCCCGCGCGAGTGGGTGGCCGGACTGGCGGAGGTCATCAAATACGGCGTGATCGCGGACGAGACGTTCTTTGCCTATCTCGAGCAGCGCATGGACCGCCTGCTGAGACTGGACGCGGAACCGGTCGGCCATGTCATTGCCCGGTCCTGCGAAATTAAAGCGTCGGTCGTTGAGCGGGATGAACGGGAATCGGATCTTCGGCGCATTCTCAATTACGGCCATACCATCGGGCATGCGCTGGAATCGCTGGGGGGGTATCGAAAACTGATTCATGGCGAGGCGGTCGCCATCGGCATGGTGCAGGAGGCGGATCTGGCCCGGCATCTTGGCCTCTGTGCCCCGGATGTCGTGGAGCGTCAGCGCACGCTGGTGCGCCGGGCGGGCCTGCCGGATGCGTTGCCGGAGACGACGTTCGGCCGGCTCTGGGCGGCGATGCAGCATGACAAGAAGGTGGTGCAGGGGCGTGTCTATTGCGTGCTGCCGGAGCGGATCGGGCGGGTGGTCATCCAGCCGCTCGAGCGGGAGGCCTGCCGGCAGTGGTTCGAGCAGCAGGATAAACAGAAGACGCACGCGCGGCGGGCCGCAGCGCGCTTGCGCAGGTAACAGACGGGGGCTTGCAGCATGGCCAAAGACGCCCGGCGCAATCAATCGCTCCACCAGCTCGATCAGGCCCTGCGGGAAAAAACCCGCGAGGTGGATGTCCTGCACCGGATCACGGACTCCATCACCAACACGCTGGACCTGGAATCGGTCCTCAAGCACATTGTCGATGTGGTGGTGGAGGTCACGAAGGCCGATGCCTGCCTGCTGTATCTCTTGTCCGACGGCCATGAAGAATTGATTCTGCGGGCGTCCAAAAATCCGCACCCGAAACTGATCGGCCGCATTACGATCGGGCTCGGCGAGGGCATTACCGGCTGGGTGGCTCGTGAACGGACGCGGGTGGTGATTCCCAGCAACGCCAGCGACGATCCCCGGTTCAAGTTCTTTCATAACCTTCCTGAAGATCGGTACCAGGCATTCGTGTCCGTGCCGATCATGGCCAAGAACGAAGTGGTCGGCGTCATCAACGTCCAGCACAAACGGGCGAGGCGCTACCGTCCCGATGAACTGGCGCTGCTGTCGACGATTGCCAATCAGGTCGGGGGAGCCATCGAGAACGCCAGGCTGTACGCCGAGACCATGCGCAAGGCCAGGCAAATCGACACGCTCTCGCAGGTGTCGGAAACCGTCACGTCCAACCGCCTCATCGACGACATCCTTCAACTGATCGTGACGATGACCGCACAGATGATGAATTCGAAGATCTGTTCGATCATGCTGCTGGACCAGCCGACCGGGGAATTGCGAATCGTGGCCACCCAAAGTCTGAGCGAAGAGTACCGGCGCAAGCCTAATTTAAAGATCGGGCAAAGCATCAGCGGACGGGTCGTTCAGGAACGGCGTCCGATAATCGTGCCCGACGTCACGCGCGAGCGGGACTATATGTATCCCGACATGGCCGGGAAGGAAGGCCTCTGTTCGCTCTTGTCCGTTCCGATGCTGATCCGCGACAAGGCTGTCGGCGTCATTAACAGCTACACTTCGGTGCCCCATGCCTTTACGGCGGATGAGGTCAAGTTGATGCAGGCCATTGCCAACCAGGCCGCCATCGCCATCGAGCACACGACGCTGCTGGAGAAGTCATTCGAGATGCAGGAAGCCCTGGCGGTGCGGAAGCTCGTCGAGCAGGCCAAGGGCTACCTGATGCGTTCGAAGAAGCTGTCGGAGGAGGAAGCCTTCCGGCTCATCCAGCGGCAGAGCATGGATATGCGAAAATCCATGCGCGAGATTGCCGAGGCGATTCTGCTGGCCGGTCAAATTGAGGGGCGGGCCGGCTGACCCCGCCTAAAGGGTTGACACTATCGCGAAACGGATGGTATACACACCGTACGAATTGATGAGTAGGAGACAATGACGTCTCCCGAAGTCGGGCCACATAAGACGCTCGGCTTGGATCCGGACAATGACGTCCTCCGTCCCATGCGGGATTGAGGGCGTTTTTTTTTACCCGCCTTCGCTGGCTGCTACTGGTCCAAGCCAGTGGATGAACATGAGGCGGGTAATCCGCTGAAGCCTTGGCGAAAGCGGATGCGCTTCGGCGGGTTCCCAATACACGACTTACGATCAGGACCATAGAGCTTTACCTATGAGGCCATTTCGTATCGCCATGATCCAGATGAACCCGACGGTCGGGGACGTGGACGGGAATGTCCGCCGGATTGCCGGCTGGCTGCGCGAAGCAAAGAAAGCCGGGGCCGATCTCGTCGCGTTCCCCGAACTGGCCGTGACCGGCTATCCGCCGGAGGATCTGCTGCTGAAGCCGCAGTTTCTCAAGGACAATCGCCGGGCGGTGCAGGCGATCATTCGCCACAGCCGCGGTCTTGCGGCTGTCGTCGGGTGTGTCGGGGAAAGCGATTTGTCTGAGTCCAAGGAAGGACAGCCGATGGTCGTGCCGGCCGGCCGCCACGAATTATCCAATGCCGCCGTGGTGATTGCCGGGGGGCGTCTGGTCACGACCTATGCCAAGCGGTACCTCCCGAATTACGGGGTGTTCGATGAAAGCCGGTACTTCCATCCCGGCCGTCGTATTCCCGTCGTGGTGCTCGGAGGCGTGGCGATTGGCGTCAATATCTGTGAGGACATCTGGTTTCCGGAGGGGCCGACGCGGGCGCAGGCGGCCGCGGGGGCCGATGTCATCGTGAATATCAATGCGTCGCCGTTTCAAGTCGGCAAGAGCCGCCTGCGCGAGCAGATGCTGGCCACGCGCGCCAGGGAAAACGGCGTGATTGTGACCTATACCAACATGGTCGGCGGTCAGGACGAGCTGGTGTTCGACGGGAACAGCCTGATCCTCGATCAGGCGGGAGAAGTGGTGCTGCGCGGGAAGGCCTTTGAGGAAGCGATGCTCGTGGCGGACCTGAATGTTGCGGCGGTCTCACGCGATCGGATGGCACAGGGACGAAAGAAATGGGGGGGCGGCCGGACGCGTGCGGCAGTCGAGCGGATCGTCGTGTCCGAGTCGTCCCGCGCAGCCTCACGTCCACGGCTCGTACCGGCTGACGCGGCGCCGCTTGAGCCGTTGGAAGAGGTCTATCGTGCGCTGGTGACGGGTGTGCGCGACTACGTCGTCAAGAACGGCTTCAAGCGTGTCGTGATCGGGCTGAGCGGGGGGATTGACTCGGCCCTGACGGCGGTCATCGCCGTGGATGCCCTGGGGGCGTCCCATGTGCTGGGGCTCTTCATGCCGTCTCCCTACACCTCCCGGGAGAGCCGTGAAGACACGACGGAACTGGCGTCTTACCTGCACATTGCAGTCAAGACAATCCCGATCCACGAGATGTTCAAGGCGTATCTGCGGTCGCTGGCCGGCCTGTTCGCCGGGCGCGGGGCGGATATCACGGAGGAGAATATCCAGTCGAGGATTCGAGGCAATCTGCTCATGGCCTTCTCCAACAAATTCGGCCATCTGGTCCTGACCACCGGAAACAAGAGCGAGATGAGCGTCGGGTACGCCACGTTGTATGGAGATATGGCGGGCGGGTTCGCCGTCATCAAGGATGTTCCGAAAACGATGGTCTATGAATTGGCGCGGTTGCGCAACCGGCGGGATCGTACGGACGTCATCCCGAAACGCATCTTCGAGCGGCCGCCGACTGCGGAACTGAAGCCGGATCAGAAGGACGAGGACACGCTGCCGCCGTACGCGATTCTCGACCCGATCCTGAAAGCCTACGTGGAGGAGGACCGGGCGCCGGAAGAAATCGTCGAGATGGGATTTGATCGCAACACCGTTGCACGGGTGATCACGATGGTGGATCGGAGCGAATACAAGCGTCGCCAGGCGCCGATCGGCATCAAGATCACGCACCGGGCGTTCGGCAAGGACCGCCGGATGCCGATCACGAACCGGTACCAGAACATCTGACCGCGGGAGGCTGTATTGTGAATGCAAAGAAACGATGGGGAGTTGGGATGGTGACGGCGGTAATCGGCGCTGCGCTGTGGAGCACGGGAGCCTGGGCTCAGGAGGCCGTGCCGGCCGGCGCGGCCCGCATTGACACGGGAGATACGGCCTGGATGCTGGCTGCGTCGGCTCTCGTGACGGTGATGATCGTTCCCGGGATGGCGCTTTTCTATGGCGGGATGGTGCGCAGCAAGAATGTCCTGGGCACGATGATGCACAGTTTTCTCATCCTGTGCGTGGTCAGCATGGTCTGGACTCTGTGGGGATACAGCCTGGTGTTTGCGCCGGACAAGGGGGGCGTTATCGGCGGCCTGGATTGGGCATTTTTGAGCGGTGTCGGGGCGGCACCCCATCCAACCTATGCCCCGACCGTCCCGCAGGTGGCTTTCATGGTGTTTCAACTGCTGTTTGCGGCATTCACACCGGCGCTGATCGTCGGTGCCTTCGCTGAGCGGATCCGGATCGGCGCGCTCGTAGGTTTTACCGTCGCATGGTCCCTCTTTGTGTATGCGCCTCTGGCGCACTGGATGTGGGGCGGTGGCTGGTTGAGCAGGCTGGGCGCGGTGGATTTCGCGGGCGGTACGGTGGTGCACCTCAGTGCCGGCGGGTCAGCGCTGGCCTGTGCGCTGGTGCTGGGACGCCGACGGGGATGGCGCACGGACTATATGGCTCCGCACAATCTCCCGTTCGTGCTTGCGGGGACGGGCCTGTTATGGTTCGGCTGGTTCGGATTTAACGGCGGGAGCGCACGAGG
>MHEU01000023.1:55595-89822 GCA_001805245.1 Nitrospirae bacterium RIFCSPLOWO2_02_FULL_62_14 | reverse complement strand
GGCCAGCGGTGCGGTGGCCGGCATGGCGTCCGTCACGGCCGGGGCAGGGTTTATCGGGCCGGTGTCCGCCATCCTGATCGGCGGGGCGGCGGGATCCCTCGCGTACCTGGCCATTGTGTGGAAGGGGAAGATTGGCTATGATGACACACTCGATGTCGTCGGATTGCACGGCGTGGGAGGTCTGGTCGGCATGCTGGGCGTGGGCCTGCTGGCCTCCACAGCCGTCAATCCTGCCGGTCCGAACGGCCTGTTGTTCGGAAACCCCGGCCAGTTGGGCATGCAGGCAGTCGCGGCCGTAGTCGCGGTGATCTTTGCGTTCGTCGGCACCTACATCATTCTGAAAGTGCTCGACAACATGATCAAACTGCGTGTGTCGCCCGAGGAAGAAGCCACAGGGCTGGATCTGAGCCAGCATAACGAACGCGCATACTCATAAGGCTTGCGGGCGATCAGGGAGACCAATATGAAACTCATTGAAGCGATCATCAAGCCGTTCAAGTTGGATGAGGTCAAGGACGCTCTGCTGGAAATCGGCGTGCAGGGCATGACCGTCACGGAGGTCAAGGGATTCGGCCGTCAGAAAGGCCACAAGGAGACCTATCGCGGCACGGAATACACGATCGAGTTCGTGCCGAAGGTGAAAATCGAGGTGGCGATCGCCGATGCCCAGGTGCCGAAGGTGCTGGAGACCATCACCCGCGCGGCGAAAACCGGCAGCATCGGGGACGGAAAAATCTTCGTGAGGGATTTGAGCGCCGCTGTGCGGATCCGCACCGGCGAGTCGGGAGACGGCGCGCTGTAGGGACCATGCGGGACACTATGGACGTACAGAGTTCGGCGCTGACCGAGCGGCGGGAGGTCATCCAGCAGCGGTTGCTGGAGGGGGCATCCGGCGCCGAGGTGATGGATGCGCTCACGGAACTGGTCGATGGCTTGATCATCGGACGGTACCGGAACGGCCTGCGACAGCTGGGCGAGGCGGCGGAGATCGCGGCCAGCCGGTCCTGCTGTTTGGTGGCGCTGGGAGGCTACGGACGCCGCGAACTGGCGCCCCACTCGGACATCGATCTCATGGTGTTGTTCAAGGCCGACGCCAAGGCGATGATTCCGGAACTGGTCAAAACCGTGTTGCATCCCCTATGGGATGCCGGATTCCAGGTCGGCCACAGCGTCCGGACGATTCAGGAGTGCCTGGAGCTGGCGGAGGAGGATTTAACGATCCGCACGTCGATGATGGAAGCCAGGTTCCTGGCCGGCAGCGCGACGCTCTTTCAGGAATTTCACGACCGCTATACGCGGCAGATCGTCAGCAAGGGCGTGGACCGTTTCATCGATCAGAAGCTGGAGGTGCGCCGTCGCGAGTATGAGAAGTTCGGGGAAACGGTGTATCTGCTCGAGCCCAATGTGAAGAAGAGCAAGGGTGGGTTGCGTGATCTGCATGTGCTGCAGTGGATCGGGATGGCCCGCTACCGTGCGGCGACCATTCGTGAGCTGGCTGACCGCGGCATTCTGTCCCGGCAGGATTATCGGGCCCTGACCGAGGCCCGGGACTTTCTCTGGCGCGTGCGGGCGCTGATGCACGTGCATGCAGGGTCGGCCCAGGAAATTCTCACGTTCGACGAGCAGATGTGGCTCGCGCAGCGGTTCGGATATCAGGATCGCCCGCATCTGCTGGCGGTCGAGCAGTTCATGCAGGTCTATTACCGGCATACGATGGGATTGAACGAGCGGATGATGCGGTTCGTCAAACGGTGCCGGACGGTCTCGCTCTGGAGCCGGCTGACGCGGCTGCTGCCCGCCCCGCGGATCGACCGGCACTTTGTGGCACAGGGCAGCGTGCTCACCGTGCCCGTCGAAGAACGCACGCGCGTCCTCGACAGCCCGGGGCTGCTGCTCAAGCTCTTCGATGTCGCGCGGGCGAGGGCGCTTGAAATTGATCCGGAGTTGATCGAGGACATCCACCGGCATGTCGAAAGCCTGCCGGCGAGCGTCTTTGACAATTCCGACGTCTGCGCCAGGTTTGTGAAGATTCTGGCCGGTCCGCGGACCGCCAGCACGCTGGATGCCATGCACCGCGCGCATCTGCTGGAGCGGTTGATCCCGGTCTTTGCCACGGTGCGCGGACTGATGCAGTTCAACCAGTATCACAAGTACACGGTGGACGAGCACAGCCTCCTTGCCGTGGCCAGGGCGGAAGCGTTCGAGCAGGAATCAGGTATGATCGGCCAAGTCTACCGGGAAATTCCCCGCAAGGACCTGCTCCATCTGGCGGTCCTGCTGCACGATCTGGGCAAGGGCAGGGAGGAAGACCACAGCGAAGTGGGAAAGCGTCTCGCGGAGGAGACGGCCGCCCGCCTCGGGTTCGACGAGCAGGACACCAGGGCGCTGGTCTTTCTCGTCCATAAACATTTGCTCATGGCGCATACGGCGTTCCGGCGGGACCCCTACGATGGCAATGTGCTGCTGACGTTTGCGCGCGAGGTCGGCACGCCGGCGGTGTTACGAAAGTTTCTGGTATTGACGGCAGCCGATATCGCGGCCGTGGGGCCCGGAGTCCTGACCAAGTGGAAGGAATCCCTGCTCATTGAGTTGTATCTGCGCACGATGCCGGAAGTGTCGGGCGAGAAGGATGCGTCGTGGGGAAGTGAACGGATCGCGCAGCTGGTCCGCGAGGTGGCCGCGCGGATGCCGGAACAGCCGGATGCGGGCTGGGTGCAGGCGCAGTTGGAGCATTTTCCCTTGCGGTACGTGCACGGAACGGCGCCGGAACGCATTGCCGGGCACCTGACGGCCATCCACCGTCTTTCGCCCCGTGACGTGAAGGTGGAGTCGGCGTTTAACGAGGCGCTTGGAACCTGCGATTATGCGGTCATTACGCGCAATGACGTGATCCCGGGCATCTTCTCCAAGATTGCCGGCGTGCTGGCGGCCATGGGCCTCCATGTTCTCGATGCCCAGATCGTCACCCGCCGTGATGACGTGATCGTGGATACGTTTCAGGTGAACGATCCGGATTTCGCCGGCGTCCCGCCGGCCGAACGGCGGGAGGACGTGGGGCGGGCCCTACGGAGCGTGTTGCTTGGCGAGGAAACCGTCGAGCAGCTCATGGGTCGCTATCGCCGTCTGGACCACCAGCGGCGGCTTCCGACAGGCCGGCAGTCGACGGACGTTCAGGTGGACAATGAGACGTCCGACCGTGCCACGATCATTGATGTCTTTGCGGAGGACCGGCAGGGGCTGCTCTACGTCATTACGCGCACCATTTTCACGCTTGGGCTGTCCGTGCAGGCGGCACGCATCTCGACGCGGCTGGACCAGGTGGCGGATGTGTTTTATGTCACGGATTCGAAGGGGGGAAAAGTCACCGATCCGGCCCGGCTGGAGGCGATCAGGGCGACACTCAAGGGTGAAATCGACCGGTTTGTGTTGGGACGGATGAGAGTAGACACGGGGACCGTGCCCGGTGTTTCATTATCAACATTCTAGGGTAGTGGTTTGAAAGGAGGATGTGGATGACTCCGCGTGAAGTACTCGAATATGCAAAGAAGAACAGGGTTCAGGTCGTCGACCTGAAATTCGTGGATTTGCCCGGCACCTGGCAGCATTTCACGATTCCAATCGAGGAACTCAACGAAGGCACGTTCAAGGACGGTTCGGGCCTGGACGGCTCGTCCATCCGGGGATGGAAGGCCATCAACAACAGCGACATGCTGGTGGTGCCGGACCCGGCCACCGCCTGCATGGATCCCTTCACGGCGGTGCCGACGCTCAGCCTGGTCGGCAACGTCATGGATCCCATCACGCGCGAAATCTACGAGCGCGATCCGCGGTTCATCGCGCAGAAGGCGGAGAAGCATCTCAAGAGCACCAAGATCGGCGATATCTCCTACTGGGGGCCTGAGGCCGAGTTTTTCATTTTCGACCACGCGCGTTTTGACCAGACGAGCCATAGCGGCTACTACTTCCTCGACTCCGAGGAAGGCGTCTGGAATGCCGGCCAGGAGGGCGTGAATCTCGGCAACAAGATCCGGCACAAGGAAGGCTACTTTCCGGTGCCTCCGATCGACACGCAGCAGGACATCCGCAGCGAGATGATCCTGGAAATGCAAAAAGTCGGCATTCCGGTGGAGAAGCACCATCACGAGGTGGCGACGGCCGGTCAGGCTGAAATAGATCTGCGGTTCGATTCGCTGGTCGTCATGGCCGACAAGATGATGATGTACAAGTACATCGTCAAGAATGTGGCCAGGCGACACCACAAGACCGTGACCTTTATGCCCAAACCATTGTTCGGCGACAACGGGTCTGGAATGCACACGCACCAGAGCATCTGGAAAGAGGGGAAGCCACTGTTCGCCGGTAAGGAATATGCCGGAGTGTCGCAGTTGTGCCTGCATTACATCGGCGGCATCCTGAAACATGCGCCGGCGCTGGCGGCGATCACGAACCCGACGGTCAACTCCTACAAGCGGCTGACGCCCGGATTCGAAGCGCCGGTCATGCTGGCCTATTCGAGCCGGAACCGCTCGGCCGGCATCCGGATTCCGATGTATTCGCCCAATCCGAAAGCGAAGCGGATCGAAGTCCGGTTCCCTGATCCTTCGACGAATCCCTACCTGGCCTTTGCCGCCATGTTGATGGCCGGGCTGGACGGGATCGAGAACAAGATCGATCCGGGAGAGCCGATGGAGAAGGACCTCTACGACCTGGAGGCGCGCGAAGCGGCCAGGGTCCCGACCATGCCGGGCAGCCTGGACGACGCGCTCAAGCATCTCGAGAAGGACCATCAGTTCCTGCTCAAGGGCGGCGTGTTTACGGAAGACTTGATCGATGCGTGGATCGGCTACAAGCGGACCCGCGAAGTGGATCCGCTCCGGCTCCGCCCGCATCCGTACGAGTTTTTCCTGTATTACGACGTGTAAATAATAGCGGTCAGCTATCAGGGCTCAGGGGAGCGCTGATGGCTGAAAGCTGACAGCTGAAGAAGGCCGGACAACGACGTCAGGCCGCGAGGACTGGCAAAGGCGCCAGTGCTGTCAGGGGAGCCAGAGGGGACTTCCCTGGCAGACGTTGGCGCCTTTTTTATTGTGTCCCGTTCAAACTGGGAGGTATCCGATGTCACGATCACACGAGGAAAAATCAGGCCCCGTCGATGTCAGTGTTACTGGCGAGTTGTCCTCCGAGGAGTATTTCGCGCGCGCGATCGAGCGAACCGTGGTCGAATCGGTTCTGACGGCGGCCGGACCAACCCGTCGTCAACTCCTGGCCGGGCTCGGGAGTGCCGCCCTGGCGGCGCTCATCAGCGAGGTCCTGCCGTTGAACACGCTGACGGCCCTGGCGGCCGATCCGGTCGGCAAGATCGAGAAAAAGGATCTCAGCATAGGATTTATTCCGATCACCTGCGCGACCCCGATCATCATGGGGGAGCCGCTGGGGTTCTACAAGAAGCACGGATTGAATGCAACGGTGAAGCGCGCGGCTGGTTGGGCGATGGTCCGGGACTGGGCGATCAACAAGGAAGTGGATGCCGCGCATATGCTGACGCCGATGCCGCTGGCGATCACGCTGGGCGCCGGTTCGGTGCCGACGCCGTTCTATATGCCGGCGGTGGAAAACATCAACGGGCAGGCGATCACGCTGCACATCAAGCACAAGGACGTGAAAACGGCCGCCGACATGAAGGGCTTCCGGTTCTGCGTCCCGTTCGATTACTCCATGCACAATTATCTGCTGCGCTATTTCCTTGCCGATGGCGGCGTCCATCCCGATAAGGATGTCCAAATTCGCGTGGTGCCGCCGCCCGAGATGGTGGCGAACCTGAAGGCCGGGAATGTCGACGGCTACCTGGCGCCGGACCCGTTCAATCAGCGTGCCGTGTATGAAAATGTGGGGTTCATCTACAAGCTGTCGAAGGAGATCTGGGACCGCCACCCCTGTTGCGCGTTCACCGTCTCAAAAGCGTTTGCAACCCAGCATCCCAATACGTTCATAGCGCTCTTCCGGGCTATTGTGGACGCCACGCATTACGCGTCCAATCCGGCGCACCGCAAAGAGATCGCGACTGCCATTGCACCGACGAACTATCTCAATCAGCCGGTCACGGTGTTAGAACAGGTGCTCACCGGCACCTATGCCGACGGGCTCGGAAAAATACAGAAGGTGCCTGACCGGATCGACTTTGATCCCTACCCCTGGCACTCGATGGCCATCTGGATTTTGACGCAGATGAAGCGCTGGGGGCATCTCAAGCAGGACGTGAACTACAAAGCGGTCGCCGAACAGGTCTACCTTGCCGCCGATTGCGACCGGATTGCCAAGGAACTGGGCTATCCAACCCATAAAAGCACGATGGCCAAGCACGTGATCATGGGCAAGGCGTTCGATCCTGAGCAGCCAGAGGCCTATGTGAAGAGCTTCAAGATTCACAGCATGGCGTGATCGGGCCGACGAGAGAGGGAATAGATGAGCACTCAAGGTCAACCGTGGATGATCTCCGTGTTTCTGCTCGCCGTCTTTCTGACGGGCTGGCATCTGTTCACGTTGCGTCCGGCATTTGACCCGAAAGGAAAGACGGACGAGCAGTTGCAGTTGATGGAATTCAACGGGGACATCGTCCGGACGCCGGAAGGGGGATACGCCTGGAATCCCGAAAAGGAGAAAGTCAAAGGCGTGCCGGGACCGCTGATGGTGTTCGATAAAGCCCGAATGGAGCTCGCCGAGGCGTTTGTGAAAAAGGGGACCAACGACCATGGGATCGCGTATCTCGTGGTCTACACGGTGTCACGCTTTGCGGCGGGCTTTCTCGCGGCGTCGGTGGTCGCGATCATGCTCGGTGTGTTGCTGGGGCTGAATAAAGCGCTGTTCCAGGCGGTCAACCCGTTCATCCAGATTCTCAAGCCGATCTCGCCCCTGGCGTGGATGCCGCTGCTGCTCTATACCGTCAAGGATCCGAAATGGACGGCGGTGCTGGTCGTGTTCATGGCGGCGATATGGCCGACCCTGGCAACCACGGCGTTTGGGGTCACGTCCCTGCGCAAGGAGTATCTGCACGTGGCGGCCATTCTCCAGCTATCGTGGTTCAAGCGGCTGTACAAAGTCATTCTTCCGGGGGCCGCGCCGACGATTGTGAACGGATTGCGGATCTCATTCGGGAGCGCGCTCGTGGCCGTGGTGCCCGCCGAGATGTTGCTGGGCGAGTTGGGTGTGGGCTATCTCAGTTGGATCGAATGGAACAATCTTGATATTGCCGGCGTGATTTTCGCCATCCTGGTCGTGGGAGTGGTCGGAGTCATTCTGGACTCGGGATTCAACAAGCTGGCAGGTCTTGTCACCTATCAGGAGTAACCGATGGCTTTTTTGCAGATCGATCATATGACGAAATTCTTTCCGAGCCACTCGGGCGGGAGTCCCGTCTGCATCTTCAAGGACGTGACGATCAAAATCGAGAAGGGCGAGTTCGTCACGACAATCGGGCACTCCGGGTGCGGCAAGAGTACGCTTCTGAACATCATCGCGGGGCTAGAATCGGCCACGGAAGGCGGCGTGATCTTGAACGGGCGCGAAGCCGCCGGGCCCGGACTGGACCGGATGGTGGTCTTCCAGAACTTTGCCTTGATGCCTTGGATGACGGTCTTTGACAATATCCGGTTGGCGGTACGGGCGGCCTATCCGGACTGGGACCGCGAGAAGATCGCCGCGCACGTGCACAAATACATCGCGCTGGTCGGGCTCAAGGGCGCCGAGACTAAACGGCCGACGGCGCTGTCGGGCGGCATGAAACAACGGGTCGGGTTGGCCAGAGCCTTCGCCATCGAGCCGAAAGTACTGCTGTTGGACGAGCCGTTTGCGCAGATCGATGCGCTTACGCGCGGCGTGATTCAGGAAGAGCTGATTCAGATGTGGAATGCGACGCGCAACACGGTCTTCATGGTCACGCACGACGTGGATGAGGCGATCTTGCTGTCCGATAGAATTCTGCTCATGACCAACGGCCCGGGAGCGCGAATCGCCGAAAACGTCATCGTGACGATACCACGGCCCCGAGCTCGCGTCACGGTCATCGAGCATCCCCATTATTACAAGATCAGGAACCACATCATTCATTTCCTGGTTGAGCACGCCAAGCATGACGATGTGGAGGTGGCCTCCGGCGCGTCGGATGGCAAGAGTCCCAGAGTCGTGGATTTCGAGAAGGAATCGCTCATCTTGCGATGACGCATGCCACATGCACCGCACGCGCAATCATAAGGAGCAGATATGGGTACGGAGATGGATGACAGGATGTGCACGAGCGGTTGCAGGCAGCCCGTGTGCGAAGAGTCGATAGGTCCAAGGGACATAACCAGCGAGCATGTGCCGGTTGTTGTGGCCGGCCGGCTCTAAATCACAGGAGGGATTGTGATGGACAAGAAGGAAGTCGTGGCGAAGGTGCTGGCACTGAAGGAAAAATCCGGAAAGACGTATGACGAACTGGCCGATGCGCTGGGCCTGTGCAATGTCTATGTCGCCCAGATCCTGCGCCGGCAGGCGCAACTGAAGAAGGGGACCGAGGAGAAACTGGTCAAG
This sequence comes from Nitrospirae bacterium RIFCSPLOWO2_02_FULL_62_14, assembly GCA_001805245.1. Classification (GTDB taxonomy): domain Bacteria; phylum Nitrospirota; class Nitrospiria; order Nitrospirales; family Nitrospiraceae; genus 2-02-FULL-62-14. The sequence continues at coordinate 81,257 of MHEU01000023.1, read as the reverse complement.
CTGCTGCCGGGTCTCACCGAGGATCTCCTGAAAGAAATGAGAAAGCCCCCGGTTCGTTCCTTTGATCCGGCCATCCTTCAGGAGCCTCACGTGTACCGGATGACGGAGGTCTGCGCTCATTATGGCGACGGGATCCTGGCCATCATCCAGGAGCAATTCGGCGACGGGATCATGTCCGCGATCGATTTCCGGTTCACGATCCACAAGACGAAGGGAAGCCAGGGGGAGGATCGTGTCGTCATGACGTGGAACGGCAAATTCCTTCCGCACATTGAGCAAACCAAGTAGCTGCTGGTATGTGATGCAAATATTGCATAAAACGCGGTTAGAGTTGTGGCCGACCGGCATTGACGATACCGGCTGGGCCGTCACCGCAAAGGGCCGGCAACGTTCACCCGCAGGGAGCATGCGATGACGCCGATAGTGCCTCAAATTGATCCCGCCGATACGGCCTGGGTGTTGATCGCCTCGGCCCTGGTGCTGGCGATGATCGTGCCGGGGCTGGCCCTCTTTTACGGCGGGCTGGTCCGCAGCAAGAACGTACTCGGTACCATCATGCACAGTTTTGTTATCCTGTGCGTGGTGAGTCTGCTCTGGATCCTGTTTGGTTACAGTCTGGCGTTCGGACCGGACAAGTGGGGCCTCATCGGCGGGCTGGAATGGGCCGGGCTCCGCGAGGTCGGGTTGTCACCGCATCCGGCATACGGGCCGACGATCCCACACCAGGCATTCATGATCTTTCAGATGATGTTCGCGGCGATCACGCCGGCCCTGATCACCGGCGCCTTTGCCGAGCGGATGAAGTTCAGCGCCCTGCTCCTCTTCTCGGTCCTCTGGTCGGTCGTCATCTACTGCCCGGTCGCCCATTGGCTCTGGGGAGGGGGATGGCTGGGCAAGCTGGGCGCGTTGGATTTTGCCGGCGGAGCGGTCGTGCACATCAGTTCCGGAATCAGCGCCCTGGTCTGTGCCTATGTGCTCGGCAAGCGCCAGGGGTACGGCACCGAATACATGGCGCCCCACAATCTTCCCATGGTGCTCCTGGGGACCGGCCTGCTCTGGGTGGGGTGGTTCGGGTTCAATGGGGGCAGTGCATTGGGAGCCAATTCGATCGCGGTCGTCGCGTTTGTGTCCACTCATACGGCTGCTGCAACCGCGGCCTTGGCCTGGATGGCGGTCGAATGGGTGCATCGCGGGACGCCGACGGTGCTCGGCATCGCCAGCGGAGCTGTAGCCGGGCTGGCGACCGTCACGCCGGGAGCCGGGTACGTCGGGCCATTTTCCGCGATGCTGATCGGATTGGCGGCCGGCGGGCTGTCCTACCTGGCGATCATGAAAAAGGGGAAGTTCGGCTATGACGATTCGCTGGACGTCGTCGGCATCCACGGGGTCGGAGGCGTGTTCGGTGTCCTGGCGACGGGCGTGCTGGCCTCCACAGCGGTCAACCCCGGAGGAGCCGACGGCTTGCTGCACGGCAATGCCGGGTTCTTCGGGGTGCAGATTCTGGCCACGCTGGCGGTGACGCTGTTTGCCGGCCTCGGAACCTATCTCATCCTGAAGCTCGTGAATCGCCTCGTCGGGTTGCGGATAACGCCGGAGGAGGAGCGGATGGGCCTGGATCTCACCCAACATAACGAGAGAGCGTATTCGTGATCGGAACGGTCTGATGCTCCGGTCCGATCAAACACTGTGGCTGCTGGTTTCCACCGTGCTGGTCATGTTGACGCTGCCGGGCGTGGCGTTATTTTACGGCGGGATGGTGCGGAAGAAAAACGTGCTCAACACCATGGGCATGCCGTTGCTGGCGCTCGCCGTGGTCTCGCTGGCATGGCTGTGTTTCGGGGATACGCTGACGTTCGGCAGGAGGCTGGGAAGTCCGGCGCCGCAACTGGCCTACCAGACGATGACCGCTGCGCTCGCGCTGGCGCTGGTGACGGGGGCGCTGGTCGAACGCATGAAGGTGCTGTTCTTCCTCGTCTTCGGGCTCCTGTGGACTGCGCTGGTCTACGGACCGATTGCGCGCTGGCTCTGGGGAGGCGGATGGCTCGCGAATCTGGGTGTACTCGATTTTGCCGGCGGCGCAGTGGTCCATGTGAGCGCCGGGGTCTCGGCGCTGGTGGCGGCGGTCATGATCGGGCCGCGCAAAGGGTACGGACGGGTCGAGATGACGCCGAACCATCTGCCCCTGTCGTTCTGCGGAGCAGGGTTGATGTGGGTCGGCTGGTTCGGATTTGCAGCGGGCGCCGCGCTGGCGCCGATGACCACTGTGACCGGCGCCTTTGTGGCGATCCAGATGTCCGCCGCAGCCTCGGCATTAACGTGGATGGCGGCCGAATGGCTGCAACGGGACAAACCCACGGCCTTGGGAACGATCAGCGGAGCCGTGGCGGGGCTCGTGGCGATTACTCCTGCGGCCGGCTATGTCAGCCCTTTCTCGGCGGTCGTCATCGGGATCGGGGCCGGAGGGCTCTGCTACATGGTGGTGAACTACGTGAAACTCATTCTGGGATATGACGATTCGCTCGATGTGTTCGGCATGCACGGGGTCGGCGGCACGTGGGGCATGATCGCCACCGGGCTCTTTGCCTCCACGACCGTCAATCCGGAAGGAAGCGACGGCCTGTTCTACGGCTATCCCTACCAGTTTTTCGCGCAGATGGTGGCGGTGGTTTCTGTCTGGGCCTTTGCCGGGACTGTGACCTTTCTCCTGGTAAAAGGTCTCACGCTGGTCCTGCCGCCGCGCGTGGACGAAGAGGCGGAGGTTGTGGGGCTTGATCTGACGCAGCACGGGGAGAGGGGCTACTCGTGAGACGTACGACGAAAGAGGTTTTTTCGTTTTACGCCTCACGTCTGACGCCTTACGGTTTTTAAGATGGCCATCATTCACGATGATGCCGGCCGGCGCCGGTTTTTGAGCCAGGCAGTGATGGGGTTCGGGCTTCTCTTCGGGCTCGGCACCCTCGGGCTGCGATTCGTTCAGTTTCTGGTTCCGAGCCAGAAACCGAGACAGTCCGAAGCGGTGCTCATCGGGGCGGAGTCACGGATTCAGCCGGGAGAAGCGCTGTCGATGGATTTCGGCGGCCACAAGATTCTGGTGTTGCAGACGGACCAGGGCGTCGCGGCCTTTTCCAGGCGCTGCACGGATCTTGGGTGTCTTGTGTCATGGAACAGGGAGCGCCAGCAGTTTCTCTGCCCCTGTCACCGGGGTGTGTATGACAAGAACGGAACAAACATCGCAGGACCTCCGCCCCGCCCGCTCGACCGGTTCGAGGTGATCAGGCGGGGAGAACAACTGTACGTGAATATCCAGAGCACGTGAAGGACGTTGGGCCCGTTGAGTCAGTTTAGACCGTTGGTCGGTTAAGGACTCGTGACGGATGTAATGGACCAAACTGCACCAACGGACCAACGGAAGTAACGGACACAACAAGAGATGAGCACAACACCACAGGCGGCGCAGGCTCAACAGGAACCGACTCCGAAGTCCTGGGTGGACTACATCCAGAAGGACTTGCCGGAGCATTTGGACTGGTGGCCCTACACGCTCGGGGCGATTCCTCTCACGCTGTTCGGTCTCCTGGTGGCGACCGGCCTCATGCTGACCTTTTACTATGTGCCGTCACCGGAAAAGGCCTACGAAAGCGTGGAGCAGATTACGCATGAAGTCTATCTGGGCTGGTTCGTGCGCGGCCTGCACAAGGTGTCGGTGGACTTGATGATCCTGTTTCTGCTTTTCCACGTCATCCGGGTGTTCATCACTCGCGCTTACCGGCCACCGGGTGAACTGAAATGGGTGAGCGGCTCGCTGGTGTTATTCGTGACCTTCGCCATGGGGTTCACGGGGTACTCGCTGGTCTATGACAACGTGTCGTACTGGGGCATGACGGTCGTGACCAGCATGATCGGGGCACTGCCGATTGTCGGGACGCCGCTGTTGCACCTCCTGCGGGGCGGCGAGGAGGTGTCCGGCAACACGCTCCTGCGGCTCTATGACCTGCATACCAAGCTGCTTCCCGTGCTCCTGGGGGGACTGGTGGCCTGCCATGTCGTGGTGGTCCGGCTGCTTGGATTCGCGAATGTCGAAGGAAGCCGCGGCTTCCATCCCTTCTATCCGGAACATACGCTGAAGATGGGCGCGATCGCCGTGGGGTTCCTGGTGTTGATCGTGGATCTGGTCATGATCTTTCCGCCGATGCTGGGACCTCCCGCCAATCCGCAGGAGGTCGCCTCGGACGTCTCGCCGCCATGGTATTTCTCCGCGCCGTACATGTGGATCTCCCTGCTGCCGGGGCCGGTGGCAATCTGGAGTCTGTTGGGTGGAGCCGGACTCTTTGTGGCGTACCCGTTCGTGGACCGTGTGTTGTCGGAGCGCGGATGGCCGATGATGGTCATGAATGCCGTTGTGGGCAGCGTCGTCGTCGCCGCCGTGGCTGTCCTGATGTATCTGGATACGCGGATGTGAGCCTGGCCAATAGGTAAAGGAAACACCATGAACGAACATGATGGAAACCAAGGCGAAGAACGGCACGATGCGCCGAACGGGAAAATGAATTTCACCCGTTACATGATTGGGGGGCTGTGCCTCGTGTTGTTCCTTGCGCTGACCGGGGTCGGGTACGTGCAGATCGAGGAGCGGCTGGGCGGTGGATTGCGGCCGTTCATTTCCGGCGAGAACAAGAAATGCATCGATTGCCACATGGCAAAGGATATCGCGGTCGGCGGAATCAATGATTGGAAATACAGCCGCCATGCGCCGAAGGGCATCGGGTGCGTCGAATGCCATCGGGCGGAGAAAGGGGAGCCGGACGCCTACGACCATTACGGTTCGATGGTGTCCACGCTGGTCACGCCGAAGGACTGCATGCAGTGCCACGACAAAGAGGCCAAGGAATTCGAGAAGTCCCATCATGCCAAGGCCGCTCAATTCACCAATTCCCTCGATAATTTCCTCGGCAACGTCGTGGAAGGGCCGGAAGTGATTACCACGGGGTGCGCCGGATGCCATGGCAGCGTCGTGAAGGTCATGGAAAACGGAAAGCTCCATCCATCCACATGGCCGAATTCAGGAATCGGCCGGGTGAACCCGGATGGATCGAAGGGAACTTGCGCCGCCTGTCATGCGCGGCACAGTTTCTCGATCGCCCAGGCGCGGCAACCGGAAAGCTGCGGCCGCTGTCATATGGGGCCGGATCATCCCCAGATCGAGGCCTATTACGAAAGCAAGCACGGTGTCATGTTTGCGGCGAACAAGGACAAGATGAAGCTCGCGCAGCCGTCGGAGCAGTGGCATCCCGGGAAAGACTATCTCTTTCCCACCTGTGCCACCTGCCACATGAGCGCGACCCATACGCAGGACGTCACGCATGACGTGGGCGACCGCATCAGCTGGACCCTCCGTCCGGTCGTCTCGACGCGGCTCGAGAACCACGAAGCCCGCCGGAAAGCGATGAGGCAGGTCTGCGCGTCCTGCCACAGCGAGCAGATCGTCGAGCGGTTCTTCACGCAGATGGACGGAGGCATCACCCTCTATAACGAAAAATTCGGCAAGCCGTCCAAGGCGGCCATGGATAAGCTGCTCGCCATGAAGAAGATCACGCCGACTCCCTACGATGAAGAGATCGAGTGGGTATTTTACGAACTATGGCATCATGAGGGACGGCGGGCCAGGCACGGGCTCTCAAAAATAGCGCCTGATTTTGTCCATTGGCAGGGCTTCTATGAGGTCGCCAAGCATTTTTACACCAAGTTTCTCCCGCTGGTGCGCGAGCGTTCTCCCCAGGTGGCCAAGGAGTTGCTCGCGCAGGAAGCCCACCGATGGATTGAGAAGGGCATGACCAGGGAGGAGATTGCCCGGATGCTGGAGTTCTACGATAAAGAAATGCAGGGCAAGCGGGGCGGCGGGTAGGGACTGGCTCCGCCGGCCGCCCCCCGACTAAGCTCGGGGCCATGAGCCTGTCGAATGGCGGCGGTGCCTGTCCCAGTGGGAAGGGGGACAGGCCCTGGGCGGAAAAGGGCCAGTCCCCACCCTCTTGTTTCTCGGACGGGCGGTGCGGTACTCTGCATCTGCTTTTTACGGGGAAGGGTATGGGCAGGCCGGGCCATAAGAAACAGAATAAAGCCTCGATTGTCACGCACGATGTCGAGCGGTTTCGCGAACTGCTGGCCCGTTTCCAGCCGCTTCTTTCCAGACGGAAACCGACCACGTCGCTGGAGGAGTTCGACGCCGAAGCCGAGACGTTGATCGGGGAGGTATTCGGCGAAACGTCCGATCTCCGAGAGGCCTACGAATACGCGACCATGGGCGAGGCGGCTGCGCTGTTGAACATGCAGGAAGAGGCGCAGGAGGGAGGCGCCCAGGATACCCACCGCGAAAGCCTGCAGCAGCGCAAGCAGGCCCTTGAGAGTTGCGTCGTCACGCTGCAAACGGGCGGGGCCGGCAGGAGTCCTCTCGCCAATGCGTGTGTGGCCGATTACATGTCACATGACGTGCGCAGCGTGCACAAGGACGCTCCGCTCAAAGAGGCGGGACGTCTGCTCCAGAAGTGGAAAGTCGGCTCGCTGCTGGTGGATGACGGATCGCGCTATCTGGGGATCATCACGGACACGGATCTGAGCCGAAAGGCCGTGGCCAAGGGGATGGATCCCAATACGGCGGCCGTAAAATCGTGCATGAGCAAGCCGGTGATCTCGATCGAGGACGACCAACCGCTGTCGCTGGCGATCACGCTCATGAAACGGAAGGCGATCCGGCATATCGCGGTGACCGAGGATGGCACGATTATCGGGGTGCTGTCCGTGTCGGATATCCTGCGGGCCTATGCCGAACTGGCCGGTTTGAATGCGGAAGGGCAGGGGGAAGACGACGACTAAACCATCGGTCATGGAGGTGTGAATGTCGACGTTCGTGTGTTTGTTCAACTGGACGGATCAGGGAATCAAAAACGTCAGGGACACGACCAAGCGGTCCGAGCGGTTCGAGGCGGCGATCAAGAAAGCCGGCGGGTCGGTCAAGGGGATCTATTGGACGCTGGGGCGGTATGACGGCCTGATCGTGTTCGAGGCGCCGGACGAGGCATCGGCCACGGCGATCATGCTCAGCGGAGGCGCCCTAGGCAGCGTCCGGACGGAAACCCTGCGTGCCTTCGATGCGGAGGAAATGGATAAAATCCTGGAGAAAATGCGGGCGTAGCGCCTAGCCGTTGTCCCGGGCGAACCGGTTTGCGTAAATCGTGCGAGCTTCCTCCATGTGCCGCGTCACGTCGCCGGCGAGCGTGTTCGCTTCTCCCTGCCAGTCGTCTTTCGTGTAGCCCATCCGTCTGGCCAGAAAAATAAACTCATCCGATCCGATGGCGGGGAGCACCAGGGCCTTGGCATGGCCGCGGACGATCCGCAGCGCGTCGATCAGGCTTCGCAGGAACAGATAGGCATCGTGCAGAGCCCCGGCCTCGCGGGCCGTCAGGAGCCGATGACGCTCCGCCGCCGCCACTGCCTCCAGCGTGTTGGGGGTGCGAAGATCGGGGAGGGCATGGCCATGCAATACCTGCAGGTATTGGGCAGTGTATTCGATGTCCACGATGCCGCCGGGACTGTATTTCACGTTGATCTGTCCGGGCTCCACCAGTTCCTTGATCTGTTGCCGCCGCAACGAGAGGGAGGCGGCCAGGTCCCACGGCTGGCCGCTGTAGACGAAGGCATCGCGATGCGCCTCCACCTGCCCGCCTAACGTACGGTCCCCGCACACGAACCGGAGCTTGGTCAACGCCTGTCGTTCAAACGGGGCGGCAAGCCCGGACGGGCTGTAATAGCGGCGCAGTTCATCCAGGGTATTGGCCAGGAGGCCTTTCCCGCCATGCGGACGCAGTCTCACATCCAGGCGGAAAATTCCCTCCTGCTTCGCTTCGATCCATTGCAGCAGCATATGGACCAGGCGTTCGTAGTACTCGCTATGATCGAGAGGCTGCCGCCCTGACGTCCGTCCGGGTCCTCCGAAGACGAAGAGGACTTCGATGTCGGAGGCGTACCCCAGTTCCCGGCCGCCGAACTTTCCCATGGCAAAGACGGCAAAGGGGCAGGGCGTCCGGCGGTCGAGCCGGGGCACGCCATGCCGGCGCACGAGACTGGCGGCGCAGTCCGCCACGGCCTGCTCCAGGATGGCTTCCGCCAGATTGGTCAGCGCGCGTGAAAAATCGGGCAGCGTGGTCTTCTGGTCCAACAGATGTTTCATGTCGATGCGGAACAGTTCCTGATCCTTGAACTGATTGAGGATGGCCCGGCGCCGCTCGTCGGTGCCGGCGCGGGCCAGTTGCCGGCGGAGCGCGAGCGCCAATTGCTGCCGGGTGCGGACGAGCGGCGTGTCGCGGTGGGCATCCAGGATCGGCAGTAGGTTGGCATGCTGCCGGCGGACAAAATCCTCCCAGAGGTACTCGCTGGTGCCGAGCAGGCGGGCGAGGAGCGGCAGCGTCGATTTTTTCGAAAGGAAGGCCAGCGTTTTTTTTCCGCGGGCGTCGCGGAACAGCTGGTCCAGGAACTGATCGAAGGATTCCAGGGCCTTGGTCGGATCGGGAGCCCAGATCAGGTGCTGCGTGAACTGTTTGGCGAGCGTGGCGGTGACGAGCAGTTCTTGCTGCTCGGCCTTGCTCTCGATTTTCCTGCCGTGCCGGCCGCGGACGAAAAAGCGGTCGTGCAACTCATCCCCGACATGCTCGAAGCGGGCCTGGTGAATATAGAGCCCGCGCATCGACAGCGCGAGGGCGAAGGCATAGAGGAACGCCGGCGTGTCGGTCGAACGGATGTCCATGGCGGTGCTGGTCGGTGAGGCCTGGTTATCGAACCGGATCTGGACGGGCGCCAGGAGGCCGTGGAATGCTCCGCGCGCCTTGCCGAGCGTTTCGACCAGCCGGCGGTTGACGAACCGGCGCGCATCGGTAAATTGCCTGGCATCCAGCAGGCGGATGACCTGCTCGAGCTCGCCGGCCAGCGCGCGCTGCTCCGTAGGGCCGAACGTCGAGCCGGGGAGCGGACGGACACGGAACACATCCACGATTTTCTTCCGTGACAGGCCGGGACGGGTCGGGGCGCGTCTTCCGGGAGCGGCGGGGCGCGGGCCGGCCTGGCCCGATGCATCCGTGTAGGTGTAGAGCGCGCCCTCGCGGATATCCAGGCGATGGCTGGAGAGGAGACCGGCGATGGCCGCGAACTCTGAAAAATAGTCGTAGGCCACGATGACCAGCAACCATCCGCCGTCGTGTTCCGTCACGGACACGTGGCAGGGATGATCGGGCGTCAGGCGCTCGACGAGTTGGAGATGCCGGATGATGTCGGCCGGCTGAAACCGTTGGAAGTATTCCTCGTCCATGCGGGACAGGAAGTCGCGCACCACGTCCGGCGCAAGGTCCGGGGCCGACGCCAGAAGATTGTTCAGGATGGCGTCGCGCTGTATCGCCTGCTGGTCCATGGCGCCAGTATAGCGAAAGCGTGCGTGATTGTACGAGGTGAGCCCGCATTATTCATGACGGCTTCTACTGCAACCGCCGATACGCCGCTGCGACACGCTGACCGCAGTTGCACGCGGCAGAATCTAAGCCCACTGGAGGCAAAGGACCTCTCCGCTCGTAACTTCAGAAAGAAAGCACTTGAGGGTTTTATCCGCGCGCATTCATTTCGATACGACGATAAAAAGCGCGCGGTACACGCCAAACAAGGGATGGCGGGCTCGCTGCTCGGTCGGTCAACAGCCTGCTGGGACTGGCGCCCTTCTTCCTGGCGCCTGTCCCCGTTCTGCGCCACGTGCAAGGGGACAGCAACTGTCTTGACTGTCAAGCACGCAGGGGCGCCCCTGCGTGCTCAGAGGCACGCATGCCACAACTGACGGACCAGAGAACCAGGCTCCCCAATTCTGTGTCCCAGCCTTGCGATGCGGGCTCAATGGCCCACGCAACTGTTCGGGCTTATTCAGAATGTAGACGTGATGACCCGCGCTGTCCCACGGTCTTTGAAGACCTCGGCACCATCGGTCTGTCACGTCTGGGTTGCCTGAAGACATATCGTGAACCAACACCGAACTAAGATACAAGGCACCGCCGCAAACGGCGGAGCCAGTCCCCAGGCTCCACGCGCCCGTCTCGCACGGCGTCTCAGCGGTTTCGTCACGAACCCCCATGAATAATGCGGGCTGCACCGGTATAATGCCGAGCCATGACACGTGCTCCATCTTCCCGCCCGCGACGATCCCGCAAGGGGTGGTCGGCCGTCCGGAAGCATGACCCGTCGCCGCTCCTGCTGGCTTCGGGCCTGAAGCCGGACGGCGTGGCCAGGCTGCTGGCGCCCTACGGGCTGACAGACCTCAAGCTGGCCGACGCCAATCTTCAGTCCATGGCCGGCGAGCCCCGCACGCGGCTGCTCCTGGCCAAATTTCTCGGCGAGCTCCTGGGCATGCTGGCCCGGACCGCCGATCCGGATCAGGGCCTCAATCACTGGGAGCGTTTCCTGCAGGCCGGCCTCAACCGGAGCCAGATTCTCGATTATCTCGGCGGCAACCCGCGCATGCTGCATCTGCTCTGCACGATTTTCGGGAACAGTCCGTCCATGGCCCAGACATTGATCCGGGATCCGCTGCTGGTCTACTGGCTGGCGGAACAACAAGTCCTGACGCGCAGGCCGTCGCGGGACATGCTGGCGGCGTCGCTGCGCATGATGCTGGGGAACGTCAAGGCGGCGGAGCTTCAGCTGGATGCGCTGCGGCGGTTCCGGCGGCGCGAGATGCTGCGCATCGGCATTCGAGATTTACTGCGGATGGCCGATGTCAGGGAGACGACCGCAGCATTGACGGACCTGGCCTGCGTGCTGATCCATGCCGCCTACGAGATTGCCGGCGCCGGGCTGAACCAGGAATACGGCAGGCCAAGACATAAAGATTCCAGCGGTCGGCTGGTCGAGACCGGCTTCGCCGTCATTGCCATGGGAAAACTCGGCGGTGGCGAACTCAATTTCAGCTCCGATGTGGACCTGCTGTTTGTCTACGCCTCCGACAGCGGCACGACGGCACCAGCCGGCCGTGCCGGCGCCAGGGACTCGAGCCGCGGCATCTCCAACGAGGAATATTTTGAACGTCTGGCGCGTGCCGTCACGAAGACCCTGGCGGATGTGACGCAGGAGGGCCATGTCTTTCGGGTGGACCTGCGGCTCCGCGCCGAAGGCACCAGCGGCCAGTTGGCCCGGTCGCTCGACCGCTACGCGCAGTACTATCGCACGCGGGGCGAACAGTGGGAGCGGATGGCGTTGCTCAAAGCCTGGCCGGTGGCAGGCGACCGTTCAGTCGGCGAGGCGTTTTTGAGCCGGATCAAACCGTTTATTTTTGACGGGACGGACGCACATGCGCCGGAGGCGATTCTGGCCCAGATCAAAGCCGTGAAGGACATGATCGATGCGAAAATGGCCGACCGGGGGCAGGAGCGCCGAAATGTCAAGCTGGGGCGGGGCGGTATCCGCGAGATCGAGTTTATCGTGCAGGCGGCGCAGATCCTTCTCGGCGGCAGGCTGCCGGATCTCCGGGACCGCAGCACGCTGGGGGCATTGGAGAGGATGGCCCGCCACCGGCTGCTCTCGTCCGCGGACCGGCGAACTCTTGAGCGGGCATACGTGTTCCTGCGGGACGTCGAGCACAAATTGCAGATGGTCCACGATCTTCAGACCCACGCGCTGCCCGAATCACCCGACGAGTTGGCGCGTTGCGCCATCCGGCTCGGGTATGACCCGGTCGATCGGAGGGCGGCAGGCCGGAAGTTTCTCTCCGACCACCGCCGGCACACGGCGAACGTGCATCGCATTTTTAAAAATCTGTTCAACGCCCCGGCGCGATCCGCGCTCGTCAAGGCCGCCCGCAGTCAAAAAAAGCGAGTAGCGAACAGCGAATAGCTGGCAGCCCTGACCGGAAAAGCAAAGGGCCCGGAAACCGCATTGGGTTTCCGGGCCCTTTTCCGAAGCTATCAGCTATTTGCTACGTGCTGCTCGCTTCTTAGTACATGCCTTCCATGCCGTGGCTGTGTCCGTGGCCACCACCACCGGCCGGTTCCTTCTTCTCTTCCGGCAACTCGGTGATCATGACTTCGGTCGTCAGCATCAGGCCGGCGACGCTCGCTGCGTTCTGCAACGCACAACGCGTGACCTTCGTCGGATCGATGATGCCGGCTTTGAGCATGTCCCCGTACTCTTCGGTGGCGGCATTGAAGCCATAGGCCGGGTTCTTTTCCTGCCGGACCTTGTCCACCACGACTGAACCCTCGACGCCGGCGTTCTCGACGATCTGGCGGAGCGGCTCTTCCAGCGCCCGCTTCACGATGGTCACGCCCACCAGTTGCTCGGCCGGGATACCCTTCAGGGTGTCCAGCGCCGGAATGCAACGGAGCAGCGCCACGCCGCCGCCTGGGACGACGCCCTCTTCGACTGCCGCCTTGGTGGCGTGCAGTGCGTCTTCGACGCGGGCTTTCTTTTCCTTCATCTCGGTTTCGGTTGCGGCGCCGACGTTGATGACGGCCACGCCACCGACGATCTTGGCGAGACGTTCCTGGAGTTTCTCCCGGTCATAGTCCGAGGTGGTCTCCTGGATCTGTGCCTTGATCTGCTTCACGCGGGCTTCGATCTTCTTCGGATCGCCATGGCCCTCGACGATCGTGGTGTTGTCCTTGTCGATCGTCATGCGCTTCGCGCGGCCCAGGTCCGTGAGCTTGACGTTCTCGAGCTTGAGGCCGAGATCTTCCGAGATCACCTGGCCGCCGGTGAGGATGGCAATATCCTCCAGCATGGCCTTGCGACGATCGCCGAAGCCGGGCGCCTTGACGGCCGCCACGTTCAGCGTCCCGCGCAGCTTGTTCACGACCAGGGTCGCCAGTGCTTCGCCTTCCACTTCCTCGGCGACGATCACCAGCGGACGCCCCAGCTTGGCCACCTGCTCGAGCAGGGGCAGGAGGTCCTTCATGCTGCTGATTTTCTTTTCGTTGATGAGAATGAGAGGCTCTTCGACCGAGGCTTCCATCCGCTCGGCGTTGGTGACGAAGTAGGGGGAGATGTACCCGCGGTCGAACTGCATGCCCTCGACCACGTCCAGCGAGGTCGTCATGGACTTGGCTTCCTCGACGGTGATGACGCCGTCCTTGCCGACCTTCTCCATCGCCTCGGCGATCAGGTCGCCGATGGTCTTGTCGTTGTTGGCTGAAATGGTGCCGACCTGGGAAATCTCCGTCTTGGCCTGACAGGGCTTGCTCAGCTTCTTCAACTCCAGGATGACGGCTTCGACGGCCCGGTCAATCCCGCGCTTGATTTCCATCGGATTGCCGCCGGCCGTGATGTTCTTAGCGCCTTCGCGGTAAATGGCCTGGGCCAGTACGGTTGCAGTGGTGGTGCCGTCACCCGCCGTGTCGCTGGTCTTGCTGGCGACTTCGCGGACGAGCTGGGCGCCCATGTTCTCGTAGGGGTCGCTCAGTTCCACTTCCTTGGCGACGGTGACGCCGTCCTTGGTGATGGTCGGCGCGCCGAACTTCTTGTCCAGAATCGCATTGCGGCCCTTGGGGCCCAGCGTCGCCTTCACGGCGTTGGCCAACTGGTTGACGCCTCTCAGGATCGCGGCCCGAGCTGCATCGCTATACAATAACTGCTTTGCCATGTGAGTCCTCCCTTAAATAAAACTAGTGTGTCGTATGTGAGTGGGTGATTAGTGAGCGAAGATGCCCAGGATATCCTCTTCCTTGAGGATGAGGCATTCTTCGTCGTCGATCTTCAGCTTGCTGCCAGAGTATTTATCGAAGAGCACCTGGTCGCCGACCTTGACATGCTCGACCTTTTTCCCGATCGCCTGCACCACGCCCCGCTGCGGCTTTTCCTTGGCGGAGTCAGGCACATAGATACCGCCCGCGGTCCGTTCCATTTCTTCCGTATAGGTGACAAACACGCGGTCGCCGAGGGGATGGAAGCCCTTGGCAGCCTTGGACTCTTTCTTCTCCTTCGTTGCCGATGATGACATAACGCTGCTCCTCCTTACAGGTGGTTATTGACTGTTCTATGATTGTGATTGGCTCTGAACGCTCGAAGCTATCACATAGAACAGATGGGGAAATAGCGCTAATCCTGTCCAAGTCAAGGGGGAGAACAGAGGTTTTCTTTGCCGGAAGAGTGCTTTGCCTAAACGATATAAGTCGTTGATTTTAATATGCTTATATTACGATCGCAGGTAATCGAAATCGGCCACATCCTTTTTAATATAGTCCCTGAGACGGTCGATCAGGCGGGCTTCCAGTTGGCGGGTGCGTTCCTTGGTAATGCCATATTTATGGCCCAGGTCTTCCAGCGTGACCGGTGTCTCGGACAGGATGCGGTTCCGGAGGATGTCCTCGTCGCGCTCGGGGAGCGTCTTGCTGAATTCGGCCAGTTTTTTCCGAAACAGGCGGCGGAGCTGCAGACTGGCCAGTTGCTCGTCGGCCGGGGCCTCCTGCGCGGGAAGGATGTCGAGCAGGGTGCCGCCGTCGTTATCCTGCTTCAGGGGCTGGTCAAGCGACACTTCCCAACTCCCCATGCGCTGGTCCATTTCCACGACGTCGCGCTCGCTGACGTTGAGCCGGTCGGCCAGGAGCTTCGCATCCGGCGTAAATCCTTCCCGCTCGAGCTTGGCCTTTTCCTTGCGCAGATTGTAAAAGAGCTTGCGCTGATCCTGGGTCGTGCCGACTTTCACCAGCCGGTGGGTGTTCAGGAGATAACGCAGGATGTAGGCGCGCACCCACCAGGCTGCGTAGGCGTGAAAGCGGACGTTCTTCGTCGGATCGAACTTCTTGATCGCCTGCATCAGGCCGACGTTGCCTTCCTGGATCAAATCCATATGGTCGGCGCCGGTATGTAAGTATTCCGCGGCAATCGAGACGGAGACGCGGAGGTTCGAGAGGATCAGCTTGACCGCCGCCTCGCGGCTGTCCTTCGTCTGGTATTCGCGGAAGAGCGCCAGCTCCTCCTCCTTCGACAAAAACGGGTAGCGGCGCACTTCGGCCAGATACCGCTGCAGGGTCGTGATCGGCGTGACCGCCGTGGAGGATACGGCCGCGGCGCGATTCCCGGCGGGACGGGCGGGCTTCTCGTCAACTAAATTGTCGGCGAGCTCCGGCGTGAGCGGGTGCGACGGTTCATCGTCCGTTTCAACGGCGTCGGGATCAGGCTCTGGAAGGCGTTGTGCCATACGTGCGAGGATTATAAACGTTACGTGGCGCCGGCACAAAACATGTTGCATCCTGTGCTAGGCTGTGCAGGCAATAAAGCGGGAGGCCGTGTGAAAGACATTGTGCGGGCCATACGGAGCGGGCATTGGCCGTCGCTGGTCGCGGCATGGCTGCATTTCGAAGTCAGCTTCATGGCCTGGCTGCTGGTCGGGGCGCTCGGCGTCTTCATCGCGGACGAATTTCATCTCACGGCCACGCAAAAGGGCCTGGTGGTGGCGATGCCGCTGCTCGGCGGCGCGCTGTTGCGGATCGGCGCCGGGGTCTGCAGCGACTGGTTCGGCCCGAAGCCGACGGGGCTTGCCTTGCTGGCCGGTGAAAGCCTGGTGTTGGTGTGGGGGTGGCTGGGCGTGTCCAGTTACGACGAACTGCTGGTGATGGGGCTGTGTCTCGGCATTGCCGGCGCCAGCTTTGCCGTCTCGCTGCCGCTGGCCAACCGCGCCTATCCGCCGGCACATCACGGGCTGGCGATGGGCGTGGCGGCGTCGGCCAACAGCGGGATCGTTCTGGCCGCATTCTTTGCGCCGCGATTGGCGCAGAGCGTCGGCTGGCATGGCGTATTCGGTCTGATGGCGGTGCCGGTCGTCGTGACGCTGGCGCTGTTCGGCATGCTGGTCCGCCGGGATATCGGCGGCTCTTCCGCCTGGCGCGACGCAGGCAGATGGGACCATGTGGCGGGGCTGCTCAAGCAGCCGTTCAGTTACTGGTTGTGTTTTCTGTACGCAGTGACGTTCGGCGGATTTGCCGGACTGTGCAGTTTTCTGCCGATCTTTCTGCATGACCACTATGAACTGGACGTCGTCACGGCAGGCTCGGTCACGGCGCTCTGCGGATTGGCCGGCAGTCTGATCCGGCCGTGGGGCGGACATGTCGCCGATCGGGCGGGTGGACGGGCCGTGCTGGCGTGGCTGTTGCCGGCCACGGCCGTGCTCGTCGCGGTCGTCAGCGCTCTTCCGCCATTCGCATGGGCGGTGCCCTTGCTCGTGGCGGCCGTGGCCAGCATGGGATTCGGAAACGGCGTCGTGTTTCAGATCGTGTCCGACCGCTATTCCAAGCAGATGGGGCTGGCGTCCGGGATGATCGGCGCCGCCGGCGGATTGGGCGGATTTCTGCTGCCTGCGTGGCTGGGCGCGCTGAAAGATGTGACAGGAACCTACCGGACCGGATTCCTGCTGTTCGCTGCGCTGGCCTGCGCCGCATGGGTCAGTGTTTTCGTGATGGAGCGGCGTGCCGGCGCTCGTAATTGCGCATCCCGTGACGGTTTTCCCCGTTGACAGCCGGGCGCAAAACGTATTATATATTAAGCACTTATCGAATCTCTCGCCTATCTATAATCGAGCAGGAACATGGCATCGCCGTTCAATACGATCGAAGAAGCGATCAAAGAAATTAAAAAAGGCCGCTTTGTGATCCTGGTGGACGATGAAGACCGGGAAAACGAGGGCGATCTCGTCATGGCGGCCGAGAAGGTTACGCCCGCCGCGATCAATTTCATGGCCAAGCATGCACGCGGGTTGATCTGCCTGGCATTGACGCCGGAGCGTGTCGACGAGTTGCAACTGCCTCCCCAGGCGCCGGTGAACACCGCGACGTTCGGCACCGCCTTCACGGTCTCGATCGACGCGCGTCACAACATTACGACCGGCATTTCGGCCGCCGACCGGGCCACCACCATTCACACCGCCGTGGATCCGAAGTGCAAGCCTGCCGATCTGGCCCGGCCGGGCCACATCTTTCCGCTCAAGTCGCAGAAGGGCGGGGTGCTCAAGCGCGCCGGCCAGACCGAAGGGTCGGTGGATTTGGCGCGGCTCGCCGGTCTGTCGCCTGCAGGCGTGATCTGCGAAATCATGAACGAGGACGGCACCATGGCCCGCGTGCCCGAACTGGCCGAGTTTGCCAGGGAGCACAAGCTGGTGATGGTGACGATCAAGGCGCTGATCGAGCACCGCATGCGCCGCGAAACGTTCGTCAGACGGGTGGCGGAGGCGCACCTGCCGACGACGTTCGGTGAATTCGAGTCGATCGTGTTCGAGAACGAAGTGGATGGCGGCACGCACGTGGCGCTGGTGAAGGGGCGGGTGGATTCGTCCGATCCGACGCTGGTGCGCGTGCATTCCGGCTGCCTGACCGCCGACGTCTTCGGATCGCTGCGATGCGACTGCCGCGAGCAGTTGCACCGGGCGATGGAGATGATTCAGAAGGAAGGGCGCGGAGTCCTGTTGTATCTCAATCAGGAGGGCCGCGGGATCGGGCTGATCAACAAGCTCAGGGCCTACAAACTGCAGGACGAAGGCCATGACACCGTCGAGGCGAATCTCAAGCTCGGGTTCAAGCCGGACCTGCGTGATTACGGGATCGGCGCGCAGATTCTGGTCAATCTGGGGCTCCGGCAGATCCGGCTGATGACCAACAATCCGCGCAAGATCGTCGGCATCGAGGGCTATGGATTGAAAGTCGTCGAGCGGGTATCGATCGAGATTACCCCGGGCGACGCCAACGAACGGTACCTGCGGACCAAGAAAAACAAGCTGGGCCATTTATTGAAGAAGGTGTGACGCCTTTCACAAGGAGCATCGAAATCACTATGGCAACACTGGAAGGGAAATTAGAGGCCAAGGGATGCCGGTTTGGCATCATCGTCAGCAAGTACAACGAATTCGTCACGAGCCGTCTTCTGGCCGGCGCGATGGATGTGCTGGTCGAGGCCGGCGCGGACAAGGATGCCATCGACGTGGCCTTTGTTCCCGGGGCGTATGAAATCCCGCTTGTTGCCAGGGAGCTTGGAAAGTCCGGACGCTACGACGCCGTCATCTGTCTGGGCGCCATCATTCGCGGCGAGACCCCGCATTTCGAATTCATCAGTTCGGAGACCAGCCGGGGCATCGCCCGGGCGGCGCTGGAGATGTCGGTGCCGGTCATTTTTGGCGTGCTGACGACGGATACCGGCAAGCAGGCCCTGGAGCGGTCCGCCGAGCCGGAGCGCAACCGCGGTTCGGAAGCAGCCCGCACCGCTGTGCAGATGGCCGACCTGATGAAGCAATTGCGCGGCAGCAAAGGCCAGTCTCTGAAGAGCACGGCGGCGGGCCGTCCCGCGAAGAAACGAAAAAAATGATCGTGGCTCAGGCCGGGTAGCAGCGCGTATGGGTATTCGCCGCCAATCACGGGTCTGTGCGCTGCAACTCCTCTTTCAGTGGGACATTCACCGGACCACGGAACATTGGCTGGCGGACTATTGGACTCAGCATCCCACTGCGCCCGACGTGCGCGAGTTTGCCGAGCAGATCGTCGAAGGGGTGATGGCGCGCCACGACGAACTCGACGCGCTCATCGGCAAGCTGGCCGCCAATTGGACTATTGAGCGCATGCCCATCGTGGACCGCAACATCCTCCGCATGGGCCTGTATGAATTGCTCTGGCTGCCGGATGTACCGGCGAAGGTGACCGTGAACGAAGCGATCGAGCTGGCCAAGCAATTCGCCGACGACGAAACCAAGCGGTTCGTCAACGGCATCCTCGACAAGGTGCTCAAAGAAGATCCGCGGCTGGCGGATAAACGGGCGGAACTGACGGAGGCAGGGAAGTGATCGAGCGCTACACACTGCCTCGGATGAAGGCCGTCTGGGACCTCAAACGAAAATACGAGATCTGGCTCGAGGTTGAACTGCTCGCCTGCGAAGCGCTCGAAAAGGCCGGGCGGGTCCCGCGCGGAGTCGCCTCCAAAATCCGCCGCAAGGCGAAGATTGATCCGGACCGCATCGCCGCCATCGAGCAAGTCACCAAGCACGACGTCATCGCGTTCCTCGAATCCCTCGCCAGACCGGTCGGCAAGGACGTGCGGTACCTGCATGCGGGCCTGACCTCCTCCGACATCGTGGATACCTCGCTGGCCGTCCAGATGGGCGAGGCGCTGGACCTGATTCTGCTCGACATGGAAGTGCTGCTCTCGGTGCTCAAGAAGCGCGCGTTCGAGCACCGCGACACGATCATGGTCGGCCGTTCGCACGGCATGCATGGCGAGCCGATATCGTTCGGCTTCAAGCTGGCCATCTGGTACGAGGAAGCCAGGCGTCACCGGGACCGGCTGCGGATCGTCCGCAAGGAAATCGCCATCGGCAAGCTGTCCGGCGCGATGGGCACCTTCGCGCATTCGGGTCCCGAAGTCGAGGAGTATGTCTGCAAAAAACTCGGACTGCAGACCGACCCGGTGTCGAATCAGATCGTTCAGCGGGACCGCCATGCGGCCTATGCGTCTGCGCTGGCGCTGCTCGCGGCGAGCATCGAAAAGTTCGCGACGGAAATCCGGCATTTGCAGCGCACCGAAGTGCTGGAAGCGGAGGAATACTTCTCGGAAGGGCAGAAGGGATCCTCGGCCATGCCGCACAAGCGCAATCCGATCGCATCGGAAAATCTCTGCGGCCTGGCGCGTGTCGTCCGGGCGAACAGCCTGGCCGCGATGGAGAGCGTGGCGCTCTGGCATGAACGGGACATCAGCCATTCCTCCGTCGAGCGCGTGATCATGCCGGACAGCACGATCCTGATCGATTACATGCTGGTGCGGATCACCGATCTTGTCCGCAACCTCATCGTCTATCCGCAGCGGATGAAACAGAATCTCGAGATGACCGGAGGGCTGGTCTATTCGCAGCGGCTCCTGCTCGCGCTGATCGACAAGGGTGCGCAGCGCAAGGAGGCCTACGAGGCCGTGCAACGCTGCGCCATGTCTGCGTGGAAGGGCCGGTCCGGTTTTCACGATCTGGTCAGCAAGGACCCGTTCATCACGAAGCGCCTGACGCACGCGCAAATCCAGGTCTGTTTCGATCCCCGGTATTATTTGCGCCATGTGGACACGATTTACCGTCGCGTGTTTGGAACCGGGAAGGGGAGGGCAAAGTGACGAAAGGAGCGATGCTCTACGAAGGTAAGGCGAAGAAAGTCTTCGCGACGTCGAAGCCCGACCACGTCATCCAGTATTTCAAGGATGATGCGACCGCCTTCAACGCGCAGAAGCGCGGCACGATCGTGGACAAGGGCGTGGTCAATAACCAGGTGGCCTCGCGCCTGTTCCAGGTGCTCGAGGAAAACGGCGTGCACACCCATTTCATCGAGCGGTTGAACGACCGCGAGATGCTCACGAAGAAGGTCGCCATCGTTCCCATCGAAGTGGTCGTGCGGAACATCGTGGCGGGGAGCCTCGCCAAGCGGCTGGGGCTGAAGGAAGGGGAGAAGATCGAGCCCGCGATCGTGGAGTTCTACTACAAGAACGACGCGCTGGGCGATCCCCTGATCGCCGAGGAGCATGTGCGGCTGCTGAAACTGGCGACGCCGTCGGTGGTCGAAGACATCAAGAAGCAGGCGCGCCGGGTGAATGAAGTGCTTATGCCGTTTTTCAAGGAACGGAACATGGTCTTGGTGGACTTCAAGCTGGAGTTCGGCATCCACCACAACAAGCTGATTCTCGCCGATGAAATTTCGCCGGATACGTGCCGGATCTGGGATGCCAAGACCGGCGATGTCATGGACAAGGATCGCTTCCGCAAGGACATGGGCAAGATCGAAGAAGCGTATCAAGAAGTACTGAAGAGGGTATGTGGGTGAAGGACGCAGAGGTGACGCCATGACTGCCCTCCGTGCTCGCAGAGGCCGCACGATCAGAATGTGCTCCCTCGATGCGCGCAGTGGAGGGCAGTCACGGCCGCCCATCTAAGAAAGAAGTAAGGTGAGGGAAAAGGTTCCGCGCCTTTCCCCTCACCTCAGAGCACAAAGGAAAGAAAAGAAATTGGTGAGGAGGAACGGTGAAGCTGCTGCTTCAATGGTTTCTGCACTATGGCTTGGTGGCATCGGTGCTGGTGTGGGCTGGCGCCGTCGGGCTGATGGCCTATCACCTGACCGATTCGGAGTGGCGCTGGGCCTTTGCGGCGCTCTCAGTCGGTGGAATTGCAACCATCGGGGGCATTTTCTGGATTCGCACCTACATTGATGGACTGACCGGCTTATCGAAGAAGGAAACCGAACTGTGAAGGCGAAGATTCACATTACATTGAAGTCCGGTATTCTCGACCCGCAGGGGAAAGCCATCGAACATGCGCTGGCGACGCTGGGTTTCAAGAACGCGAGTAATGTACGGATGGGCAAGTATCTTGAGGTGGATCTGCAGGAGACGACGCAGGAAAGGGCCGAGGCCGAGGTCAAGGCCATGTGCGAGAAACTTCTCGCCAATACGATCATTGAGGAGTATCGGTTCGAATTACAAGGCTGAGGCTTAGGTTGAGGCTAAGGAGCTCCTAACTCAGCCTGAACCTCAACCTTAACCTTCTGAGGTTTATGAATATCGGCGTCATCGTTTTCCCCGGCTCCAACTGCGATCACGACTGCATCCACGTCATTTCCAGCGTCCTCGGCCAGAAGGCCACCCCGGTTTGGCATAAGGAAACCTCGCTGACCGGCCTCGACGCCATCATCCTGCCCGGCGGTTTTTCCTACGGCGATTATCTTCGCACCGGCGCCATCGCCCGGTTCTCGCCGGTCATGAATGCGGTCAAGACATTTGCGTCGGAGGGTGGGATGGTCCTCGGCATCTGCAACGGCTTTCAGATTCTGCTCGAAGCAGGGCTGCTGCCAGGCGCCATGCTGCGGAACAAGTCGCTCTCCTTTATCTGCAAGTACGTCCATGTCAAAGTCGAGAACGCCGCCACGCCCTTTACCGGCCTGTGCGAATCGGGGCAGGTCCTCAAGATTCCCATCGCCCACGCGGACGGAAACTACTACACCGATCCAGTGACGCTGGCCGCGCTGCAGGCCAACGCGCAGATCGTCTTCCATTATTGCACGCCGGAGGGGAAAGTGACGCCGGAAGCCAATCCGAACGGCTCGCTCGATAATATTGCGGGTATTCGCAATGCCGAAGGCAACGTGCTGGGCCTGATGCCGCATCCTGAGCGCTGCGCCGAAGACATCCTCGGCAACCACGACGGTCAGGTGATCTTCCTCTCTATGCTGGACGCGCTGAAGAAGGCGAAGCTCAAGGCGGTGGTGGCGTAGCTGATGAAATTATCCAAAGACCTCATCGCGCAGCACAACCTGACGGATGAGGAATACAAGAAGATCATGGAGAGGTTATATTTAGGAGCATACAATGGGAGCAGACGAGCCTCTTGATGAACCGAGACCATTGACCGACGAAGAGGAGGTCGGCATTCTCGACGGGCTGGCCGAGATTGATGCTGGAAGAGGCATCCTGTTGACCGATGCGTTACAACAGATCATGACCGAAAAGGGGAGGTCCTAGTCATGGAAATATTCCCTGGCATTTCAATGGACCCCAATGTTCGATTTGGGAAACCTTGCTTGACCGGGACACGGATTGACGTAGCGACGGTTGTGGGAGCGCTTGCCGCAGGCGAAAGTTTTCAGGCAGTGCAGGAAGCCTATTCGATCAGTCATGCGCAAGTGCTCGCCGCGCTCCGGTATGCGGCTCACGTGTCTGAGCATGTCCCGCCGGCGGTCGAGCAAGCCTCTTGAAGATTCTCTTGGATGAGAACTTCCCACTGCCGTTGTACCACCGGCTGAAACAGGCGGCGTTCGATGTTGAGCACATCATTATTCTCGGCCAACGTGGGGTTAACGATTCAGAAATTCGCAAGCGGTTGACCACCGAGGATATTGTGCTTCTCACTCAAGACACCGAATTCGAAGATGTCGCTTCTGGCTATCGTGGCCAGGTCATTATTTCGCGCATCCGACAGAATCTGCCGATTCAGCGAAGGGTCGACATTTGGTTCGAGGCTCTTCAGCACTTTATGACTCATCCACGAAACGAGAAGCTTTTTGACCTGCTTGAGAGAGGACAAGTTACCCCCTCGCAGGTCCGCAAAGGATCATGAAGCAATCAGCCCAGCCCATCTCCAAGGACCTCATTGCGCAGCACGGACTCTCCGACGACGAGTACAAGAAAGTCGTCGAGATTCTCGGTCGTGAGCCGAACTTTACCGAGCTCGGCATCTTCTCCGTCATGTGGTCGGAGCATTGCTCCTACAAGAGCTCGCGCGTGCATCTGAAGAAGTTGCCGACGACCGGCCCACGCGTAGTGCAGGGTCCTGGCGAGAACGCCGGCGCGGTGGACATCGGCGACGGCCTCTGCGCGGTTTTCAAGATGGAATCCCACAACCATCCCTCGTTCATCGAGCCCTACCAGGGCGCGGCGACCGGCGTAGGCGGAATTCTGCGTGACATCTTCACGATGGGCGCGAGGCCGATCGCGCTGCTGGATTCGCTCCGCTTCGGCCTGCTGGATCATCCAAAAAACCGGCATTTACTAAAAGGAGTTGTAGCAGGAATAAGTTCATACGGTAATTGCATGGGTGTACCCACTGTCGGCGGCGAAGTGGTGTTCAACGAAATCTATGCGAACAATCCGTTGGTCAACGTGTTCTGCCTTGGCATCGCGAAAAAAGACCGCCTATTCAAGGGGACGGCGGCGGGCGTCGGCAATCCGGTGCTCTATGTCGGCTCCAAGACCGGCCGCGACGGCATTCACGGAGCGACGATGGCCTCGGATTCCTTTGACGAGGCCTCCGAATCCAAGCGGCCGACTGTGCAGGTGGGCGATCCCTTCACGGAGAAGCTGCTCCTGGAAGCCTGCCTGGAGTTGATGGAGACGGACCTGCTCGTCGGCATCCAGGACATGGGAGCCGCCGGGCTGACCAGTTCATCCTGTGAAATGGCCTCGAGAGCCGGCAACGGCCTTGAACTCGATCTGACGCATGTTCCGCGGCGCGAGCCGGACATGACGCCCTATGAATTGATGCTCTCGGAATCGCAGGAGCGCATGCTGATGGTGGCGAAGCAGGGGAAAGAGGAGGACGTCCTCCGAATCTGCCGCAAGTGGGATCTCGATGCGGCTGTGGTGGGCCGCGTGACCGGCGACGGCATCCTGCGCGTGAAGGATCAGGGCAAGGTGGTGGCGGAGATTCCTGCGAAATCGCTGGCCGAGGATGGTCCGAAATACGAGCGGCCGAATACCCCGCCGCCATATCAGGAATATCTCCAGGCGCTCAATCTCGACGCGCTCAAGGAGCCGAAGGACTACACGGCCACGCTGCTCGAGCTGCTCGACGCGCCGACGATCGCGAGCAAGCGGTGGGTCTACCAGCAATACGACCACATGGTGCGGACGAACAGCATGGTGCGGCCCGGTTCGGATGCGGCGGTGCTCCGGATCAAGGGGACGAACAAGGCGGTGGCGATCACGGCGGATTGCAACGGCCGGTACTGCGTGCTGCATCCTTATATGGGAGGCATGATCGCGGTGGCGGAGGCGGCGCGCAATCTCATCTGCTCCGGCGCCGAGCCGATCGGCCTTACGGACTGCCTGAATTTCGGCAACCCGGAGCGGCCGGAAGTCATGTGGCAGTTCATTCTGTCGGTGGAAGGCATTGCCGACGCCTGCCAGGCCTTCAATGTGCCGGTGGTGAGCGGCAACGTGAGCTTCTACAACGAGACGAACGGGCTGAATATTTATCCCACGCCGATTCTTGGGATGGTCGGGCTGATCGAAGAGGCCGAGAAGGCCATGACCCAGTGGTTCAAGCAGGCGGGGGATGCGATCATCCTGCTTGGAGCGACGCGGGAAGATGTGGGCGGGACGGAATACCTGCGCGTGGTCCATCACCGCGAACAGGGCGAGCCGCCGTATCTGAACCTGGACACGGAAAAAATGCTCCATGCCTGCACGTTGAAACTGATTCGTAAGGGGCTGGTTCAATCGGCGCACGATTGCTCGGATGGCGGCCTGGCTGTCGCGCTGGCCGAATGCTGCATGTCCGATCCGGCACAACCGCTCGGCGCTGTGGTACGATTAACCGGTTATACGATCCGGCGGGATGCGCTGCTGTTCGGGGAGAGCCAGTCCCGGATCGTGCTCTCGGTCAAGGCCGATTCTGCCGATAATGTTCTGAGGATTGCCCAGGACATGGGCGTACCGGCGGCGAAGATCGGGACCGTCGGCGGCGAACGGCTGGTGATCGATATCGAAGCAAGTAAGCAGGCTTCTGCCTGCCGGGTTGACGCAGACTTAAAAACCCTGTTAGACAAATGGGGTAACAGCCTTGAACGGGCGCTCAGTCAGGCGTGAGGAGTAGGGGTCATGGGCCGCACCCGAAAAGAGCTTCCGATGGCTGGGCAGCCCACGCCTCCCTCGACCTTGCTCGGGACCCTGAGCTTGTCGAAGGGTCACGTTCCACGTCCCCAGTTCATCACCCCCGACAAATTCCACGACGAATGCGCGGTCTTCGGCATCTACGGCCACAAGGAAGCGGCCAACATCACCTACCTGGGGCTCTACGCCCTCCAACATCGCGGGCAGGAAGGTTCCGGCATCGCCGCCTCAGACGGCGAGCATTTCCACGCTGAAAAAGGG